>NZ_JBOBDR010000027.1:0-82872 GCF_050586545.1 Pseudomonas sp. WC2 | reverse complement strand
GGGTATTGCTTTTACTTGTTGAGCAATTCCAGACGCTGACGAATCGACGCTTCGATCCCGGCCTCATCCAGCCCACACTCCGCCAGCATCTGCGCCGGTTTCGCGTGCTCTACGTAAACATCCGGCAAGCCCAGATGCAGCATCGACTTGAGGATGTTCTCCCGCGCCAGGAACTCGCTGACCGCGCCACCGGCACCGCCCATGATCGCGTTTTCTTCGATGGTGACCAGCAACTCGTGGCTGCCGGCGATCTCGCGCACCAGCGCTTCATCCAGTGGTTTGACGAAACGCATGTCGACCACGGTGGCGTCCAGCTTCTCGGCGACTTTCAGCGCTTCGGCCAGTTGCACGCCGAACACCAGCAGGGCGACTTTGCTGCCCTGACGACGGACGATGCCCTTACCGATTTCTATCGGTTCGAGATCTTTGTCGATGGTCGCATTCGGGCCACTGCCACGTGGATAACGCACCGCCGCCGGGCCGTTGTAGAGGTGGCCGGTGGTGAGCATTTTGCGCAGTTCGTTTTCATCGCTCGGGGTCATGATGACCATGCCCGGGATGCAGCGCAGGTACGACAGGTCGAAGCTGCCAGCGTGGGTCGGGCCGTCTTCGCCGACCAGACCGGCACGGTCAATGGCGAACAGCACGTCGAGGTTTTGCACCGCAACGTCATGCACCAGTTGATCGTAACCACGCTGCAGGAACGTCGAGTAGATTGCCACCACCGGTTTTGCGCCTTCGCAGGCCATGCCGGCGGCGAAGGTCACCGCGTGCTGCTCGGCAATCGCCACGTCGAAGTAGCGCAGCGGGAAGCGTTCGCTGAACGCCACCAGATCCGAGCCTTCCTTCATCGCCGGGGTAATCCCGACCAAGCGCGGATCAGCCGCCGCCATGTCGCACAACCACTCGCCGAACACCGCCGAATACTTCGGCCCGCTGGCCTGCTTCGGCGCAGCGGCCGGGGCGTCCAGTGGTTCCAGTTTGGTGATGGCGTGGTAACCGATCGGGTCGACTTCCGCCGGGGCGAAGCCTTTGCCTTTCTTGGTCACGATGTGCAGGAACTGCGGGCCTTTGAGATCACGCATGTTGCGCAGCGTGGCGATCAGGGTCGGCAGGTCGTGGCCATCAATCGGGCCGATGTAGTTCCAGCCCAGTTCTTCGAACAGGGTGCCGGGAACCAGCATGCCTTTGGCATATTCTTCGGTACGACGGGCGATTTCCCAGGCGCCGGGCAGGCGCGACAGGACTTTTTTGCTGCCTTCACGCATGCTCGCGTAAGTGCGGCTGGAAAGGATCTTCGCCAGATAATTCGACAGGCCGCCGACGTTGCGCGAGATCGACATGTCGTTGTCGTTGAGGATCACCAGCATGTTGGCGTTCACTTCCGGCGCGTGGTTCAGCGCCTCGAAAGCCATACCGGCGGTCAACGCACCGTCGCCGATCACTGCGATTGCCTTGCGATCACTGTTCTGCAGGCGGGCGGCGATCGCCATGCCCAGCGCAGCGCTGATCGAGGTGCTGGAGTGGCCGACGCCAAAGGTGTCGTACTCGCTCTCGGCCCGACGCGGGAAAGCGGCGATGCCGTCCTTCTGACGCAGGCTGCCCATGCGCTCGCGGCGACCGGTAAGGATCTTGTGCGGATACGCCTGATGACCAACGTCCCACAGCAGACGGTCGTCCGGCGTGTCGAAGACGTAATGCAACGCGATGGTCAGCTCGATCACGCCCAGGCCTGCACCGAAATGCCCACCGGTCTGACCGACCGTGTAGAGCAATTCCAGGCGCAACTCATCGGCCAGGGTTTCCAGCTCGGCTTCGCCTAACCGGCGCAGGCCGTCCGGCGTGTTCGCGCGGTCGAGCAGGGGCGTGGTCGGGCGCTTGCGGGGAATCTCATGAAACGTCGTGGGCATCAGGCGAATCGTTATAGGTATAGAAGATGCGGCAGTTTACCTGATGCATCGCCCCCTGCCCACGCGTTGGTCTTTTTTGGCGGATTCGCCGTCAGCTGCGACGCTCGACGATATACCGGGCCAGCTCGCGCAAGGGCTCGGCTGCCGCGTCAAACGGTCGCAGGGCGTGCAGGGCCTGATCGCGCAGTTCCAGCGCGTAGGCTTTGGCCGCGTCAAGACCGAGCAGGGCCGGGTAGGTTGGCTTGTCCCGGGCAATGTCGGCGCCCTGGCGTTTACCGAGGGTTTCGGTATCGCTTTCGACGTCAAGGATGTCGTCCTGCACCTGGAAGGCGAGGCCGATGGCCTGGGCGTAAGTCTGCAGGGCGCGCAGTTCGTCCGGCTCGGCACGGCCGCTGGCCAGGGCGCCGAGTTTGACGCTGACTTCGATCAGCGCGCCGGTTTTGTGCCGGTGCATCTGTTCGAGGGCTTTTTGGTCGAGTTTGAGGCCGACCGAACCAAGGTCGATGGCCTGACCGCCAACCATACCCGCCGGGCCGGCGGCATGCGCCAGCGCGGTGACCATTTGCAGGCGAGTGTCGCTGCTGCAATCGCTCAGGCGCGGGTCGAGCAGGGCGCTGAACGCCAGACTCTGCAAACCATCACCGGCAAGAATCGCGCAGGCTTCATCGAATTTCTTGTGGGTGGTCGGCTGGCCGCGACGCAGATCGTCATCGTCCATGGCCGGCAAATCGTCGTGCACCAGCGAATAAGCGTGGATCAGCTCGACCGCGCAAGCTGCGCCGTTGGCTTGTTCAGCCTTGCCGCCGAGGGCTTCGCACGCCGCGTAGGCCAGCAGCGGACGTACGCGTTTGCCACCGTTCATCACGCTGTAGCGCATGGCTTCGTAAAGGCGCGCCAGTTCCGGCAGCGGCGCATTGAACAGGGTTTCCAGCGCCGCATTGACCCGGGCCTGGCTGGTCGCCGTATACGCTGCAATCATTCTGGCTGTTCCGCGTCGAAGGGTTCCTCGGCGAGTTCGCCATCGCGCTCCAGCAGCACTTGCACCTTCTGCTCGGCTTGCGCCAGCGCTGCCTGGCAATCACGGGTCAGACCGATGCCCTGCTCGAAAGCGGTCAGCGAGTCTTCCAGCGACAATTCACCGTTCTCCAGACGTTCGACCAATGTTTGCAGGTCGGCGAGGGATTGTTCGAAATCCAGTGCAGCTTTTTTGCGGGCCATGGCGGCGATTTCCGGTTGACGTTAAACCGGCGCGACACTAGCAGATAGGGGGGTTATGGGCAAATGAGCGGGCCGATCAAGGCTGCGTGAAAACTCTGCTGTTATTCAGTCAGTCCAGGATTTATTCGGCTCATTTTGTGAGCCGAATAACCTCGCTATTCGGCTCACGCCTTTCCAAAGTCCGATTTCCTACAGTTAATGCACCTGTATCCGATTGTTAAAAAACCGCCGAATCGCTAATCTTCGCGCCTTCTACGACCCGGCAGTCATGGGTCTTTCAGACGAAACGCAGTTTCACCGCTGTGAAGTACCGAGGATCGGGTGCAAGGTTTCGTTTCAGGCATGGCAGGAGGCATCACATGCGTTCACTTCTTTTGCTGTTGATCGGCCTGGCCAGTGCGCCTGCGCTGTGTGCGGCGCCGAGCGCTGAACTGTCGGAACCAGTGGGCGGCTGGCGCTATCACGGCTTGCTCGATCGCACGGAAAACCCGCAAGTCGCCTATCCCACGCCGCCGATCGATCGCGGCATCCAGCGCAACCGCACGATGATTCAGGGCCAGCTCAAGGCCATTGGGCATATGCGCCCGCCGCACAGCCTTGCGGTGAATGGCAACCCCCTGAATCTTTACATCGACGACCAGGGCCGTTTCGCCCGGCCGTACGCGTTCGGCGCTGGCTCCAACAGCGTTGAGGTGATCAGCGCCGAAGGCCAGTCGCTCAAGCGCGTGCAATTTTATGAAGCAAACCATTTGCGCACGCCGGCGCGTATTCGTCTTGTCTTGGGATGGGACGATCCGAAGGCGGAGCTTGATCTGCACATTGTCACGCCCGACGGCCAGCATGCGTTCTGGGCGCAGCCGGCGCTGAGCAATGGCGGCGGCCTCGACCCGGATGGCGTCGATGGCCCCGGCCCGGAAATGTTCACCATGACCGCGCCGCTGCATGGCACCTATCTGGTTTACGTCAACTATTGGGGCAACTTCGGCAACGGCGGCTATAACTTCGAGGAGACCAGCAACCAGAACGAGGTGATCACCTCGCAAATCACGCTGGTGCTCAACGAAAACACCGTCGACGAAAAACGCGAGACGTTCATCGTGCCGCTGCGGGCGATCGGTGATCTGCTGCTGGTCAAGACTTTCAACTATTAATAAGCATCCCGCTGCACGGATGAAATCGGGCTTTGAAAAGATGAGCGAAAACACTGTGACTTCGGCTGTCGAAACGCCAGCGGCCAAACCTTCGCGACGCTGGCCGTTGCTCCTGGCCGGGTTGTGCCTGGTGGCCGGCGTGGCGGGTGGTTTTGGCTGGCTGCTGCTCAAGCCCAAGGCCCCGGCGGCGGCATTGGCCGGTGACAAGCTCGGCCTGAGCCGTCCGGATGCATTGCTGGAAACCCGCTCCCTGAGCCAGTTGCCCAAAGACCTGCTGACGGTGCCGTTCCTCAAGGCCACGCTCACCGAAGACTTCGTCTTCTATTACGAGACTCATGCCGACCGCCTCGGGCTGATCGGCAGCCTGCGCCGGATCATCTACGAGCATGACCTGAAGTTGCAGGACAGCCTGATTGAACAGCTTTTTGACCAGCCTGCCGATGTTGCGCTGTGGCGCGGGGCGGATGGTCGCTTGAAGGATTTCCTGCTGGTGATGGACCGTGGCGGGCTGGCCAAATTGCTTGAGCCATTGGCAAAGGTTGCGCTGGATGACACTCAGCTCAGCGTTTTCGGGAATCTCAAGGTTGGCAGTGACGAGGTGCCGCTGTACCAGTTGAGCTACAACGCCAGCAAGTCGCTGCTGTTCGCTTCGCGCGGCGACAAATTGGTGGTGCTGTCCAACCCCGCCAAATATTACGATCCTGAAAGCGGCGCCTCCGAAGAGTCCGGCCATGTCTCGCCACAAGCGCTGGCCGCGCTGCTCAACGGCGAAAAACTGTTCCCTGAAGCGTTCGGTCTGCCGGCGAAAACCCCGGAAACCAAACAGCGTCTGTCGGTGAATTCCAGCGTCCTCGCTATGGGTTATCAGCGCTTCATCCCGAATTTCGCCGGGCTGCGTTTCGACATGGATGACAAGGGCTGGCACAGCTATCTCGCCATGGACGAATTGGAGAACCAACCCGACTTCGACTTCAAACCGGTATGGCAAGCGATGCCGCTGGGTGCCAGTGCCTGCGTAACCTTGCCGGTCGCTGCTGAGCCGCAAAAGCCATTGCTGGTCAAACTCGGCGCTGAAGAAGCGGTGGCGCAAACCCTCACCGAACACGTGGCCGGCGCGGCAGGCCTGTGCTGGTACGCCGATTCGCGTTTGTACACGCCGTTGCTGGTGGCCAGTCTGAAAGATGAGGACAGCAGCAAACTCGACGGCGACCTCGGCAAACTGTTCGGTTCGATGGTCGGTGCGTTCGAGGCGAACGTCGAAGAAAGCGTGTTCCCGGTGGTCGAGAAACAGGAAGGCCAGAACCACGTCTGGCAGCGTCAGGTCAGTTCCAACTTCGGCCCTTATGCGGCGAAGACTGCCGAGAACCCCGACGCGATTTCCGGCAAGGCGTTCATGAAAGTCAGCCTCGCCCGCCACGGTTCGACGCTGCTGTTTTCCCTCGACGACAAACTGGTCGACAAGGCTCTCGGCACCCTCGACAAGCGCTTCCCGCCAATGGCCGACGTGCTGCCTAAAGATGTGCTGATGCCAATCTATTTCGGCCCGGATTCGATGGCGCAACTGATGCAGCAGGAAACTCTCGACAGCCTGCCGCAGGACATGGAACCCGTGTTCTACAACGCTGCGCAAACCTACCTGATCCCGAAACTGCGCACCCTCGGCGGCTACGGCAAATACGCGCTGACCCTGCCCGAAGGCAGCGAGCCTGACGGCCATTGGCAATGGCTGCCGCTGGAATGGAAAGCGCTGTGACCACACTGATCCGCAGCCTCGGCCTGCTCGCGCTGTTACTAAGCGCGGGCGCCCGCGCCGTTGAAGCACCTGCACTGGATCCGGCGCAATCCCAGGTGTTTCGCGCCTGGTTCGTGCGCATCGCCCAGGAACAACTGAGCCAAGGTCCGAGTCCGCGCTGGTATCAGCAGGATTGCGCCGGGCTGGTGCGTTTTGCCGCCAACGAAGCGCTGAAAGTCCACGACGATAAATGGCTGCGCAGCAATGGCCTGTCCAATCGTTATCTGCCGCCGGAACTGTCGCTCAGGGACGAGCAGCGCAAGCTCGCCCAGCAATGGCAGCAGGGTGGCGGCAAGGTCGGGCCGTACGTCAACGCGATCAAACTGATTCAGTTCAACAGCCATCTGGTCAGCCGCGATGTGTCGCAGGCGCGGCCCGGCGACCTGATGTTTTTCGATCAGGGCGACGACCAGCACCTGATGATCTGGATGGGCCGCTACATCGCCTATCACACCGGCACCACCACCCCGACTGACAACGGCATGCGTTCGGCAAGCCTGCAGCAACTCATGACATGGAAGGACACCCGATGGATACCCGACGCAGCCAACCCCAACTTCATCGGCGTCTATCGACTGAACTTTCTCTCCCAATGACCGGTGCCCGCATGTTGCGAATCTGCTCCCGAATTCCTTTGCTGCTGGCGCTGTTACTGCCAATGGCCACCGTCAGCGCTGAAGATTCGGTCGAGCCGAGCGGTTACACGCCGGTCTCGGGTGAAAGCTTCTTCCTGCTCGCCGACAGTAGTTTCGCGGCGGACGAGCAGGCGATGGTGCGCCTCGAAGCGCCGGGCCGTGATTACCGTCGCTTCCGCATGGAACCGTATGGCGGCGCCGACATTCGTGTGTATCGCATCGACAAGCCGCTGGATTTCCTCAAGCGCCAGAAGAACCTGCACCGTGTGGTCAGCGACGGCCAGTTCAAGGGCGAAGGCCTGTCCAACACCCTCGCGTACCTGTGGGACAACTGGTACCGCAAATCCCGTCGGGTGATGCAGCGCGCGTTCTCCTATGAATCGCGCAAACAAGTTACCGAGGAAGTGCCGGAACTGAAGATGGGCAACGCCATCGCCGCGCCGACGCCGTACGATGCGCAGCCGCAATTCGCGCTGATTCCGGGTCTGCCGGTGGTCAGCCAATTCCGTTATCCGCTGTGGCAGGCCAAGCCGATTCAGCCGCCAGCCGGGGTCAATCTGGCCGGTTCTTCGAGCGATTTTGTCAGCGTCGCGCCGGGCAACGTTTATATCCCGCTGGGCAACCTGAAACCGGGTCTGTATCTCGTTGAAGCGCTGATCGGCAAGTACCGCGCGACCACCATTGTGTTTGTCTCCAACACCGTCGCGGTGAGCAAGATTGCTGGCGATGAATTGCTGGTCTGGGCTGCGCGCAAACACGAAGGCAGTTCGGTACCCAAGGTTAATGTCCTGTGGACGGATGGCCTCGGCGTGATGAGCAGCGGCGCGACTGATGCCGATGGTTTGCTGCGCCTGAAACATGTCAGCCCTGAGCGTTCGTTCGTCATCGGCGAGGACGAAGAGGGTGGGGTGTTTGTCTCCGAGAACTTCTATTACGACAGCGAAATCTACGACACCAAACTCTATGCGTTCACCGACCGGCCGCTGTATCGCCCGGGGGATTGGGTGTCGCTGAAAATCGTCGGTCGCGAATTCAAGAATGCGCGGGATTCGGTGTTACCGGGCGCAGCGGACGTCAACGTCAGCGTGCTAGATGCCACGGGTACCGAATTGCAAACGCTGGATTTGAAATTGGATTCCAAAGCCGGCACTCAAGGCCGCTTCCAGCTGCCGGACAACGCGGTGGCGGGCGGTTACGAGATTCGTTTCAACTACAAGGATCAGGCCTACAGCAGCGCCTTCCGTGTGGCGGAATACATCAAGCCGCACTTCGAGATTTCGCTGAATCTGGCCAAACAGGATTACCGCACCGGCGAGCCGGTCAAAGGCAGCCTGGTGTTGCTGTATCCGGACGGCAAACCGGTGGCCAACGCGAAACTGACCCTGAGCCTGCGTGCCCAGCAACTGTCGATGGTCGACAACGAACTGCAATACCTCGGGCAATTCCCGGTGGAACTGACCAGCACCGAACTGACCACCGACAGCAAAGGCAACGCGACCCTCGACCTGCCCGCCGCCGACAAGCCGAGCCGCTACATGCTTACCGTGTTTGCCAGCGATGGCGCGGCGTATCGGGTCAAGACCACCAAAGAAATCCTCATCGACCGTGGCGCGGCGAGCTTCCGTTTGAGCGCGCCGCAACGCTTCAGCGCGGTCGGTGACAAAGTCGCGTTCAGCTACGCCAACGAGGGCGGCACCGGGCAAAGCAAAGCGGTAACGCCGAGCACCTATGGCTGGGTGCGTCTGGAAGACCAGAGCACCGGCGAAGGCAAGCTGGCGGCGACGGACAAAGGCTTCAGTCTGGCGTTTGATCGTCCCGGCACTTACAACCTGACCTTGAAAGATCAACACGGTCGCGTCCTTGGCGCCACCGGTCATTCGGTCACTGGCGATGGTGTGAAAGCGGTGCCGGGCACTGTGGAAATAGTCCTCGACAAACCCGAGTACAAGGCTGGCGATGAAGCGCTGGCACTGATCACCTTCCCGGAACCGGTCAGCGATGCATTGCTCTCGCTGGAACGCGACAAGGTCGAAGCAACTGCTTTGCTCGCCAAGGGCGGCGACTGGTTGAAGCTGGAGAAACTCAGCGAAACGCAATACCGCGCGCGTATTCCGGTGAAGGATAACTTCGCGCCGAACCTGACCTTCTCCGTGCTCTACACCAAGGGCGGTCAGTACAGCTTCCAGAACGCCGGAATCAAAGTGGTTGCGCCGCAAATCGACGTGGCGATCAGCACCGACAAAGCGGTGTATCTGCCCGGCGATACGGTCACGGTTGACCTGACCACGCAGTTCGCCGGCAAGGCGGTTCCGGCGCATCTGACCGTCAGCGTTGTCGACGAAATGGTCTACGCGCTGCAACCGGAAGTTGCGCCGACCATCGACCAGTTCTTCTATCACCCGCGCCGTAACAATGTGCGCACCAGCGCCAGCTTGTCGTTCATCAGTTACGACGTCGCGTTGCCGGGCAGCCCTGGCGCACCGGGCAAAGCCAACCGCAGCGAACGCGGCGTGAAAGTGCTGGAGCGTCCGCGTCGTGAAGACGTCGACACCGCCGCGTGGCAGCCGGAGTTGTTGACCGGTGCCGACGGCAAAACCCGCTTCACCTTCAAGATGCCGGACTCGCTGACCCGCTGGCGCATCACCGCTCGCGCTATTGCCGATGACGGTCAGGTCGGGCAGAAGAAGCAGTTCGTGCGCTCGGAAAAACCGCTGTACCTGAAGTGGAGCGGCCCAAGCAAATTCCGCAAGGGCGATCAGCCGCAACTCGGAGTGTTCGCGTTCAGTCAGGCCGAGAAACCGGTCAAGGCTGAACTGGTCACTCATTACGCTGGCGCCGAACAACGCCTTCCGGTAACTCTGAACAACGGCATCAATTACCTGCCGCTGCCGGCGTTCGCCTTGGCTTCCGGCGAATGGACGGCGGAGTTGGTGCAGGACGGCAAAACCGCCGACGCCCTCGCCGTGCGCCTGAGCGCGACCGGTGATGGCTGGCAAGTGACGCAGACGCAAAGCCTTGATGTCGCCAGTGGTGAGATGCCGTTGAGTCTGCCAGCGGATGCCACGGATATTCGCCTACGCCTGGATGACAGCCCGCAAGCGTTGTTCCGCTCGGCACTCGATGATCTGCTCAGCTATCCGTACGGCGGCGTCGAGCAGACGGCCAGTCGTTTGCTGCCGCTGAGCATCGCCTATCCATCACTGGCATCGAATCCGCAGGTCCGCGATCGCTTGCGCCTGATCATGCAGAACAGCCGTCTGCGCCTGGTGCAAATGGCCGGGCCATCGGCGAGCTTCACCTGGTGGGGGTACGACGGTGAGCCGGATGCGTTTCTCACGGCTTACGCCTACTACGCCGACTATAACGCCAGCCAGGTTCTGGAACTGACCTTGCCGCCGGAGCACTGGCAGCGTGTGTTGGAGGTGTATGCCAAGCAAGCGCCGAATACGCCGTTGCTGCAACGGGCGCTGATTCTGTCGTTCGCCAAGCAGATGCATTTGCCGGTGAACACGTTGCTTAGCGGCTTGATGGAGGATCTGGCCAAGGTCGGTGAAGGCAATGCGCAAACCATGCTCGACGATGGCGAAGACAGTCTGGTGATGAGCGATCCAGACTCGGCGCTCGGTCTGGCAGCGGCGCGAGTGTTGACCGCAGCGCTGGCCACGCAGTCGAAAGTGGCCTTGCCGGACGCGTTCAATCGTCAGGTGGGCGCTGCACAACAGCGCCTGTCGGTCAGTTCGCAGCCGTTCGCCGAAGCGCTGAACCTGTCGCTGCAACCGTTCGATCAGGCGCGTGCGCAAGCGTTGCTGCAACGGCTGTTGCCGCAGCAATCGACCCTCGAACGTGCGCTGGCACTGACTTGGTTGCAACGCAGCATCGCCCAGGCTTCGCCGACCATCGCTCTGACACCGGGTGAAGGCTGGAAGAAGAACTACGGTGCCAGCGGTGAGATGTATTGGACTTGGCAAGGCGCGACGCCAGTGCCGAATATGTTGACAGTGTCCGGTACGCAAGAGCGTCCGCTACGTGCAGCGTTGAGCTTCCAGACCCAACAACCTGCGGTCGATCCGATGGCCGTGACCATCACCCGTCGCCTGTCGCGGTTGGTGCCGGGTGATGAAGCGTTTACGTTCAAACTGGAGCCTATCGGCACCAGGCCGCTGTCTAGCGACAGCCTGTATCTGGACGAAGTGATCCTCACCAGCAAAGCGCCGAAACCGCTGCGCTACGGCATGCTCGAAGTGCCGCTGCCGCCGGGCGCCGATGTTGAGCGCACGACGTGGGGCATCAAGTTGCAGGGCAAGGACGGCACCGAGCCGACCGCGCTGGAGAAAGCGCGTTTCGAACCGGGCCAGTTGGCTTACGCGGTGCCGGTCGATGCGTTGAGCGGCGAGTTGCGCCTGCGTCATCTGGTGCGGTTCTCGCAGAAGGGCCAGTTCAATCTGCCGCCGGTGCGTTTCACTCAGGTGTACGCGCCGCAGCATCAGGCCCAGGAAGCGAAAGCCGCCCTCGGTCAGGTCACGGTCAACTGACATGAGCCGGCCGCTGCTGTGGCTGCTGATGTGTGTGATCCCTGCGCTGGCGACGGCGCAGGACGAGCCGTTGCGCGTGGCCTATAAGGGCGAATTGTTGTCGTTGAGTCAGACGCAACTGATCAAGCGTGAACCGTTGCCGTCATCTCTGGATACGCCGCTGGGGAGTCTGTGGAAGGTGTTTGTCTACGCCTGGCTGGTCGATACCGGCGCGCGGGAACCTGCGTATGAATGTCGCGGGCAGTCCAGGGAAGAGGTTTATTGCTGTTCGGCGGGCGGTAAAATCGAGCGGGATCAGGCGTTGGTGAAATCCTGCGGGTTGTATTTTGAACCTGCGCGATTGGGTATTGCGGCAGCAGATTGGCGGACATATTGGCAGGCGCGGCAGGCGCCGTCGTGGTTGCTGGATCTGCCGTCGGTGCAACCGGCTCAACGGGTTTCCGTGGTTGAGTTGCTGAAGGTTTTAGCCTCTTTGCCGGCGCAGGATCAGGCGCGTCGAGTGCTGCTGGATGTGGTGCTGAATGCGGCGGACGGTGATGTCGTCGGTGAACTGGGCGGGCGTCTGCGGGTGAAAACCTGGAGCTGGCTTGGCGATCAGGATCCGCAGTCGCGGCAGGGTGGTTTCGCCGGTTGGACGGCCGATGGTTCACCGGTTTGGGCGGGAGGGCGCGGTACCAGTCAGATGGTTTTACGTCATTACGGTCAGGCACTGGCGACCGTGCTACCTGCGCCTTGGCCGGCAGAGGCGGGACGTTGCGTTGAAGTCGATCTGTTCTCACGCTATCCGCTCAAGCGTGTATCGGCTGGCGAGCGAGTGGTGAGTTCCGGCCCGTTGCAAGGCGATTACCGAGTCGAATTCGCTAACGGCAACGCGCTGGATATCCACAGCGATGGCGAATTGTTTCTGCTCAACGACAAACTCGTCGCAAGGCTTGATCGCGAAGAATACGTCGCCCGCGTTCTGGAGCGTGAGGCTAAACCCGAACCTGCCGAAGCCGCCAAAGCCCTCGCCATTGCAATCCGCACGTACTTACTGCAAAACGCTGCGCGCAATGGCGACTGCCTGAGCATCGAAGACAGCAGCACTCGCCAACGCGTCGCACCGCGCCCGGCCTCCGCTGACTCACGCAGCATCGCCGCATGGACGGCAGACCTGGTTTTGGCAGGTAGCACGGTCACCTACCACTCCGACCAGCCGGGCCCGGACAAACTCGCCTGGCAACAAGCTGTCGAGCAAGCCAATGCCGGTCAGCGCTACGACGCGATTCTCCTGCACGCCTATCCGCGCGCCAGCCTCAGCCGCTGGGACAACCCGGTCGCCTCCTGCGAAGCGCTGCCCGCCGCGCAGGACTGGCTGCAGAAACAACGTCGCGGCTGGCGTCCGAAGCTGGAAAGCGAAACCGGCTACAACGAAGTCGGCACTTTCGCTGTATGCAAGCTCGTTTTCGGTCGCCCCTTCGTTGATCGCGAACGTCAGCGTATCTACGTGCGCGGCGTGCTGACCTTGCAGGATCGTCTCGACCTGACCCACGAATATCTGCACCTGGCTTTTGAAGCACACCCCAACGGCCAGGATGAAACCTACATCGAAGGGCTCGCCCGTCACCTTTTGCTGGAATAGACCATGACACTTCGTTATCCACAGGTCTTGCTGCTGCTCTGCACGTTGACCGCGCTATCGCCGGCCTTCGCCGCGGACAGCGTCAAACTCGACACTCCGGTCGGCGGTTGGCGCAGCGGCGCGTCGGAAGGCGAGGGCGAAAACTTCCGCCAGACCGTCAACTACCCGGCCTCGTCGGTCAACACCCCGGTCGGCCAAGCCAACACCGCACGCATCAGCGGCGATATCAAGGCCTCGCCCAAGAGCAACGAGCCCGGACGCCTTATCGTCAACGGCGTCAGCATGCCGCTGAAAATCGACGACAGCGGCCACTTCGACCGCCCGTTCTCCTTCCCCAACGGCAGCAACAGCGTCGAAGTGCGCAGCCCGGACGGCCAGCAACGTCATCGCACACAATTCCTCAACAGCAGCGGCGGCGCCACCCCAGCGAAACTGCGCGTACTGCTGGCGTGGGACAGCGACGGCACCGACCTCGACCTGCACCTCGTCACCCCCGACGGCGCACACATCTGGTACGGCAACCGCGTCGCCCCTAACGGCGCCGCCCTCGACGTCGACGTCACCACTGGCTACGGCCCGGAAATTTTCGCCATGCCGGCGCCGATCAAGGGGCAGTATCTGGTGTATGTGAATTATTACGGTGGGGGTTATCGCGGGGATGACGAGGGCGGTGATGAAGCCGTGCAACCGTTGACCACCGCGCAGGTGACGGTGATTACCGAAGAGGGTACGCCGAGCGAGAAGATGGAGACGTTTATGATACCGATGCGCGCGGTGGGGGAGTTGACGTTAGTGAAGTCGTTTAGTTACCCGTGAGCCCTCGGCTAATCAGCGAATACTCCGCAAAGCGCATTGCCCTGATAACCATGAACAATCGGCCCGAGAATCATTAAGGGCCCGCATGCATAGAAAGGGGACGCTACCTTTCGTTTTGAATTGAGCAACACGACTTCATCGCCAAACTCGTCTTCGCCAAAGGATTGTTCGGAGTACGACGTGCATACCGGCAACATCAACGGCACAGGAATCACCAGTGCCCACACCGTGATACCGCACCATTCGCGGGTGGGTGTCGATCTTACGTTTCTGGTGATGTTCGCAGTGATCGAGCGCGCACTGAGGGCTTTCTGCTCATCCGTTCTAAGCGTGGTCTTCTCCGGCAGGGCCACAATGGCGCCGACGCAGCCGGAGAGGCAAAGGCCTATTACGGCGGCCATAACTGTCGACTTTAGGGCTGAGCGATAGTCGAGCGGCACGTTTTACTTTCCTTGTAAGCGTGAGGGGGGCTGACGAAGCACTTTCTTTCAGGCATTAAAAAGCCGGCTTGTGGCCGGCATTCTCCTCTTCCGCAGCTTTTCGCATGTTTCCTCGAAGCCTAGATTTTACGGGGCTTTGAGCCTACTATCAGATCGTAAATGTCCGTTCTAAATCGCAGCATGCCGCGATTTAGGTGTGGGTCAAGGTGTGGGTCGGAATGGTGGGGGCTTTATGGGCAAGCTGACAATCAAGGCAATCGAATCACTTGTCCGGTCTGGAGACGCAGGTAAAACCAACGACGGTGATGGTCTGTATTTCCAGATAAGCAAAGCTGGGGTGTCTAGTTGGATTTTCCGTTACAAGCATGAAGGCAAAGCCCGTGAAATGGGCCTCGGCCCGTATCCAACCGTGACTCTTGCGAAGGCCCGCGAACTGGCTGCAGATCAACGCAAGGTCTTGGCTGCTGGCAATGATCCTCTGGCCGCCCGTGATTTCGAACGAGAAGTGAGGCGCGAAGCGGAGCGACAAGCGCAATCGCGCCGTGTGACCTTTGAGTCGCTCGCGACCGAATACAGGAACGCTCATGGTTCCACATGGTCGGAAAAGTGGCGTAAAGGTTGGCTGCGAAAACTGGAGCTGTATGCCTTCCCCATCATCGGCAAGCTGCCTGCTGCTGAGATCCAGACCGAGCAGGTTCTGAAAGTACTTCGCCCCATCTGGGCTACTAAGACCCGCACCGCCGACGAGGTGCGTGGACAAATTGAGCAGGTACTTGATGCCGCAAAAGCGCACAAGCTGCGCGATGGCGATAATCCGGCATGCTGGCGCGGGCATCTGGACAGCCTGCTGAGCAAGGTGGAAAAGAAAAAGGCTCGCCAGCGTCAGCATTTCCCAGCAATGAAGTGGAAGGATGTGCCGACGCTTATGGTCAAGCTGGCGACGAACGAATCTCGCGACTCTGTGGCGGCCCGCCTGCTGATCCTCACAGGCGCCCGTGCGCTCATGGTTCGCTTTGCAAAATGGTCGGAGTTCGACTTGAAGGCCGGTATCTGGTCGCTGCCTGCCGAGCGGATGAAAATGCGCCAAGCCTTCAATATTCCCTTGGCTCCCGAGGTTGTCGAGCTGCTGGAAGGCCTGCCGCGCGACGAGGACAACTCGCACCTATTCCCTGGTCAAGGCAAGACAGGCGTTATGCATGCCAACGCCATCCGCAATCTGTTGCACGGACTCGGGCATGATGACGTCACTCGTCATGGTTTTCGGTCGAGCTTCCGTGACTGGGCAAGCGAATACACTCAGTATCCTCGTGAAGTCTGCGAACTGGCCTTGGCCCACGACGAGCGTGACCAGACCGAGGCCGCCTATTCTCGATCTGATTTCATCGACAAGCGCCGCGCCTTGATGGCTGATTGGGCGAAATTCATTACCACGCCGCCAGCGTCAAACGTCATTCAAGGCGACTTCAAGCGCGCCTAACCAAGTTATGACCAGTCTAGTCCGACGGGGCGAAAAGCGAGATTACCTACCTCGTTGGCTGGTCGCCTTTTTTGTGTAGGTTGCCTGTGGAGGCGCAGCAGTGGCCAAAATTACAAGACTGCAAAATCTGCCAGGGTGGTTCGACCTAAAGAAATACAAGGGAGCTGAATCGTTCAGGGCGTTTGAGTGGATGAAACAACTTGAGCGACGCAGTGATCTTCTGAGGCACTACCCTGGGGGTGACTACTCTCAAGACGTACCGGAACTCCTTCAAGATACTCTCTGCATGACGTGGCAGCGGGGCATGGAAGAAGGGGCAAGTCAGATTTGGGACACTCCTATCGAGGAACAACCAGAAAGCATGCCAAACCAATGGATTTCAGATAGTCCGTGTCTACCTGTCAAACCAGTCAGCATGAATGATCTCGCCAGGCAGATGGCCCGAGACAAGCAGGCTGTGAGAGACGGCAAGGTGAAAAAGAGCCAGTACCATAAGTGGGCGGCAATCAATTCTGAGATTCAACCTCTGCCAGAGCGGTCGCCAGTGATTCCGCTCCTGCACGGAGTCCTTCCCAGTGGCCAAACAACCCCTTTGTCCATCGACTATTACGAAGGTGCCCCAGCCTCGCCTGTTATACAAGTTGATCTAAGCGTACCAGACAGTGTACTGAAAAAAGCATTCGCGGCATTGCTGAAAGAGGCTAGGGCCGCGCAGTCCTGCGGGCCGAAGGGGAAAAATAAGATGTATGACCGATGGGTTCGCTATGGCTTGTTGCCGTATCTTGACCTTCGGATTTGGGAGCTTTTGACCGGCAACCGCATCAATCGTGTTGTGATGGCCGATGCGGTCGGTTATGTCAAAGGCGACAGCTCGTTCAACAATACAGTCGTTCCGCTGGCTAATGGTCTGATGCGCGACCTGTCAGAACTCAGAGCTCTAGCCGCCGTCGAAGCTGTGACTCAAGCTCCGGCTGATTCGGTAGTTTTCGAGGACTGAAATTTTCCGTAAGTTTTTGATCGATAAAACTTGGATCGAAATCGCCCGCTTTGGTCTATTCAATGCGTAGCCATCCGCAGCGCGAGCTGCAAAGTCGAAAGGAAGACGAAGATGGCCGCACCCAACCAAGCACACGCCGCACAAGTAGTCACGCAACGCGCAGAGCGCGCCCAGCGCCGCATCCTGCGCTTGCCGACTGTGAAAGAAGTCACCGGCTTGGGCCGCACCAAAATCTATGACCTGATGAAAGAGGGCCGTTTTCCTAAGGCCCGGCGGATCGCTGGCGCCCATGCGGTAGGCTGGGACTCGCTGGAGGTAGATGCTTGGATTTCCGAGCAACTGGGGGAGTGTCAGTAATGAAGAATGGCCACCCCCTTTGCTGGCAGAGCGGCCGCACTTGCGGCTGGATTATCAGTCTGATCAAGCGCCTGTTCCTTTGTGGCTCCGTCTCCAGCCCGCTGATTACAACGGCGCAGTTCGCCCTGTATTGGTTGGTTTTAGGGGCGATGATGACCAATACCGACTGCCGTATCGAGGATGATGAGAACTTTATCTTCGAAGAGGTCCTTTCGCTGTTTGATGGCTACGTCTGCAGCAGCATTCCGTCCGAATCCGTGGTGTTCGGCAACTTCCTGACCCCGCAGGAGGCGTAACCCATGCACATTAAACAACCCGCGAATAAACGCGGGCCGGCAGCGTTCGGCCTGAAGAAAGTCAGCGCTGGCAAGCCTGCATTGGCGTCTATCCATGTTGAAATTCAGCGCATCGCCTGTGCGGCTCTGCCCGCTGCCGACAATCTGTTGGCCGACTGGCTGCCGGATGGGACTCGCAAGGGCAAAGAGTATTGGCCGACCAACCCGGTACGCGGTGACCGTAAGCCTGGGTCGTTCAGCATCAACTTGCACACCGGCAAATGGAACGACTTCGCTAGCGACGACAAAGGCGGCGACCTTGTGTCGCTGCTGGCCTACCTGCGCGGCTGCTCGCAGATCGAGGCTGCCCGCATCCTTGCCGGGCAACTCGGGCTGCAGTTCGGTGATGACCACAAGCGTGACCTTGTTGACGAGGAGATCGCGCGCCAGCGAATGGCCCGCCAGCGTGAGCAGCGTCATCAGCAAGACGATGAAGAAGCGCGGGCAAAGTGGGAGCATGCCGCCGCTCGTGCGCGTCGCGATTGGACGCTCGCCGGCAAGGCTGATTCAAACCATCCTTACTTGGCCAGCAAGTGCATCAAGCCTCACCATCTGCGTCAGATCGGCGGCGAGCTGCTTGTTCCAGTCATCTGGCGCGGCGAATTGGTGAACCTTCAGCGTATCAAGGCCGATGGCGGCAAGCTTTTCCTTCACGGAGGTCGTTTTAAAGGCTGCTATTGCCTGTTCGGGTACATCGAGCCCGACGTCGAGCTGTTCATCGTCGAGGGGATTGCCACGGCAGCCACACTTCATGAGCTGACCGGCAAGCCGGTCGCCGCTGCAATGAGCGCCGTCAACTTGCTGCCGGCTGGTTTGGAACTGAAGCGCCGTTATCCCGATGTCGTGCTGATTGTCGGCGGCGATGACGACCGTGCCAAGGAGGTGGGCAAGCCCAACGCGGGCAAACTGGCGGCCATCCATGCGGCTTCGATGCTCAACTGCGGGTATGTCCTGCCGGCCTGGCCGGCGGATGCGCCAGTGCATCTGTCGGACTTTAACGATTTGGCCGTCTGGCTCGGGGGCCGGAAATGAAAGTGCCCCTGATGACCGAAATTCATACCCCGACAGGGCAGGCACCTGTGCCTCTGCAACCGGATACCGCGCCGCCGACGCCTTATCCTTTGGACGCCTTGCCCTACGTGATGCGCGGCGCAGTCGAAGCCATTGCCGAGCATGCAATGGTGCCTGCTGCTATCGCCGGGCAATGCGTTATTGGTGCGGCCACCCATCTGGCGCAGACCCGGGTCAATGCTTGGCACCCCAATGGCAAACCTGAAGGGGCGCCCTCCTTGCAGTTCATGCTGTCGCTGTTCGATTCGGGGGAGGGCAAGTCGAGCGCGCGTGATTTGGCCTTCAAGACGATTGACGAAGCGGAGAAGGATGCGCGCGCACGTCACCGCCAAGCCTGCGCTGAGATTGAGACAATGGCTGCTGGCCTGAAGGGCAAGGCGCGTGAAGAGTTCTTGGCTGCACACCCGCTGCCTCCCGACCCGAAAACCCAATACAGCGATGCGACTTTCGAGCCGCTGGTTGGTGATTTCATCCGGGGCAAGGCGGCTGCAAGCTGGGAGACGGACGAAGGCGGGCAAATGCTCGGTGGTCACTCGCTCAAGGCTGACACTGTGGCCGCGACCCTTGGCGGCCTTACGACAGCCTTCAGTTCTGGGAAGTTCGAGCGCACCCGCTCGCGCGGCAACCTAGAAGGTTCCGGCGTAGCATACAACCGCCGTTTGAGCATTCACTTGATGGCGCAAGCTGTAACCGTGGCGGAGGCATTGAGCAATCCGTTGTTGGTCGGGCAGGGCTTCCTTGCACGCTTCCTGCTCGCGGCGCCGGATAGTCTGGCCGGCACCTGCTTCATCACTATTGAGTCACTGCAGCGCAAGGCCTACGCAGACCCGCGACTGCAAGCGTACTGGTCGCGCTGCAAAGAGATCGCCGCCAGCCTGGAATATATTGACCCGGAAACCGGTGAGGTCGCCCCACCCGTTCTGGAGCCTGATGCAGAGGCTAAACAGGTATGGGTGGACTTCCGAAACGAGATCGAAACCGAGCGCGGGCCGCTCGGAATGTTCGCTGGCCTGAAGCCGTTCGCCGCCCGAAGCGCCGAACAGGCGTTGCGCTTGGCTGCGGTGCTCGGCTGCTATGAGGGTATCAAGCAGATCAATGCCGACTGCATGCGTCGCGCCTGCATGCTTGCGCGCTATTCCCTCGATGAGTGGCTGCGCTACATCGAGGCTGGTGCAGTTGATCCCGAGCTGAAACTCGCTGGCGAATTGATGAACTGGTTGCGCGGTCATAAGCACAAGGCAGACTGGCAAGAGTTTCACGTTAATAAGCTGGGCAAGTCGGGACCGCCTGCGATTCGTTCGGCCACGGTGCGTGACAAGGTTCTGGCCGTTTTGCTGAAGCACCACCACCTTCTGAGCAGCGACGGCAAGCGATTCAAGATCAACCCCCTTGCGGAAGTTGCGGATTCTGCGGGAACCCAGCAGTTGCGTGGCTGTGCGATTGCGGAAGATCTGCGGAACGTTGCGGAAGTTGCACCGTTTACCCGCGCTGCCCATCCCGCATCCGCAGCGCTTCCGCAAACTTCCGCAGAGCTTCCGCACGCTGAAGCCAAGCATTTGCATGGCCTTCCGCAGAATCCGCAGAATCCGCAGCTCCCTGCATCCGCAAATACGAAAAGCGCACATATGTGGGAGATGAAGCTTTGAACGCCGCCGAGCTGATGCACCGCGCGAGTGCGGCCGGCGTCGTGATGGTGGTCAGCCAGGATGGCTGCCTGCAGCTGCGTGCGGTTCATCCGCCGTCTGACCATCTGTTGGCCGAGTTGGCCGCGCACAAGGTCGAAATCATCACCGTACTGAATGCTGCCAACGACTCGATGCCGCCGAACTCCTGGCTCTTTGCGGTCGCAAGCCTGCTCGGCACCCGTCCTGCCGTGCTGCTGGAAGAGGGGCATTTGGAGCCGCACGACCTTGTCGAACTGGCCGATGCGGACGTCGTGAGGGTGGCCGACATCATCCGCGCTAGCCCGGCGTGGATCATCCGGCCGCCGCGGGTTGACCAAACGGCTGAGATCCACGCCATGGAGGAAGTTAAGCCACAGTACATCATCCTCACTGCCGCTACGGCTTCACAGGTATGGCGAGATGCTGATGCGGAAAACACCAACCACCTGATGAGCTGCGACGAATGTCATGCGGCAACGGGCCGTTATTGCGAGGCTGGTGTCGATCTGCGCAAGCGTTATAACAACACCCCGATGGAGGCGAGTGAATGAACGATGCTCCAGCAGTGGAATTTGTCATCGAGGAGAATGAGGAAAAGGCCAATGCTTGCAATTACCTGACTCCGGAGTGCGTTAACGCCGCATTGCTTGTCAGTAGTAACCTGCTCGGCAAGACGCCGTTCCCCGATGCAGTCCTCGAACTGGGTCGGCAAACGGCTGCAATTAACCGGGGCGACATGAGACGAGCGGAAGACATGTTGGTGTCGCAGGCGCACTCGCTGGATGCTTTATTCGTACATCTTGCGGGTCGGGCACTGTCGTCTAAAAACATGGACGGGCTGGAGTCCTACATGCGTCTCGCACTTAAGGCCCAGAACCAGGCCCGGGCCACCTTGCAGACCCTTGGCGAACTCAAAACTCCCAAGCAGGTCGCTTTCGTAAAGCAGGCGAACATTGGCAATCAGGTCCAGGTCAATAACGGTATCCAAGAGAAGCCCGCGCGCACGCGGAAATCAAAAAAAGCGCAGAACGAACTATTGGAGGCTGAGCATGGCGAACGGCTGGACACCCGAGCGACGGGCGCGGCAGGCGGAGCTGATTCGGCAATGGCGACCATGGGACCGAAGCACCGGACCACGCAGCACCGAGGGTAAAGCGGCTTCATCGCGCAATGCCTGGACTGGCGGGATGAGGCCGCTGCTGCGAGAACTGGCCGAAGAGCTGCGGGAGCAGGACAAGATTCGTCGCGAGCTTATAGACTAAGCGAAACGCCATGGATGTCTGGCGCCGATGATCAGATGCTTATCCTGCCGCAGATAGACGATGGCGTGATAGGGACGTGTTACTTGCGTTACTCCATCGGACTAGATACCTGGGCAAGGCAGCTACGAAGTCCTACGGAGATCGCCAGTAGCCGGGGATGACGTCGCGATTAGGGCGTTTTCTGCCTCTTCGCCATTAGCAGTTGGGGCCTGATGAAGATGGGGCCGAGATCTGCATAGCTGTGCCTTGTTCTGGTAGTCTCTAGCCGATTTAAGACGACTGTGACAGTTTGAGATGAGTGCAACTATTACCGTGAATGCTGAAGCTTGGGTCACAGCTGAGCAGGTTTCCCTTCATTTAGGGGGGGCGCAGGACAACGTTTATCGATGGCGTGAGGGGCGAGGTATTCCGGCTCATCGCATTGGCAGACTCTGGAAGTTCCAGCTCTCCAAGGTAGATGAATGGGTGCGGGCTGGTGGAGCAGATGCCGCC
This sequence comes from Pseudomonas sp. WC2, assembly GCF_050586545.1. Taxonomy (NCBI): domain Bacteria; kingdom Pseudomonadati; phylum Pseudomonadota; class Gammaproteobacteria; order Pseudomonadales; family Pseudomonadaceae; genus Pseudomonas; species Pseudomonas sp. WC2. Next base: position 61,102 of record NZ_JBOBDR010000027.1, on the reverse strand, counting down.
ACCGACACAGTGTTACAACACAATTAGCGCATTGCATTAAGGAAGAGCAAACCTGATGGTTTTCAGTGAAGATTCGCGCGTCAAAATCCCCTGCATCTTGCATCTGGTTCGCCTGGGCTACAGCTACCTCTCTCTGAAGGGGGCTTCCTGGGATGAGCAAACCAACATCTTTTCGGAGCTTTTTTGTTCTTCGCTGGCCAGGATCAACCCTGGTGTAGACGCCGATGACATCGACCGTCTGCTGGCCGAGGTCAAGCTACTCTTGGATAACGAAGACCTTGGCAAGGCGTTCTACGACAAGCTCACCGAGCGTTCGGGCACCCGTCTAATCGACTTCGAGAATTTCGACAACAACAGCTTCCACGTTGTGACCGAACTGCCCTGTAAAAACGGCGACGACGAATTTCGGCCCGACATCACCCTGCTTATAAATGGCATGCCGCTGGCCTTTATTGAGGTCAAGAAGCCCCACAACCGCGAAGGCGTGCTGGCCGAGCGTAACCGCATCATCACGCGCTGCCGCAATCCGCGCTTCCGTCGTTTCATCAACATCACCCAGCTGATGGTTTTCTCCAACAACATGGAGTACGAAGACGGCTCGCCGCAGCCCATCGAAGGTGCGTTCTATGCCAGCCCTTCGTATGACACGCCGATCTTTAACTACTTCCGCGAAGAGGAAGCGTTGAGTCTGGCCGAATTGCTTGCTGAAAATGATGACGTCGAGAACACAGTACTGCGCGACAATAATCTCAATGTCATCAAGCACAGCCCGGAGTTTCTCAGTAACAAATATCCCGATGCACCGACTAACCGCATCTGCACGTCATTGTTCAGCCGCCAACGCCTGGCCTTTTTACTGCGTTTTGCGCTCGTGTATGTCAACGAGGTGGATGGCCTGCAAAAGCACGTCATGCGTTACCCGCAGCTTTTCGCCACCAAGGCGATTGAGAAGAAACTCGATGCTGGCGTGCGTAAAGGGATCATCTGGCACACCCAGGGTAGTGGCAAAACTGCATTGGCGTATTACAACACTCGTTTTCTAACGGACTACTTCCAGCGTCAGAGCATAATTCCCAAGTTCTATTTCATCGTAGACCGGCTTGATCTTCTTATTCAGGCTCAGCGCGAATTCAGTGGCCGTGGGCTGATCGTCCACACAGTCGACAGCCGAGAAGCCTTCGCTCGTGACATTAAAGCCACTCAGGTGCTGCACAACCACAGCGGCAGGCCAGAAATTACCGTGGTTAACATCCAGAAATTTCAGGATGACCCGGACGTGGTACGTACCGAGGATTACGACGTCAATATCCAGCGCGTCTACTTTCTTGACGAAGTGCACCGCAGCTACAACCCGCAAGGTAGCTTCCTCGCGAACCTTAGTCAGTCGGACCGCAACGCCATCAAAATTGGTCTTACTGGTACCCCGTTGCTGGGCGATGATTTCAACTCTCGCGCGTTGTTCGGTGACTACATCCATAAGTACTACTACAACGCATCCATCGCCGACGGCTATACGCTGCGCCTGATCCGTGAAGAAATTGCCACCAACTACAAAATGGTCCTTCAGGAAGCGCTAGCTGCGGTAGAAATGCAGCAAGGGGATATCGACCGTAAGCTGATCTACGCCCACCCGAAGTTCGTCGAGCCTATGCTCGACTACATCGTGCGTGATTTCGAAAAGAGCCGCGGTGCGCTAGCTGATGCCAGCATTGGCGGCATGGTGATCTGTGACAGTGCCGACCAAGCCCGGCAGATGTTCGAGATCTTCAACGCTGTTCATGCCAAGAGGGGCCAGCCCAGCCCCAACCAGCAGGACTCCTCGCAAGCATTGATCGCTGCCCCGCAGCCCCGTAACTATGCCGCCCGCAGCCTGCTGGAGAACCGCGTTAAAAGCTCCGCACTGATCCTGCACGACGTGGGCAGCAAGGAAGAGCGCAAGCAATGGGTGGAAGATTTCAAGGCAGGCAAGATCGACCTACTGTTTGTCTACAACATGCTGCTTACCGGCTTCGATTCCAAGCGCCTGAAGAAACTCTACCTTGGCCGTGTGATCCGTTCACACAACCTGCTGCAGGCACTCACCCGCGTTAATCGCACTTATAAGGATTTTCGCTACGGCTATGTGGTCGATTTCGCCGACATCCGCAAGGAGTTCGACGCCACGAACAAGGCCTATTTCGACGAGCTGCAGGCCGAGCTAGGCGACGAAGTTGAGCACTATTCCAACCTGTTCAAATCCGCTGAAGAAATCGCCGAGGAAATCGAAGCGATCAAGGACATCCTATTCAGCTTCAACATCGAAAACGCCGAAGAATTTTCGCGGCAGATTACCCAAATTCAAGATCGTGCCGCAGTGCTGGCGCTCAAGAAAGCATTGGCCGACGCGCGTAGCCTCTATAATCTGATTCGCCTTCAGGCTGATTACGCTCTCCTGCAGCAGCTTGACTTTCAAAAGCTTAACCAGCTCTACCGCGAAACCTGCAACCACCTCGACATGCTCAACCTGAAAGAGAGTATCGAATCCAGCACTGACACCAGTAACCTGCTTAACGTGGCGCTGGAAGATGTGTTGTTCATGTTCACCAAGATCCGTGAGGAAGAGTTGGTACTGGCTGACAAGCTCAAGAACACTCTCCGCCAGACCCGCGAAGCCCTGGCCGACAATTTCGACCAGCAAGACCCCAAGTTCATCACTCTGAGGGAGGAGCTGGAGCGGCTGTTCAAGCAAAAGAAACTCAACGAAGTCACACAGGACGAAATGACCGCCAATATCGGCGCGCTCGGCGCGATTCATGACCAGGTCAAAGAGCTCAATCGGCAAAACAACCAGTTGCGTGCCAAGTATCAGGGCGACGCCAAATACACCCGCACCCACAAGCGCCTACAAGAGCGTGGTGGCCTCACGCAAACCGAACGCCGCCTGTTTGAGGCACTCTCTGGCGTCAAACAGGCGGCTGACGAGCAAGTGCTGCAGAACACCCAGTTAGTGAATAACGAAAGCTACTTCGAGCGGATGATGATGCCGCTGGTGATTGGCGAGTTCCAAAACCGCCAGAAAATCCACCTCACCCCAGACGCTTCCCGCACCATCAACCAGTTGGTGGTCGCCGAATACATCAATGAATTTGCTTCAGGCACTCGAATAGGAACACATACGTGGTAACGCAGGAATTTGAGCAACGCACCCGCCAACTGATCGACAGCCTCAAGGCCATCTGCGCTGCCTATGGCTTGGGTAACGATGGCAATGAATTCAAGATCATCACCCAGGTCTTTCTCTACAAGTTTCTCAACGACAAGTTCACTTTCGAAGCCAAGAAAATCCGCCCCGAGCTAAGCCAAGCTCTCACGTGGGAACAGGCCATGGCCGGTCTTAGCGCTGATGAACTGGAAATGCTGCAATTGCAGTTAGGACCGGAAACTCCGCGCCTGAAGCCTGAACACTTCCTCGCCCATCTGTTCGGTCGGCAGAATGAGCCTGAATTCGCCAAATTGGTTGACGACACCCTGCGTGACATCGCCATTACCAATAACGACATTTTCGCGGTTAAGACCGATGGCGGAGCCAAGGTAACGTTATTTGATCGAGTCAGCGAATATATCTCTGACCCATCTAAGCGGGACAATTTCTGCCGTGCACTTATTAACAAGCTGGTGGAGTTCAGCTTCGAGCGCATCTTCACCCAGAAGTACGATTTCTACGCCGCGCTCTTCGAATACCTAATCAAAGACTACAACAGTAACAGTGGCGGTAAATACGCCGAGTACTATACTCCACACTCTGTAGCTAAGATTATGGCCGCTATCTTGGTGCCGGAGAATGTGCGTGGCAAAATCAGGAACGTTAGTTGCTATGACCCCTCCGCTGGCTCCGGCACCCTGTTGATGAACATTGCCCACGCCATTGGTGAGCAGCGCTGCAGCATCTATTCGCAGGACATCTCACAAAAATCATCCAGCCTGCTACGCCTGAATTTGATCCTCAACAACCTGGTGCACTCCATCCCCAATGTTATCCAGGGTAACACTATGCTTCACCCCTACCACCGGGAAGATAAGGCGCTCAAGAAGTTTAATTACATCGTCAGCAATCCACCGTTTAAGATGGATTTCAGCGATTTTCGCAACGAGCTGGATAGTAAGGAGCACCAAGAACGCTTCTTCGCCGGGGTGCCAAAAGTGCCGGCAAAAGAAAAAGATAAGATGGCCATCTATCTGCTCTTTTTGCAGCACATCATCCATTCACTGAAACCCGGCGGCAAAGCGGCTGTGGTTGTACCCACCGGCTTTATCACCGCGCAAAGTGGAATCGACAAGGGTATCCGCCAGTATCTGGTGGATAACAGGATGCTGGCCGGCGTGGTTTCCATGCCCAGTAACATCTTCGCCACTACCGGCACCAACGTATCCATCCTCTTTATCGACTCCACCAACCAGAACGACGTGGTGCTGATCGACGCCTCCAGCCTCGGCACCAAGGTCAAAGAGGGCAAAACCCAAAAAACATCGCTAACAGTAGCCGAAGAAGACCGCATCATCGCCACCTTCAACGGCAAAGAGACGGTAGAGGAATTCTCGGTAGTGGTGAGCTACGAGGCTGTCGCCGCCAAGAACTATAGCTTGAGTGCCGGACAGTATTTCGACGTGAAGATTGAATATACCGATCTGACGCCGTCGCAGTTCGCTTCGAAAATGCAGGGATTTAGTGCCAATCTGGATGAGCTGTTCAAGGAGTCGGCCGGGCTGGAGCAGGAAATTCGTAAGCAAATGGCGGGGTTGCAGTATGAGTAAGGTTCTCAACCACCTGCCACTTGGCGAGATCGCTGTTTTTAGAAACGGCCTTAACTTTGGGAAAGAGAGTCGCGGCAACGGGTGTATGTTAGTTGGCGTGCCAGATTTTCAGAACCGATTCTCGCCAGATTATGAGTCATTATCAGAAATAAATCCCGATGGAATTGTTAGAGCGGATGATTATCTCCAACAAGGAGACATTGTTTTTGTTAGGTCAAATGGAAACAAGGCACTTGTTGGAAGAAGTCTCTACATTAGCAAAGACGTTAAGGCACTTTTTTCTGGGTTCTGCATACGTGCTAGATTAATATCGGAGGATGTCGATAAGCTATTCTTTGCATACTACACCAAGACGAAGAATTTTAAGTCGCAAATATCCTCTTCCTCTGGAACCAATATTAATAACCTGAATCAGGGGATTCTTAGTCAAGTAAAAATACCCGTATTCCACAAAAGCTATCAGCAGAAAATCGCCGCAGTCCTTTCCGTCCTCGATTCCAAAATCGACTGCAACAATCGAATAAATGCCGAGTTAAAGGCAATCGCCAAGACTCTGTACGACTACTGGTTTGTACAGTTCGACTTCCCCGATGCCAACGGCAAACCCTATAAGTCCTCTGGCGGCAAGATGGAATACAACGCCACGCTGAAACGGGAAATTCCGGCTGGATGGAAGGTTAAACAGTTAAGTCAGATTGCCAATATAACCATGGGACAGTCTCCACCTGGGGAGTCCTTGACTGATTCCGGAGACGGGGTGGAGTTTTTCCAAGGGTCTACCGATTTTGGCTGGCAGTTCCCGACTGTGCGCCAGTTTACGACCCAACCTGCGCGTATGGCGAAACGCGGTGACATCCTGCTCAGCGTCCGAGCCCCGGTCGGAGACTTGAATGTTGCACACCTTGATTGTTGCATCGGGCGTGGATTGGCAGCGCTGAACAGCAGGGATGGATTTGACGGCTTCCTATTTTATGTCATGCAATATTTCAAGACCGTTTTCGACAGGCGAAACAGCGAGGGGACCACGTTCGGCTCCATTACCAAGGATGATCTGTATTCACTGCCACTCGCCTATCCGTCGACTGAACTACTAACGGAGTATGACAAGGTTGTGTTGAGGTATAACCAGATGGTCTTCACACGAAGCATGGAAAATCAACATCTCACACAACTCCGCGACTGGCTGTTGCCCATGCTGATGAACGGCCAGGTCACGGCGGCGTAAGGTGGTCTGTTATAACTGAAAATCACAAACGCACATCCGCAATCTCGCCGCCAAGCTTCTCGTTTTATTGGATTGGCCGGCGAGTCGGCGTGTACTGGGCCGGCGGATTGTCAGTAACAACGAGGAAGATAAGCAGTATGAGGCTGCAGACGCCGCGCCTATCGAGATTTTCTATCTTATGGCCCTGGGCCTACTGAGGTTGGCAGAGAAGCCATAACCTACTTGATCGCTCCTAATGATTCTGGCAAGACGGCTGCACTCCGAGCTCTATGCAGACTGTTCGCTTTCGATCCGTCCCCGCGTCGCATCCAGCGTTCTGACTTCCACGTTCCATCCGATGAGGAGGTTATTCCAGAAGAGCGTCCGCTATGTATCGAAGCAGATTCCTTTTTCCCTGAACTTGCGAATGACGAAGACAACACCACGGTTGTTCCTCATTTTTGTCACGTGCGCCTACGCAGCGCCTTAGTGTGGGTCAAAGTGTGGGTCAAAGATTATATTTTTTATGCAGCCCTTCTATTACGTGCCCTTCAGGCATTAAAAAGCCGGCTTGTGGCCGGCTTCTCGGGGACTGGCTTGGTTTATTTTTGGTAAACCGCGCCAGCCTTCAAAACGTACATCCGGATCTGCGTCCGGCTGTGGGACTTGGTCAGACGTTGGTCTGCCGCGTCGGGCGCTGTCTGAGCCGCGGGGCGGTCGATGCGCAAATGTGGGGCGCAGGATACTGAGTTTTGTCTGGAATTCCCAGTGCGGAGTGCGGTTTAGAGCGACTGCTGCGGTAGAAATTTGGGATTTGTACTGCTTTTCAGGGCCTCATCGAGAGCAGGCTCACTCCTACAGGGGGAGGTGCCAGCCGTCAGGTCAAAGAAACGGCACCACCGGCCGGCGTTTGCTCAGGGTCGACCACCAGAAGACCCAGCCCAATATGTGAATCCTTTGCGCTTCGATCTGTGCCGGATGGAAGACTTCGTCCGGGTATTCGGCGCTGTTGTGGCTGCGCAGTCGCAGGCCGTTGCCGGGCATGCGGTGCAGGTATTTGATGCGCAGCATGCCGTCGTGTTCGATGGCGTAGATTTCGCCGTCGACGACCTGGGTCAGGCCGCGGTCGATCGCGACGATGGAGCCGTCTTCGATGCGCTCGGCCATGCTGTTGCCGATCATTTGCGCGCAGATAGCGTCTGCATGCCGGATTTCCAGTTGATCAAGCTGGGCGCGAAGCAAGCGGATGGATTGATCCGGGTCCTGAATGACGTGGGTTTTTCCGGAGCCGTTGGTGAGCGGGGTTTCCTTGAGGAACGCCAGGTCGATGTCGTTGGGGTCGATGACGGTATAGACACCGCGAATGGCTTGGGCGTCGAAGGTGTCGCCGTTGCTGGCGTTCTGCAGACGCGGCGATTCTTTGGTGCCTTCGCCGCTTTTCAGCCATTCACTGTTGACCGAGAGCAGGCGCGCGACTTCTTCCAGTCGATAGGCCGGCACACCGCGGGTATACCAGTTGTGGACGTTTTGGGCTTCCGTGCCCCAGAACTTGGCGAATCCCGTGGTGGTGATGTTCGCTGCTTCCAGGAGTGCCTTGAATCGTGGACCGCTAGTGTTCTTTCTCATAAACACGGAGTCTACGGCCGTGCTAGAGCGGTTTGAATAAACCGGGCGTTCAAAAAGCGCCTGTATTTTGCGACGGGATGTAAGACCGTCTTGTGGGAAATTACACAGGTTAAAACTTTTCTGTAGTCCGCTATAAACACCCTGTTTAAAGCGGCATTTCCCAGACACAAAAAACCCCGGATCAACCGGGGTTTTCTTTAAGCGTCACGCGGGTCGCAGATGCTTAGCCTTTGTAGGCAGCAACCGACTTGGTGATCGCTTCGCGGGCGGCGTCAGCACCGGCCCAGCCTTCGATCTTGACCCATTTGCCTTTTTCGAGATCTTTGTAGTTAGCAAAGAAGTGCTCGATCTGCTGGATCAGCAGCGGTGGCAGGTCGGTGTATTCCTTCACGTCGACGTACAGCTGGGACAGCTTGTCGTGTGGGACTGCGATGACTTTGGCATCGCCGCCGCCGTCGTCGGTCATGTTCAGGATGCCGACTGGACGCGCGCGGATTACCGAGCCTGGAGCAACCGGGTAAGGTGTTACAACCAGCACGTCGAGGGGATCACCGTCATCAGCCAGAGTGTTCGGGATGTAACCGTAGTTGGCCGGGTAGAACATTGGGGTGGCCATGAAACGGTCAACGAACAGGCAATCGCTGTCTTTGTCGATTTCGTATTTGATCGGCGCGTGGTTGGCCGGGATCTCGATCGCGACGTAGATGTCGTTCGGCAGGTCTTTGCCAGCCGGAATCTTGCTGTAGCTCATTGGGCGTTGCCCCCGTAGTTGACCAAAAACACTTGGCCGGATTGACCAAAAAGTGGCGGCGATTATAGGCATATTCTGCCGTGGACGCCATGTGCCGAAAGTCGCGCAGCGCTTAGTCGTGCGCCTGATAGACCGGGTCTGTGGCCTGAAGTTGCCGCAACCTGCCCAACGGGTCCTGACGGTAGAAAAGCTGCAGTTGCGCATAGACCTGCGGATAAGCCTCGTGCAGCAGATCCGGGGCGCTGAAGAAGTATTCGCTGGTGACCGCAAAGAACTCCGCCGGATTTTCGGCGGCGTAAGGATCGATGGCCGTCTCGGCATCGGGGTTGCGCTCAAGCTGACCATCAAGATCGTCATAAGCGGCCTGCATCACCTTGGCCCACTCGCTGACACGCATGTCGGCGTGCAGCGGCGGCAGGCCGTTGGCGTCGCCGTTGAGCATGTCGAGTTTGTGCGCCAGTTCGTGGATCACCAGGTTGTAGCCTTCCCAGCCACCACTGGCCATGACACCAGGCCAGGCGAGAATGATCGGCCCCTGTTGCCAGGCTTCGCCGCTGTGTTCGCCGTCCCATTCGTGTTCAACGCCGCTGGCATCGCGATGGCGCTGCGGGCTGAGGAAGTCATCGGGGTATAGAACGATTTCGTGGAAACCCTGATACCAATTCAAATCACCCAGATTGAGCAGCGGCAATTGCGCTTGAGCGGCGAGCAACAAGCGTTGCTCCTGATGCAGCTCGACGCCGGGCAGGGCGGTCAGGTGTTTTTCTTCGAGAAACAGCACGCAGGCTTCGCGCAGCCACTGATCCTGCGCGGCGGTGATGCCGTCGAGAAAGCTCAGATGATGGCGCACCCGTTGCCACATATCGTCAGCAATCGGGTGCTTGGCCAGAATGCGCCGGCGTCGCCAAGCGCTCAGTGACCACATGGATTTAGTGCGATTCGGCTTTGCTGCCGCCGAAACGGCTGCGCACCACGCCAAGGATCATCGGTATCAGCGACAGCAGAATAATTGCGACCACCAGCAACGACAGGTTTTTCTTGATGAACGGTACGTTGCCGAAGAAGTAGCCCAGTGTGACCAGTCCGCCCACCCAGAGGATGGTGCCGAGCACGCTGAAGCCGAAAAAGCGCGGGTAAGGCATCCGCGCCACACCGGCGACGAACGGCGCGAAGGTGCGGATGATCGGCAGGAAGCGCGCCAGCGTTACGGTTTTGCCACCGTGCTTGTCATAGAAATCGTGGGTTTTTTGCAGGTAGTCGCGACGGAAGATTTTCGAGTTGGGATTGCTGAAGAGTTTTTCCCCCGCCGTTCGTCCGATCACGTAGTTGGTGCTGTCGCCCATGATCGCTGCCAGCATCAGCAAGCCGCCCAGCAGCACCGGATCCATACCACCGCCCGCCGCCACGGCACCGGCAATGAACAGCAGGGAATCGCCCGGCAGGAACGGCATCACCACCAGGCCGGTTTCACAGAAGATCACCAGAAACAGGATGGCGTAGATCCATGGCCCATAGTTGTTCACCAGCAAATCGAGGTAAACGTCGAGATGCAGGATAAGGTCGAGCGGGTTGAAATCCATGGGGGCACCTGTTTGACGGCCCAACTCGGCAGGCCTGTGCGGATGACTTCGTGTAAGCCTACAGCGGGGTGTAGTTTTTCTTACAAGCCGGAAAGATCGGGATTATACGGTTTGAGCGATGAAAAGCGTGTTGGTTTTGTAGCGAGGGATGTCGAGGTGTGAACAATTGTCAGCAAGGGGGAAGATGTTGCCAGAGCGAAAAGATCGCAGCCTTCGGCGGCTCCCGGAGGGGCATGCCTCGAACGCTGCGATCTTTTGCTGTCAGAGCTCGTCGCTGATCGGCAATACGTAGTTCTTGAATTCGGTGTCTTCCTTGAACCCGATGGATTCATAGGTTTTCTGCGCGACTTCGTTGTTGCTGCTGGTCGATACACGCATGCGCACGGCCTGGGTTTCCTTGGCCATTTTCTTCGCGGTGCGGATCAGGTTGTCGGCGACCAGTTGGCGGCGGGCGTCTTCGGCGACATAGATGTCATTGAGGATCCACACGCGTTTGAGCGATAGAGAGGAGAAGCTCGGATACAGCTGACAGAAACCCATCAGTTTCTTGTCGTCATCATCGGCCAGGGCCAGATAAATCACCGACTCCTTGCGGCGCAGGCGTTTTTCGAGAAACGCACGTGACGAATCCGGGTAAGGCAGGGAACCGTAGAACTCGCGATATTTGACGAACAACGGAGTCAACAAATCCAGATGTTCGAGGGTCGCTTGAATAATCCGCATGATAGGTCTCGTCTTCAAGTGGCTGTCTTCAACTGCTCTGACGGCGATGGGAAACCCTGGCGGCCGTGCATCGATCCTGCCTGAAACCTGCGCCGAAACGCAATGCGGAAACGGTTCAGGTTGTGGGCGGATCGAGTAGGAAATTGCTTTTCATGTCGACACCGGCGTCCGATTCCAGCGTGTGAACCTGTGCTTCGTCCTTCAGGTTGACCCCCGACAACTGTCGCCGAGAGGCTTCGCGCATCAGATACAGCAAGCGATGCGCCGCCATGCCGTAACTCAAGCCTTCGAGTCGCACGTTGGAGATGCAATTGCGGTAGGCATCGGTCAGCCCGACCTTTGGATTGTAGGTGAAATACAAACCCAGGCTGTCCGGCGAACTGAGGCCCGGCCGCTCGCCGATCAGCATCACCAGCATTTTCGCGCCGAGCAATTGACCGATTTCATCGCCGACGGCAACGCGTCCCTGTTCCACCAGAACCACCGGTGCTATCGACCAGCCGTCAGCGCTCATTTGCTCTTCCAGTCGGTTGAGAAACGGCAGCGTGTGGCGATGCACCGCCAGCGCCGACAAGCCGTCGGCCACGACAATCGCCAGATCAACACCGCCCGGATGCGCTGCGGCGTAGTCACGCAGGGTCTGCGCGGAGTCATCGCTGAGCTTGCGGCCCAGATCCGGACGTTGCAGGTAGCTGTTGCGATCCACGGCGGCGCTGTGCAGCAGCAGGCTCTCGCGCCCGCGTTCAGTCAATTGCGCACTGAGTCCGGCATGATCAAAAGGCAGATGCACGGCATCCCGCGCCTGGGCGTGGGCGAATTGGAAATCCAGTTGCGCACTCGTCGGCAAACTGGTGCCGGTGCGGCCCAGGGCGATCCGCGCCGGGGTCAGGCGGCGCAGTTCCAGCCAAGGGTTTTGCGGGTCGATGGGCGGCTTTTCCATATGACTCATCCCAGTTGCGCCAGCGCTTGGCGGAAGGCCGGTGGCAGGTTGTTACCGAAGCGAACCTTGCCGTCCGCCTGAGTGAAGATGCCCATGTTCGCCAGCCACTGCTCGAATTCCGGCGCCGGTTTCAAGCCCAGCGTCTGGCGCGCGTAGAGCGCGTCATGGAACGAGGTGGTCTGGTAGTTGAGCATGATGTCGTCGGAGCCGGGGATGCCCATGATGAAGTTGATCCCGGCGACGCCCAGCAGGGTCAGTAGGGTGTCCATGTCGTCCTGATCGGCTTCGGCGTGGTTGGTGTAGCAGATGTCGCAGCCCATCGGCACGCCGAGCAGCTTGCCGCAGAAATGGTCTTCGAGGCCGGCGCGGATGATTTGCTTACCGTTGTAGAGGTATTCCGGGCCGATAAATCCTACGACGGTGTTCACCAGAAACGGTTTGAAATGCCGTGCCACGGCATAGGCTCGGGTTTCGCAGGTCTGCTGATCGACGTCGTGGTGGGCGTTGGCCGACAGCGCGCTGCCCTGACCGGTCTCGAAATACATCAGGTTCTGCCCAAGGGTGCCGCGATTCAGGCTCAGGCCTGCGTCATAACCCTCCTGCAACACGTTCAGGTTGATGCCGAAACTGGCGTTGGCCGCTTCGGTGCCGGCGATGGACTGGAACACCAGATCCAGTGGCACGCCACGATTGATCGCCTCGATGGAGGTGGTGACGTGAGTCAGCACGCAGGCCTGAGTCGGAATGTCGTAGCGCTGGATGATCGCGTCGAGCATTTCCAGCATCGCGCAAATCGAAGCGATGCTGTCGGTGGCCGGGTTGATGCCGATCATCGCGTCGCCGTTACCGTAAAGCAGACCATCGAGAATGCTCGCGGCGATGCCGGACGGTTCGTCGGTCGGATGATTGGGTTGCAGGCGCGTCGACAGGCGACCGCGCAAGCCGAGGGTGCCGCGGAACTTCGTTACCACGCGAATTTTCTGCGCCACCAGCACCAGATCCTGCACGCGCATGATCTTCGATACGGCGGCGACCATTTCCGGGGTCAGACCGGGGGCGAGGTTGCGCAGGCTGGTTTCATCGGCGGCGTCGCTGAGCAGCCAGTCGCGAAAGCCGCCGACGGTGAGGTGGCTGACCACGGCGAAGGCCTGTGGATCGTGGGTGTCGATGATCAGGCGGGTGACTTCATCGGACTCGTAAGGAATCAACGCTTCGTGCAGGAAGTGCGCGAGCGGGATGTCGGCCAGCGCCATTTGCGCGGCCACGCGCTCGCCATCGTTGAGCGCGGCGACGCCGGCGAGAAAATCCCCCGAACGGGCCGGGCTGGCCTTGGCCATGACGTCCTTGAGGCTGTCGAAGCGATAGGTCTGGGCGCCGACCGTGTGTGCAAAACTGGCCATACAGAATTCTCCGTGACGGCGCGGGCCAAGCCTGCGCCGTGGTTTTCGGCAATCAGTGCAGTGCTTCTTCAGCTTTCTGAATCGCCGCGAATTCCTCTTCCGGCGTGCCTGCTACCAAGTGATGCCGACTGTAGAAAGCAAAGTAAGCAATTAACACTCCATAGATGACGGCGGCACCGATTACCACCCGTGGGTCGACCAGGAAGCCCGCAACCACGGCGATGCACGCCAGCACCAAGGCCACTCCTGAGGTAAATATGCCCCCTGGTGTGCGGTACGGTCGGTCCATTTTGGGGCGGCGAATCCGCAAGGTGATGTGCGCGGCCATCATCAGTACGTAGGAAATGGTTGCGCCGAACACCGCCACCAGAATCAGCAGGTCACCTTGGCCGGTCAGCGACAGGGCGAAACCGATGATGCCGGGAATCACCAGCGCCAGTACCGGAGCTTTGCTTTTATTGGTTTCGGACAATTTGCGTGGCAGATAGCCTGCACGGGACAGCGCGAAAATCTGCCGCGAGTAGGCATAAATGATCGAGAAGAAACTGGCGATCAGCCCGGCCAGCCCAACGAGGTTGACGAAACTGCCCATCCAGGTCGAGCCGCCGTAGGCTTTGCTCAACGCTTCGACTAGCGGGTTGCCGGACGTCAGCAGCGAGTTGGCGCCCGCACCGCCGGGGCCGACGATCAAAATCAGCAGGGCAAACATCAGCAGCACCAACATGGCGCCGATCAGGCCGCGTGGCAGGTCTCGCTTGGGATTCTTGGTTTCCTCGGCGGCCAGCGGCACGCCTTCAACGGCAAGGAAGAACCAGATCGCATAGGGAATCGCCGCCCAGACGCCGACGTAGCCGAATGGCAGAAACGGACTGGCTCCCGTAGCGGCAGTCACCGGAATGTCGAGCAGGTTGGCAATGTCGAAGTGCGGCACCATCGCCACCAAAAACACCCCCAGCGCCAGCGCGGCGATGGCGGTGATGACAAACATCAGCTTGAGCGCTTCGCCGACCCCGAAAATGTGGATGGCAATGAAGATGATGTAGAAGGCCAGATAGATCATCCAGCCGCCGATGCCAAATAAAGACTCGCAGTAGGCGCCGATGAACACCGCGATGGCCGCAGGGGCAATGGCGTATTCGATGAGGATCGCCGTGCCGGTGAGAAATCCGCCCCACGGCCCGAATGCGCTGCGGGCAAAACCGTAGCCACCCCCGGCGGTAGGGATCATCGAAGACAGTTCGGCGAGAGAGAAGCACATGCACAGATACATGGTGGCCATCAGCAGCGTGGCGAGAAACATGCCCCCCCAGCCACCTTGCGCCAAGCCGAAGTTCCAGCCGGCGTAGTCGCCGGAAATCACGTAAGCAACGCCCAGACCCACCAGCAATACCCAGCCGGCGGCACCCTTTTTCAGCTCGCGTTGTTGGAAGTAATCCGAACCGACTTTCTCAAAATCGACGGAGGCACCGGTCGCCGGAGCACCCGTCGGAAATTCGCTAGGCATAGGGTTCACCTTTCTTATTGTTGTATTGGCCCCGCAATTCGGTCAGGAACTGTCGGGGTTGAATAGCACACCGCTTTCGCGAGCAGGCTCGCTCCAACATTGGAGTTGTGTCGGGTCGAACATTGCGGGTGCACGCAACTCCCTGTGGGAGCGAGCCTGCTCGCGAAAGCTATCTGAGGGGCGTTGCAGAAACGACTGCCTCGCCCCTCATCCGCTTAGAAGAAGCCCAATGGATTGATGTCGTAGCTCACCAGCAGGTTCTTGGTCTGCTGATAGTGATCGAGCATCATCTTGTGGGTCTCACGGCCAACGCCGGACTTCTTGTACCCGCCGAACGCGGCGTGCGCCGGGTACAGGTGATAGCAGTTGGTCCAGACGCGACCGGCCTTGATCGCGCGGCCCATGCGGTAGGCGCGGTTGATGTCGCGGGTCCACAGGCCGGCGCCGAGGCCGAACTCGGTGTCGTTGGCGATCGCCAGCGCTTCGGCTTCGTCCTTGAACGTGGTGATGCTCACCACTGGGCCGAAGATTTCTTCCTGGAACACGCGCATCTTGTTGGTGCCCTTGAGCAGGGTCGGCTGGATGTAATAGCCGGTGGACAGATTGCCCTCGAGTTTTTCCACCTTGCCGCCAGTCAGCAGTTCGGCGCCTTCGCCCTTGGCAATTTCCAGGTACGAAAGAATCTTGTCGAATTGCTGTTCGGACGCCTGCGCGCCGACCATGGTGTCGGTGTCCAGCGGATCGCCGCGTTTGATTTGCAGGACTTTCTTCATCACAACGGCCATGAACTCGTCGTAGATCGATTCCTGGACCAGTGCGCGGGATGGGCAGGTACAGACTTCGCCCTGGTTGAAGAACGCCAGCACCAGACCTTCAGCGGCTTTTTCAATGAAGGTCGGCTCGGCCTGCATGATGTCTTCGAAGAAGATGTTCGGCGACTTGCCGCCCAGTTCCACGGTCGACGGAATGATGTTTTCGGCCGCACATTTCATGATGTGCGAGCCGACCGGGGTCGAGCCGGTGAAGGCGATCTTGGCGATGCGTTTGCTGGTCGCCAGCGCTTCGCCGGCTTCTTTGCCATAGCCCTGAACAATGTTCAGTACGCCTGGCGGCAGCAGGTCGCCGATGAGTTCCAGCAACACGGTGATGCCCAGCGGGGTTTGCTCGGCAGGCTTGAGCACGACACAGTTACCGGCGGCCAGCGCTGGGGCCAGTTTCCACGCGGCCATCAGGATCGGGAAGTTCCACGGGATGATCTGGCCGACCACGCCCAGCGGTTCATGAATGTGATACGCGACAGTGTTGCCGTCGATTTCGGCAGCGCTGCCTTCCTGGGCGCGCAGGCAGCCAGCGAAGTAGCGGAAGTGGTCGGCCGCCAGCGGGATGTCGGCGTTGAGGGTTTCGCGGATGGCTTTGCCGTTGTCCCAGGTTTCGGTGATCGCCAGTAGTTCGAGGTTCGCTTCAATGCGGTCGGCGATTTTCAGCAGGATCAGCGAGCGCGCCTGCACGGAAGTGGAACCCCACGCATCGGCTGCGGCGTGGGCGGCGTCCAGAGCCTTGTCGATATCTTCGGCAGTGGAACGCGGAAATTCGGCAATTGGCTGGCCATTCACTGGCGAGGTGTTGGTGAAGTACTGACCTTTGACAGGCGCGACGAACTCGCCGCCGATGTAGTTACCGTACTTGGCTTTGAACGAGACTTTGGCGCCTTCAGTACCGGGGTGAGCGTAACGCATGATGATGTTCTCCTTGGCTTTGTACTTATTAGAGAAACGCGCAAGTGCGCTTGCTATAAGCGTAGAGCAAGGGTCGGGCCACTGCCGTGCGGGGCAGTTAAATCAAGGGTTTAAGCGGTTTATGTCGGACGAGTGGATGACACCTGTGACGCTTTCGGTACAGCTAGGGTGACAGTCTGTACCGCTTCTGGCACAACCTGTGACCGGACAGTCTTGCCAGCATTGCAATGCGTCGGTGGCTGGAGGATGCTGGGCGTCACCTCAGCAGTGGGCCGTCGAGCCTCGGGGAGAACAATAAGAAATGCACGACAACCATTTGAGTCGCCATGCCCAACAGGTTCTCACCGTTACCCAGGGCAAATCGCACTTGCACGGGCCCGGATCTGATCCGTCGATTGCCCGGTCGTGGCTGCGGTGTCTGGAGGATTACCACCTCGATCCGGCCTTGGCCATCGCGCCCACTGTGCTCGAACACGGGCGCGTCCTCGAGAGCCGCGAACGTCTGCAACAGGTCTTGCAGATCGCCGGCAATGAAATGAGCAGCCTGCATCAACAACTCTCCGGCGCCGGCCACGCGGTGCTGCTGACCGACGCGCGCGGGGTGATCCTCAACTGCGTCACCGCACCCGCCGAACGCAAGATCTTTGAGCGCGCCGGCCTTTGGCTCGGCGCCGACTGGAGTGAGGCCTGCGAAGGCACCAACGGCATCGGCACCTGCCTGGTCGAGCGTCAGGCGCTGACCATCCATCAGGATGAACACTTTCGCGGTCGCCACACCGGCCTGACCTGCTCGGCGAGCCCGGTGTTCGATCCTCACGGCGAACTGCTCGCCGTCCTCGACGTGTCTTCGGCTCGCCATGATGTCTCGCGGCAGAGCCAGTTCCACACCATGGCGCTGGTCAATCTGTCGGCGAAGATGATCGAGAGTTGCTACTTCCTGCGCTGTTTCGATAACCAATGGTTGCTGCGTTTCCACCTGCAAGCCGAGTCCGTCGGGCTGTTCAGCGAAGGCTTGCTGGCGTTTGACGGGGAAGGGCGGATCAGCGCGGTCAACCAGAGTGCGCTGAACTTGCTCGGGCACATTCGTGGCGGTTTGCTGGGCAAACCGGTCGAAGCGTTCTTCGATTGCTCGCTGGATGAATTGCTCGGTCGCGCCAGCGCTCACGCCAGCGCCAGTTGGCCGCTGCGCACCCGCGATGGCCGGCATCTGTTTGCGGTGTTGCGCGGCGAGTCGCGCAAATCTCTGCCGATCATGCCGGCCCCGGTTGTGGCCAAGGCGCAACCATTGTCGGGCATTTGCCTCGGTGATCAGGCGCTGCAGGCCGATTTCCGCAAAGCCTTGCGCGTGTTCGAGCGTGATGTGCCGCTGTTGATCAACGGCGAAACCGGTTCCGGCAAAGAAGCCTTCGCCAAGGCTGTGCATCACGCCAGCCAGCGTTCGAACAAAGCCTTCGTCGCCCTCAACTGCGCGGCCATCCCTGAAAGCCTGATCGAGAGCGAACTGTTCGGCTATCGCGGCGGCAGTTTTACCGGCGCGCGCAAGGACGGCATGCGCGGCAAGTTGCAGCAGGCGGATGGCGGCACCTTGTTCCTCGATGAAATCGGCGACATGCCGCTGGCCTTGCAGACGCGGTTGTTGCGAGTGCTCGAAGACCGGCAGGTGGTGCCGATCGGTGGCGAGCCGGAAGCGGTCAATGTGCGGATCATCAGCGCCACCCACCGCAATCTGCTGGAGCGGGTCGCGGACGGCAGTTTCCGTGAGGATCTGTATTACCGGCTCAACGGTTTGGAAGTGGCATTGCCGGCGCTGCGCGCGCGCAGCGATAAATCGCAGTTGCTGGATTTTCTCCTGGCCGAGGAGGCGGGCGCTGAAACGATTGTGATCGACGAGGCGGCGCGTCAGGCCTTGCTGGCGTTCAACTGGCCGGGGAATGTGCGGCAATTGCGCAATGTGCTGCGTACGTTGGCGGCGCTGTGCGATGAAGGGCGAATCGGCATGGAGGATTTGCCGGTGATGATTCGGCTGGGGAGTCCGGCGATTTCACAGGTCGAGTGCTCGGAGCATCCGCTGGAAGACGCCGAGCGACTGGCGTTGCTCAATGCGCTGGAGCAAACCCGCTGGCACATGACCCAGACGGCGCAGCAACTGGGTGTCAGCCGCAATACCCTCTATAGAAAGCTGCGCAAACACGGTATCGCCCGATCTGCGTGATCTGATCGTTCCCACGCGGAGCGTGGGAACGATCATGTCGAGGCAGCTAAAGAGTGCGATTTCCCCCTCCCTACGCTAACCTGCGGCCATGTTTTACGAGGTCGACTATGCACATTCATATTCTGGGTATCTGCGGGACTTTCATGGGCTCGATGGCAGTGTTGGCCAAAGAACTGGGCCATCACGTGACCGGCTCCGACGCCAACGTCTATCCACCGATGAGCACGCAGCTTGAAGCCCAAGGCATTCAACTGACGCAGGGTTACGACCCGGCGCAGCTCGATCCGGCGCCGGATCTGGTGGTGATCGGCAACGCCATGTCGCGCGGCAATCCGGCGGTGGAATATGTGCTGAACAAAGGCCTGCCGTACGTCTCCGGCCCGCAGTGGCTGGCCGACCACGTGCTGCAAGGTCGCTGGGTGCTGGCGGTTGCCGGCACGCATGGCAAAACCACCACCAGCAGCATGCTCGCCTGGGTGCTGGAACACGCGGGCATGAGCCCGGGTTTCCTCATTGGCGGCGTACCGCAGAACTTCTCGGTGTCCGCTCGCTTGGGCGGCACGCCGTTCTTCGTGATTGAAGCCGACGAATACGACAGCGCCTTCTTCGACAAACGCTCGAAATTCGTTCACTACCGTCCGCGCACCGCGATCCTCAATAACCTTGAGTTCGATCACGCCGACATCTTCCCGGATCTGCCAGCGATCGAGCGGCAATTCCATCACTTGGTGCGCACCATTCCGAGTGAAGGCCTGGTCATTCATCCGACCACCGAGCCTGCCCTGCAGCGTGTCATCGAAATGGGCTGCTGGACCCCGGTGCAGACCACCGGTGCTGGCGGTCAATGGCAGGTCAAGTTGCTCAGCGAAGACGGCTCGGCGTTCGAAGTGATGTTCGAAGGCGTGTCCCAAGGCACTGTCGAGTGGGAGCTGACCGGTCAGCACAACGTCGCCAACGCCTTGGCTGCGCTTGCCGCCGCGCGCCATGTCGGCGTGGTGCCATCGATGGGCATCGCCGGGTTGAGCGCCTTCAAGAACGTCAAACGCCGGATGGAGAAAGTCGCCGAGGTACGTGGCATCACCATCTATGACGACTTCGCCCACCACCCGACCGCCATCGCCACCACCCTCGACGGTCTGCGCAAACGCATTGGCGACGCACCGCTGATCGCGATCATCGAGCCGCGCTCCAATTCGATGAAGCTCGGCGCGCACCGTGACGGCTTGCCGGACAGCGTGGTCGATGCCGACCAAGTGATCTGGTACGCCCCGGCCAACCTCGGCTGGGATCTGGCCGGCACCGCCGCGTTGTGCACTGTGCCATCGATTGTCAGCGATTCGCTGGAAGGCATCATCGAGCGCGTGAAGAGCCAGGCTCAGCCCGGCACCCACGTGGTGATCATGAGCAACGGCGGCTTCGGCGGCCTGCACGGCAAACTCGCCGAGGCGCTGCAATGAACACTCGTTTCGAGAGCAATGGCCCCGAGCGCATCACACTGGCGATGACCGGCGCGTCCGGCGCCCAGTACGGTTTGCGCCTGCTTGATTGTCTGGTGCGTGAAGATCGCGAAGTGCACTTCCTGATCTCCAAGGCTGCGCAATTGGTCATGGCCACCGAGACCGATGTAACGCTGCCACCGAAACCGCAGACCATGCAGGCGTTCCTCACCGAATACACCGGGGCGGCTGCCGGGCAGATCCGTGTGTATGGCAAGGAAGACTGGATGTCGCCGGTCGCTTCGGGTTCCGGCGCACCCGCGGCGATGGTGGTGGTGCCGTGTTCGACCGGCACGTTGTCGGCGATCGCCACGGGCGCCTGCAACAACCTGATCGAACGCGCTGCCGATGTCACTTTGAAAGAACGCCGCCAGTTGATTCTGGTGCCGCGTGAGGCGCCGTATTCGAGCATTCATCTGGAGCACATGCTCAAGCTGTCGAACATGGGCGTGACCATTCTGCCGGCGTCGCCGGGTTTCTATCACCAGCCGCAGACCATCGATGACCTGATCGATTTCGTCGTGGCGCGGATTCTCAATCTGCTCGGCATTCCTCAAGACATGCTGCCGCGTTGGGGCGAGCATCACCTGAGCAGCGATGAATAAACTGCTGGTAATCGTGCTGGCGCTGCAACTGGCTGGCTGCGCCACCGCGCGCACCCTCGATGCGGCAAAACCGGGCGCGCCGGTGGTGTATTCGGGAACGCGCCTGGATTTGTATGCGCTCAATGGCGGCTGTTGCGCGATGGATCGCTTTGGCGCCGAGGCCCCGAGTTACCCGGGCGTGGATCTGCCGGCCAGCGCGTTGCTCGACACGTTGCTGCTGCCGTTGTCATTGCTCACCGTGATCGGCGTGAGCTTCCAGGCCACTGGCGGCTTGTAAAACCCCGTTACGGCAGCGTGATCAATGGGGGCGGAAAGTGAATGCCGTCGGCAACCGTCTCCGCGCCTTTGTTCAACACGATGATGCGTTTGCCCGCGGCTGCCACCGCGTCGATCAAGGCATCGTATTCGTGCTGATTGGAGGCGCCACTCCAGGTGCGCGCCTCGATGGCATCAGCGTGGCTTTGTCCGGAAGTCCCGGCGCGTTCCAAGGTCTGGATAAACACATCCTCGACCAGTGCCGCACGGCTCATCTGTGAATTGACCAGCCAGATCCGCGCCGCGCTCAAGCCCCGCGCGGACATGGACACATGCCCTTCCTGATCACCCTCCGGAAACCAGGTTTTGCTGCCCTTTGGCCGCGGGTTGATGGCGTGCGCGTTGTACACCTGATTGTCTCGTCCCAATACCACCTCGACGTCGCGGGTGTCGAGCAAATAGCAGAAAGCGAACTTCTGTGCGCGGCGTTTCGGCGTGTAATCGTGGGTCAGGTGCAGCTCGCTGTCGGTCTGCGACTGTTGTCCGGAGTCTTCCGGTTTGCCAGGAAAGCGGTGCAATTGTGAGTCGTAGGCCAGCGCCTGGGCATTGGTCTGCTGAGCAAGCTTCATCGCGACCCCGAGACTGAGCGTTGCGCTGACCGCGATCTGGCTGGTGGTGCCTTCGGCGAGCGTTGTGCGGGGCAGCATGGTGCCGTCCCGGACAAACTCGAACGGGGAACGGTCATCGCCCCTGAACATCGCTGGAATATCCGTCCTGAACAGGCAGTTGTGGGTGTTGCGCTGAAAGCCGCTGTGCAAGAGCAAACCCTGGAAAAATGTCGCCGTCAGACTGGCCTGCAAGAAACTTTGGCGTTTTTCCCCATAGCGCAGTGTGAGGATTTCAGTGCGCAACTCCGGCATCAAGGCGTCGAAGCGTCGCGAGTTGGTGTCATCGAGCATGCTATCGCGATGGGCTTCCGCCCAACGCGGTAACCCGTCATCGATCCGGTGGGCAAATTGTCCGGAGATCTTCACCTCGTCGCACAGTTGCGCAAGTTGCTCGGTGGTCAGGTTGTAGTGGCGCAATGTTGTAATGAAGGCCGGGAGCTGCTTGAGCAAGGTTTGCGGGCTGCACCACAATCGCAGGTAATCGATCAACTGCTCTCGGCGCGATGCGTATTCGCGAATTTTTACCCATGTTGGCGGCTTGCCTGTCTGGGCCACTTCCGTGCGAAAACGCACGATGTCCGCGCCTTGGATTCGGTACAGATTCCAGATGTCGACATCACGCCAATAGGTACAAAAAGGGGCGACAACTGCAGCCGAATAGGGGGTGGGCTCGACAATGAACAGGTGCGCGCCGCTGCGAAATGCCAGTTGCAGCACCGGGCCGGCATCGTCGGTCAGTCCGGGCTTGCGGTGCAGTTCGATATAACCCTGAAAGTTCGGCTCGGCACGGTCCCATTGATAGTGTTTGGCATGACCGTACCCCGGTGGTTTGCTACTGGCTTGCGGCATTTTAGGGGCTGGCGCCGTTGCTGATGGCGTGGGCATATATGCAGCTTTCCAGTTCAGACTGACGTTGCCGATCTTCTTCGCCAGTTGCACGGGGGAGAAGTTGAAAGCCTGCAAGGTGCTGAGGAATAACTCGCGATCCATGTCGGGCGACGTCCAGCGCCGCAGTTCGTCCAGCAGATAGACGTTGTCCATGCGGTCGGCACGAATATTGGCCCAATGCGGTTTTTTACCGGTGGCGTGCGCTTCGCTGCGAAACTGCGTGATGTCGGCGCCCTCAAGTCCGTACAGGTTCCACAAATCGCGATCAGCCCAGGCCGGCAACAGTTCAGCCGGTTCATCAATGCGCGGGGCAGAAGGTTCAACACGAATCATCAGGCCGTTTTCGTCGCGAAACGCGTGGATTGGCGTGGATTCGGTGACGTCGCCCCAGCCCTTTTTGCGATAAAGCAACACATAGCCGTGGTGATTGGCAGCGGCGTCATTCCAAATGTATTGGCTGATGTCGATGTGGCCGGCAGCGGCCGTGACCGGCGGCACAGGTGTCAGCTCAATGCGGGGTTGTTTGGCGGACGATGCGCCGTCGTTGATGCCCGCTGGCGCAGCGGTAACATCTTCGATGCGAAAACCCGACCCAACCTCTTCTTGCTGCACCCTCGGCACCGTAACAACCGGCTCGGGGATCAACGGCAGGGTCGGTTCCAGGGCGGGGTTTGGCCCGGTATTGTCCTGGCGGATCAGCCTGGGAGTGTCGATGCTTGCAAGGTCAGGATTTGAATCAGGCGGGCGCGGCGCCGCCGTCGGGGGCTTTTTCGGAGACATCAAGGAGTCCTTTCATTGATTGCGTGAACGTTTATGGCGAGTGCGGCCCAGGCCAAAAAGGGCGGCGCAGCGCACCCGTCTTATGCAGGACACGCTAACGATCGAAAGGAGGGGGAATGTGGTATCGGGATATAGCGTGCGGGGGGATGTGCTTCAGTTTATTGCTGCTGATGAGTCGTCGAGCGCAGACAACGCAGAGCCTGCACTCGACGGTTCAATGGGACGGATCACTTGCCGAGTTTGCGCAAATCATCCGACTCGATCACCCGCACGCCATCCTGTTCTTCCAGCGCCAGACGCCACATCGCCCGGGCCAGTTGGCAGGCTTCGATGCCGCGATATTTGCCGGGAATCAGCTTCGACAACGGCCCGGCCAATTGCTCGGCCAGGCGCGGTTCGGTGCGCTCGCCCAACAACAGCGAAGGCCGGCAGATGGTCAGTTGCGGCCAGTCTTGCGCGCGCAAGGCCTGCTCCATTTCACCTTTGACCCGGTTGTAGAACACCGAGGACTTGGGATCGGCACCGATCGCGCTGATGACAATAAGATGCCGCGCGCCCATTTCCCGCGCACGCTTGCCGAAGGCCACGACCATATCCAGATCCACGGCGCGGAACGCCGCTTCCGAGCCTGCCTGCTTGATGGTGGTGCCCAGGCAGCAATAGGCGATATCGACGCGGCCACTGAGTTGTGGCAGAAACGTCTGCGGATCGCCGACCGGGTTTTCCAGGTGTGGATGTTCCGCCAGTGGTCGACGCGAGGGGGCAAGCACGCGAGAAATCGTTGGCTCGTTGAGCAAACGGTCGAGTAGATGTTCACCGGTCAAACCGGTGGCTCCGGCAAGCAATACGTGCTGAGGCGTCAAGTACATAGTGTCTCTCCCTTGATACTGTTCAGCTTAGTTGCTCTTTATCGCTCCGTCGTTCAATGCAGCACTTTGCAAAGCTTTTCTTGCTTGCTGTTTGCGCAGCAGTTGCCAGTGCGACAGCACGGTTTTCGGCGCCCAGATCTGCGGCTCCGAGGCTTCGAAATTGTCCGCCAGTTCACGCTCGGCGACGGTAGCTTTGGCCAGTTTGAAGGCTTGCTCCAGATCGTCGGTCTGGTTCAGCGCCTGGGCGAACAGCGCATCGCCGAAGTAGGTGAAGTTGGCTTCTTCCGAACATCCGAAGGACACCCGATCGGCGCGCGAGGCGGTCATGATCAGCGTGCGTTCGTCTTTCAGCGCCGGGATAAATCCGCCGGAGTAGCACGATGAAATCACGATGATCTTGTCACGGTTTTTCAGCGGCGCGAGCACGGCGGCGAGCTCGTCGGCGGGCAGGTCGGCCAACTCCATGCGCGGCTGGTCGAGCACCAGTTCATGTTCGGCAGTGCCGTGGCTGGTCAGGTAGATGAACAGCAGATCTTCCGGGCCGCTGCGTTCGGCCAGGGTTTGTGCGGCGCGGCGCAGGTTCTCGCGGGTGGCCATCGGCCGGTCGCCGAGGTGGTCGCGGTGGTTGACCAGACGAATCTGGCCATAGGCGCCGAAGCGCGTGCCGAGCATGTTGGCGACGTAGTCGGATTCGCGCAGGAATACGCTTTGCTTGCCGTCGCCACCGAGGGTCAAGGTGTACAGTTCGATTGCCGGGGTCGAGTGCGGAATGGCCGCCAGTGCATCGTCGAGCAAGCGGCCCTGCGCGAGCAGACCGAGTTCCAGCGTGTCGGGCAGCAACTTGCCATCGGCGTCACGCACGCGCTGGCCATTGATCCAGCTGCCGCTCATCACGCTGCCATCGGTCAGCACCAGGGTCCCGCGTCCGGAATAACTGTCGTTGTCGAAACCGCCGATGTAGAAGCTGCCGTCAGACAGATTCAAACGGCCCTGACCGCTGAAGCGCCAATCGCTGAATGTGCCGATGTAATGGCTGCCGTCGGCGCCGATCAGTTCGCCCTTGCCGCTCAGCGCACCTTCCTTGAATTGGCCGAGCCAGACATCGCCGTCAGCGTTTTCGTAGCGGCCCTTGCCGTGCAATTGATTGTTCTTGAAACCGCCGACATAGATGTCGCCGTCAGCGCTGTTGAAGGTGCCGTTGCCTTCCAGCTGACCGTTGACGAAGCGCCCGGTGAACGAGTTGCCGCTGGCGTCGCCACGCTGACCTTCGCCGTTGGGTTTGCCGTGGGCGAACTGGCCTTGATAAGAGCTGCCGTCATCCATTTCCAGCCGGCCGAGCCCGGAATACTGGTCGGACTTGAATTCACCACGGTAGGTCATGGCGTTTTCTTTCAGCGTGCCTTCGCCTTCGCGCCGGCCCTGCTTGAAGCCGCCGGTGTAATTGCTGGCGTTGGTGGTCAGGCTGCCCTGGCCGTCGAACAACCCTTGCTGGAACTGCCCGCGATAGACTTCGCCATTGCTGCCGTGCCATTCGCCCTGACCGTGCCACTGACCCTTGTCGAACTGCCCGGCATACCAACTGCCGTTGGGGTAATCGACGCGCCCCTGACCTTGCAGCAAGCCGTCGACCAGTTCACCGCGATAGCGTCCGCCGTCGGGCAGGCGCGCATCCGGAGGCAACAGCGATTCGCCGTCGCCGCAAGCGGTGAGCATCAGGGTCAAGGCAATGGGTGCAAGAGAAGCGAGTGAGCGCATAGCGGGATCCGGGCAATTAGGCGACCGAGTATGCCGCAGCTATGCGTCGCATAAATAGAGACGTGACGCGAAACAGCGTGCGCTGCTTCGCATCCAGAGCGATCAGACGAAGCAGAGCGACAGCGGCTCGGCGATATACGCCGGTTTGTCCGAACCTTCTATCTCAAGCGTTGCGGTGGCTTTGAGCAGCCACTGGCCCGGTTTTTTCTCGGTCACTTCGCCCAGATCGACCTTCAGGCGGACTTTCGAATTGACCTTCACTGGCTGGATGAAACGCACGCTGTCCAGGCCATAGTTGACCACCATCTTCACGCCTTGCGGCAGGACGAGGATATCTTCCATCAATTTCGGGATCAGCGACAACGACAGGAAACCGTGGGCAATGGTGCTGCCAAATGGCGTTTGCGCGGCTTTGACCGGGTCGACGTGAATGAACTGATAATCACCGGTGGCTTCAGCGAACAGGTTGATGCGCTCCTGATCGATGGTGAGCCATTCGGAACGTCCAAGTTCCTTGCCGACATAATCTTTGAGCTCTGCAACGGGAACATAGGGCATTGAGACTCTCCTTGGGTTCATCGGTTTTATAGTTTTTTCGGTGGGGGATTTGACCGCCCTGCGAACCACTGTAGATCATCATGGCGATTTGCTCCGGTCAACCGACCATGCTTTTGGCGAATGCCGATCCATAGCGCAGGCGTGCTTATAATGCGGGCGAATTGCACAGTGGAAAGTAAGACGGAGATGTCGGATGTTGCTACGTGGCCTGACCCTGCTGGTGCTGTTTCAATTGCTCGGCACCGCGCTCAATCACTTGCTGTTGCCGGTGCTGCCGGGGCCGATCATCGGCCTGCTGCTGTTGCTGATCTTCCTGATCGTGCGCGGTGAAGTCGGCGAGCCGCTGAACCTTGCGGCCGGCAGCCTGCTGCGTTATCTGCCGTTGCTGCTGGTGCCGCCGGCGGTGGGCGTGATGGTGTATGCGAGCGACATTGCCGCCGATTTCTGGGCAATTGTCGGCGCGTTGGTGTTGTCGCTGATCCTGTCGATGGCCTTCGCCGGCGTGCTGATGCAGCGCCTGGTCAAGCGCCACGCGCCGTCGTCGCCGGAGGAGTCCTGATGCTCTTTGATTGGCAGGGCGCCTGGGCCTCCGTTATCCACCACCCATTGTTCGGCATCGGCATCACCCTCGGCGCCTATCAGCTGGTGCTGGCGGCGTTCGAGAAAACCCGCTGGATCTTTCTGCAACCGGTGCTGGTCTCCATGCTGTTGGTGATCGGTGTGTTGGTCGGTTGCGGCCTGACTTACGCCGAGTACCGCAAGAGCACCGAGATCCTCAGCATTCTGCTCGGCCCGGCGACCGTCGCACTGGCCGTGCCGCTGTATCTCAACCTGCGACGTATTCGGCAATTGTTCTGGCCGATTTTTACTACGCTGGTGATAGGCGGGGTGGTCGCCACGGGCATGGGCGTGTTGCTGGGCTGGTGGTTCGGTGCCGAGCACATGATCCTGATGACCATGGCGCCGAAATCGGTGACCTCACCGATTGCCATGCTGGTCGCCGAGCAGATCGGTGGTGTTGCAGCATTGGCGGCGGTGTTCGTGTTGATCACCGGAGTGATCGGCGCGATCTTCGGCCCGGCCCTGCTGACGCGCCTCGGCGTGCACAGCCCCGAGGCGCGCGGCATGGCGCTGGGCATGACTGCGCACGCGGTGGGCACTTCGGTGGCGCTGCAGGAAAGTGATGAGTGCGGTGCCTTCGCGGCGCTGGCGATGAGTCTGATGGGCGTGGCCACGGCGGTGTTCCTGCCGTTGGCGGTGTCGATGGTGGTGTAAGGAAATGTCTATGAGTCTGCCGCTTTTCCCGCTGAACACAGTGCTGTTTCCCGGCTGCAATCTGGATTTGCAGATCTTCGAAGCGCGCTACCTCGACATGATTGGCCGCTGCATGAAACAAGGTGGTGGCTTCGGCGTCGTGTGCATCCTTGAGGGCAGCGAAGTCGGCCTCGCCCCGGAAGGTTTCGCGCTGGTGGGCTGCGAAGCGCGGATCACTGATTTCCAGCAGCAGGATAACGGTCTGCTGGGGATTCGTGTGCAGGGCGGGCGTCGCTTCAATGTGTTGCGCACCGAAGTGCAACGCGATCAGTTGATCCTCGCCGACGTCGAGTGGCTCGACGAAGAGCCCGAGCAACCGCTGCAGGACGAAGACGCCGATCTGGTCGCGCTGCTCAAGGCCTTGGCCGAGCACCCGATGGTCGAGGCGTTGAACATGGGCACCGACGCGGTTGGCCAGCAATCGCTGGCCAACCAGTTGGCGTACCTGCTGCCGTTCGCTGAGGAAGACAAGATCGACCTGCTGCAACTCGACGATCCACAGCAGCGGCTGGATGCGATCCAGGCGCTGCTCGACGAGTTGCAGGGCGAGTTGTTTGCCTGATAGCGTCTGGCGCCGGGCGTGCAATCAATGCGTGCGCGAGTCGATCCTCTCTGGGAAGACGACGTCGTCGGCAAACGCATCCGGGCTCAGCCTGAGAATCGGCTTGCCGGCGCGGTCCAGTGATTCGATCAGATCATCGTATTCAAACTTGTTGCGCTGACCCTCGTGGGTGCGCGTCTCGATATCGGCGCCGGTGTCTCCTGCGTGAGCAGCAATGTCCTTGATGTTGGCCGCTTTGGTGCGGCTTGAGTTCAGCAGCCAGAGCCGGTCGGCGGGAATGCCGTCGTCTTTCGGTACGGACAGATGCACCTCCAGGTCGTCATCCGGAAGCCAGGAATCCTTGCTGCCGCCCTTCGCGTTGAAAACGCTGTTCTCGTCGCGCAACACCACTTCCATGCCGCGGCTGTCGATGACGTAAACGAAATTGACCTGCTGCTTGTGGCGGATCATGGCGGTGTTGTCATCCGAGCCGGAGGTCTGCGAGGACATCGAGCTGTCGTCATCCGATGACGCGGAATCATCGTCGGATCTATTCGGATCTCGCACTGGACGAAGGTCGGTCTGGTAGTTGTATTTCAAGTATTCGGCAGGCGGCGCCCAGTTGTAGCCATAATTGGCGAGGTGGTTGTGCGCCAGGCTCAATGTCGCGCTCATGGGGGTGCCCGTTGTCGACCCGTCGGTGTGTTTCATTCGCGGCAGCATTACGCCGTCCCTGCTCAGCTCGAACAACGTGCGGTCATCGACCCTGAACAGCGCGGGAATATCGCTGCGATAAAGCAAGCCGTTGACGTTGCGACGGTAGCCCAGCGAGTCCAGAAACCCCTGCAGAAACCCGGAACTGACGCTGTCCTCAAAGCCGTCGAAGGTTTTCCAATCGTAGGTTTCATTGCGGATCGAGCGGATCAGCGGCGCGATTTCCTGTTGCAGCTGGACGAAGCGCTGCGGGTTGGCCGGATCTTCGGATTGCCGTTGATGCTGCTGCACCCAAGAAGGGAGTTGCAGGTTCGCGGTCAAATCCTGGAGCAGGCGCACGTGCTGCTGCGGCGACAGGTTGTAAGCACGCAACAGTTGCCGGCGTTCTTCAGGTGTTGCCTGCGGGTGCAGTCGTTTGAACGCGCCTTCGAGCAGCGCGGTTCTGGCGCGGATGGCGGTCGGTCGGGTGGTGGTCCAGGTGGCAGCGTCGTAGTTTTTATACAGCGCGGGCCCCGGCGGTAATTTTTTCAGAAAGTCCGTCGCGCGATACGCACCGATGCTGGTATCGAACTCAACGTGCACGGTGCCGCCCTGTTCCAGGTCGACGAACTTGCGTGACACGATGTAGCGAAGGCCTTCGGGATTGGCCATTTGCATACCGCGCAGCATTGCGGGTTTCAAAAGGTAGCTGGCGAGTTCGCCGCTGTCGGGTTGCGGGGTGTGCACGCTCGGCAGGTCGACGACTTCGATCGTCGATGTACCCATGTGAGCCTCTACATCTGTTACCGCGCCGGTCGTGTCCAGATGGGGCATGCCCTCACGTGGCAAAACTGCGGCACCGCCGAGCGGAGGGCGCAACAGCGGCAGGTCATTCGCAGAATCCCGAGGGGAGGTTGTATCGGGTATGTCGAGTTTGGGGCGCTTCGGGGCAGGTGGCTTGGGTCGCATGGCGTCATTCCTTGACGGTCGGGTCGATTGTTTTCGATGTTGAATCGGCGGGCTTTTGCAGTGCTGGGGGCTTGCCGATGTTCAGGTCCTGAAGCAGCACAGTGCGCGCCGGATGCTGAGTGACATGCCAGGTTTTGCTGCTCGCGTTGTAGTGGATTTTTTCCGAGGGGGTGGCTGTCAGGTACAGGTTATCCACCGGGGTTTCTTCACTTTCCAGCTCTTCTGCCAGGTGGTGACGATTGATCTCCTCGGCGATGGCTGCGACCGACGAATAGACAGTGGCATCCATCGAAAAAAGACTGATCGTCTCGAACAGATTGTTGACCCTGTAGCGGTGTCCGGAGGCGAGGCAGACATCCACGGTTTCAATCGGCAACTCAGGGTCGTCACTGTCCGGCAGGTAAACATGAATACTGTTGATCTTGAGCAAACTGCCGGTGATGCTCAGTTGACTTCGCAGCACCGGCTTTTCAAGTTGTGCGGTGTAGATGACCCAGTTGGAAGAGCCATAAGTGCGGGCGTCTTTTTCAGCGGTCGATAAGTGAATGGAAATATTGCTGCTCGGGTAAATCTCGTAATGCGCTGAACGACCTTCCAGGTAATAGTCGCTGGCGTGGCTCATGTTTTTGAAGTCGATACGCTGAGCGGTGTTTTTCAAGGTGATTTGCTTGATGCCGGGTTTGACGAACAGATATTTGCCGGCGCGTTCGTGCAAGGCAAAACGGCTCTCGACAACTTTAATACCTTGGGTCTGCGCATCATCCAGATAGGGGAGATTGGGGCAGTCAACTCGGTAGGAAACGCCGTCACGCATGACCAGAATAAATCCGTGCGTGGTAAACCAGCGGCCCATCCTGATGGATGGATAAGGCTCGTACGCGCCGTTCTTGAAACCCAGGAACATGCTGTTATCCAGCGACAGTACTGTTGCGCCACCCTTGAACAGAAGGGTGAGAGAAACATTCTTGTGAATGAGTTTTTTGTAGATGTGCTCGGGCACCATTTCGACATGGTAATGCGCACGAACTTCAGAAATATCCTGGCTGTCGTAATCGATGTAGACGGTACTCAAACGAACTTTGTCGTGTTTGCTGGCGTTCAAGGTCGCGATGGCGGTGTCCGCACTGATGTAATAAAACGAGTCCGCATCGGTGGGAACGGTCTGATAGTTGTTCAATACCGTGGGTGATGCCTTGGGAATGCCGGGGCTCAGCACTATTGTCTTGATGGAAAAGTTTTCGAGGTCTGCCGTTTCGCCCGGCAAGTCCGGCTGCAGGTAGTAGCCGTCTTGAGTGATGAAGGTCCATTTATCATTGCGCAGTGTGCGTTTGCCGTTGATGGTCTGGTAGGCGCCTTCGATCGTCAGTGTCCGGCGTGGTAGCCCTTGGGCATCGCCGCGCAATGATTCGATGATCAGTGCGTTGTCGCGAATCAGCCAGCTCTGTATGGACTCGAGTGAAACCCCCAGATACACCGTGCTGTGCTCCAGGCCCTCCTCGAAGAGCGAGACGTCGAGACTGTTGCCATTGATCAGAAAGGTGTCGTTGCCGCGTCCGCCATCGACGATGGCGCTGTGGCTATTGACGGAAATCTGGTCATCCCCGCCGCCAGCCTTGATGTAATCGTTGCCATTGACGCCGATTTCTTCCGCGTTGTCAGTTCCGTATACGCGGTTAGACCCGCGTTTCAATGTCTGAATTTTTTCAAAGGACTGGATTGTGGAGTGCACTGCGTCCTGTTCCGATGATTGCGAAGATCGCAGACTCAGCTTGCCCTTTGGCAGATCAACGATGAAGCCTTTGTAGGGCGGTTCTGTCGAACTGTAGTTACGTGGAACTTCGCCCTGTAGCCAAAGAAGATCCTTGCCGTCACCACCATGCAGCTTGCCGACTTCGATCACCGAGGGAGGTTTTTCGAGTTTCAGTGCCTCATGGGATTGCTGGAAAACAAAAGTGTCGTCGGCCCAACCACCCTGCAGGATTTTCTTGCCCGAGCCGTACATGAAGGTGTTGGGTTTGGCGCCTACCCCGGTGACATCGTCGTTGCCGCCACCCAGTTGCCACAAGATGCCCTTGGGGTTGTCCGGATCGATCTTGCCGAAGGTGATCTGCTCGTTGTCGGTCGGCAGACCGTACCAGCAGTTGTAGTTGTCGTCGGCGTCTTCCAGGGTTGGCGTGTTGACGGTGACGTAGGGGAGTTCACCGGCGGCCGGATCCCACGAGAATTTGGCGATCTGCTCGGATTTGAGCGACTTGTTGATTCGGCCGGTGACGATGGCTTCCATCGAATCTTTCAGCTCATTCTCAAGCCATTTGACGTTGCGCTTTTTGGTGGCTTTAAAGTTGTCGGCAAAGGTCTTTTCCAGTTTGTAACGGTCCATCACGTCCTGGTCCAGATCCTGCCCGGTGAACGCGAACCAGCCGGAACGCAGGTTTTCGTGGAACGTCAGTTCGATGTAATCGTCGATGTCATCGACGACGCGCGCGGCGGCGTAAATCTTCGCGCCCAGAATCATGATGGCAGCGGCGCCGAGGCCTACGGGGCCGGCGTAGGAAAACCCCGCCAGCGCGGCAACACCCAAGGCGAGCGACAGGCCGGCGCTGACCACGCTCATGGCGCCGGTCACGTACAGATCCTGCGCCTTCTTGCCTTCGGCGACGGCCGCTTCGCTGAACGATTTGACGGCGGTGTAGATATCAAAGGGCAGGGTCAGGACACTGGCGATCAACCCGGCGCCTCTGATCAATCGAAGGCCGGCGGTGGTTTTGCCGAATTGCTCGAAGGCCAGGGCACCGTTTCGAATCATGGCTTCGCCGGTTTTGCTCAGGGCGTATTCCAGACCCAGGGACGCGATCTCCGCCATACCGCCACCGGCGTTGAGCCCCGCTTCAACCCAGTCGCGATTTTTCAGTGCTTCCAGCGTTCCCCGGTAAGCGCTGTACAGACCAAACGCCTGCATCCCGGCCCCCATCGAGGTCATCGCGCGGCTTTTGGCCCGGTCGACCCAGCCCGGCATCTGATCAAGATGGGAGGCGTCGTGTATTTGCAGGCGTTGCACGGTGTTGAGGGTGTTGCTGATCTTGTCCATCTGCGCGGCGTTATCTCCCGCCGGCATTTTGCGCATCAGTGGGCCAGCGGTGTCGGAGCGCAGGGTGGCGAGTTCGAACATGAAGGTGGAGACGTTGTGGCTGTCTGCGTCGGCGGCCGAGATCATGCGTGCCGCGACCTTGGCCGGATCCAGCTCAAGTGCATCGTAAAAAGCTTGATCGGCAGTCTTGAAGTAAGTGTTGGCTGCGGTGATTTCCTGTCCGCTGATCTTGGCGCCGAGTACGTGGAGTTCTTCGCGGCTGACGGTGACCTGGCCAAATCGCAGGGAGCCGAAAAACTTATCGACGTCTTTCAGTTTCGGCATCTTGCCGGGAGGCAGTGAAGTGTCCATTGCGGGCGTTGTTTGCGCGGTGGCTTCGGTTGCGGCGCTTTCGCCTGACGCCACGATGTCAGTGATTTGCACCGCTTCGGCGAACAAGGTTTCTGACGTGTTTTCGAAAAATGGTTTTGCCACGTTTATTACTCTCTTCCGTGAGAATGATTTATAGGGTGAGCGCCATCAATGTCGCACGACAGGATATTAATGATCAGCCGCTTTTGTTTTGCAGGTTGTGTTGTTGTGTTTTGTAAGAATGATGTTTGTGGTGTTTGTTGTGCGCGCGATTAACTCGGTTGTAGGGTGAGTGATCACGGAAACTCGTCCGGGGTGACAACAAGGAAGTGTCAGTCAATGAATATATATGAAGATGAATGGGCGTTCTGGGACGATGTAGCCGGTAAATACCTGCTTAAACACGCGGGGACCAATAACAATGCGAATTATCTTATCGAGTCGGCAGGGGTATACGCGGATCTGATGGTGATTGAACGTCGTAAACGCAGGGTCGTACAGATCCCCAACGGTGAGTTGCCGCGTGTCTCGGCGACCGCCGCAAGTCTGGCCTCGCCTTTTCTGACGGAAAAACCCGTCTAGGTTATTTGTTATTTGTTATTTGTTATTTGTTGTTTCTTGGTTATTAAGTGTCAGGTGAAATCATGAGTATCAATTCAAATAATAACGTCTCGTTTTTGGCAAACCTTTTTCTTGACGGTCGTCCTGTCGTACTTAATCAACAGCGTTTGAAGTCGCGATTGCGCGATCCTCGATTGACTCGACGTGAACGTCTGGATACGGAAGTAAGTCTGGCCAGTGGAGACGGAGCGAACTTTCTGACATTGGCTGATCATGAAGATGACAAGCCTTTGCTGATGAAGTTTGTATCGATGGACGACGGCTATGCCGTGATGACAATCCTGAAGGGGGAGTATGACGAACGCTTTCTGAGCATCGCCCAAGGTGCGCGTCATGTGTTTGCAGGTAATGATCGAAACAGCCTGTTCAGTCTGTCCACCAGCAAAACCGCAGCAGCGAGTTTCACTGACCTGCAAAAAGGCCCGAGTTACGTTCACTTGGGTGTAGCCGGCCGATTGCTTTACCTGGGGCTCGAAGACGGCAAACACTATTTCAAGGATGCCGATCCCAATGCCACTGGGCACGACGCATTCAACGGAAAGCCAGCGGTGTTTGTGCTGAAAATCGTTGCTCAATCGTCCTGAACGCACGCAGTGCAAGGGGGGGAAGCGCTGCGTCCGGTTCAATCAATAGGCGTAGCGCGTCATCACGTGGGGCAAATAGCGCAACAGGAAGAAACCGAACAGGGCAACCAGCGCCGGCAACAGCAGCCACCAGACTTTCTGTGGCATGGCCACCAGTGGCTCGCGCCGCTGGCTGAGCCACAGACTAGCGGCGCAGACACAAGCCGCAAGCATCGCCCCGGCGAGAATGTCCGTCGGCCAGTGCGCGCCCAGATAGACCCGCGACAGGGCAATCGCCAGCGCCGGAATGCAGCCGACCAGCAGCCAGGTCAGGCGCATCCTCGGCGGTTGCCCGCGACCGGCCAGCACTGCCAGGGTCAGAAACAGCGCAAATGAGCCGGACGCATGGCCGCTGGGCATGCTGTAACTGGTCAGCGGTTCGGTCAGAACTTCCGGGCGCACCCGGGCGAAGAAGTATTTGGTGCCGGTGTTGGCCAGCGCCGTGACCAGCAGCGTGCTGCCGGCAAAGATAGCCTGACGCCATTGCCGGCACAGCAGCAAAATACCGGTCAGCAGGGCGCTGAACATGAACATGTTGCGAAATTCACCGATCAGGGTGAAGGCCACTGCCAGTTCGTCCAGCACCGGTTGGCGATGCTCCTGCACCAAGGTCATTACGCCTTGGTCGAGCGCGGTCAGGTACGGGTAGCCGATGAACAGGCCGATCAGGATCGCCAGGCTCATGCTGCTGATCCACACCGTCGCGCGACGGTGGCGACGCAGGCTGCTGTTGACGCTGAGGCCGACCATCACCGCGATGCTGGCGGCGACGATGCCGGCTTCAAGCCAGAAACCTTCCGGTAGCGGCAGACGAATCGCCGCTCCGGTCGCCCAGCCCGGCAGCAGATAAACGATGCTCCAGCCGGCGGCGGCCAGCAGGCTGACGGCGGCGAACCGCGGGAAAGGCATGTCGCACATGCCGGCAACCATCGGCAGCATCGGGCGCAACGGACCGATGAAGCGCCCGACCAGCAGGCTGGCGATGCCGTAGCGCTGGAAGTAGGTTTCCGCGCCAGCCATCCATTCCGGGTGATGCCGCAAGCCTGGCAGGCGCCGGATGTTCTGGTGGAAGTGGCGACCGAGGAAATACGAAATCACATCACCGAGAATTCCGCCCAGGAAACCCAGTAGCAGGGTTTCGCTCAACGACAGCGCGCCGCTGCCGGCCAGCACTGCCACGGCAAACAGCAACACCGTGCCGGGCACGATCAACCCGGCAATCGCCAGGCATTCGACAAACGCCACAATCAACACCGCAGCGGCCAGCCACTGCGGATTGGCGGCGAGCCACCCGGTTACGCTATCGAGCCATGGGCCCATAAAACCACTCCATCAAATCTTTAATTGGCACCTGTGGGAACGAGCCTGCTCGCGAAGAGGGCGTGTCAGAAACGAATTCGTTCAATGAAACACCGCATTCGCGAGCCGGCTCGCTCCCACCGGGGGATTCCATTTATTCCAGAACTGCTGTCATTTCAGGGCAACACCAAATAGTCGCGGCCTTCGACCTGACCGCGGCGCAACGGGTTCCGCGTGCACCATTGTGCATAAGCAGCATCCACGAAGCGGTACATCAGGTGTTCGTCACGGCCATGGGGAATGCCCAGACGCGTAGTTTGAATAATGTGCGTGGGCGCCGGACCTGTGTCCTCAACCAGAATCAATTCATGGTCGAAACGCTTGGCGTCCCACATCGGCACCTTCAGGCCCAGCGCCTTGCACAATAGCGTTTGCCCGGCGCAGAGCTTCTGCGACGGCCGCGCGCGACCTTGAGCGTCCGGATTGTTCAACAGCATTTGCGCCAGACTCGCCGGGCCGCTGACTTCATCGACCCACGGATAGGCCGATTTGATCAGCACCGCATTGCCCGGCCCCTGCGCGCTGAAGTTAAGCGAGTCGCCGCCACGGGCGTAATACATATAGATGTGGCCGCCATCCAGAAACAAAGCCTTACGCTTTTCCGTGTAGCCAAGGGAGGCGTGGCTGCCTTTTTCCGCGCAGTAATAAGCTTCGGTTTCGATGATCCGCGCGCTCAGCCACAGATCGCCGACCCGGTGGCGGATGACTTTGCCGAGCAGATCCTTGGCCAACACTTGGGCATCACGGTCGAAAAAAGCGTCCGGAAGCCCCTGCGGCGGGTGCTCGGCGTGGTTGCGAACAGTCAGAGTGGACATGGCAAACGTGGTTTATCCAGGCTGCAGAGGTGGTGATGATAACAATGCGCAGCTTAATTACGTCTGAACGTCGGCGATTCACGGCTGATTTTGACCATCCGCCCGTCACCGCTGTTAGTCCCGGGACGCGACAGCTATAATCTGCCGCTTTCCTCTTTGCCAAGACCCCAGCAGACCATGACTGAGTCCGTTCTTGACTACATGACCCGATTGGGTCGCGCCGCCCGCGAAGCCTCCCGGGTCATCGGCCGTGCCAGCACCGCGCAGAAAAACCGCGCCTTGCAGGCCGCTGCCAATGCCTTGGACGCTGCGCGTGCCGAGCTTGCTGCAGCCAATGAACAGGATCTGGCCGCCGGTCGCGCCAATGGTCTGGAGCCAGCATTGCTGGAGCGTCTGGAACTGACCCCGGCGCGCATCGACGGCATGATCGTCGGTCTGCGTCAGGTGGCTGCGCTGCCGGACCCGGTCGGTGCGATACGTGACATGAGCTTCCGTCCGTCGGGCATTCAGGTCGGCAAGATGCGCGTGCCGCTGGGCGTGATCGGGATCATCTACGAATCCCGGCCGAACGTGACCATCGATGCAGCGAGCCTGTGCCTGAAGTCCGGTAATGCGACCATTCTGCGCGGTGGCTCCGAGGCGATTCACTCCAACCGCGCGATTGCCGCGTGCATTCAACGCGGTCTGGCCGAGGCTGAATTGCCCGCCGCCGTGGTGCAAGTGGTTGAAACCACCGACCGCGCCGCCGTTGGCGCGATGATCACCATGCCCGAGTACGTCGATGTGATCGTGCCGCGCGGTGGCCGTGGCCTGATCGAGCGCATCAGCCGCGACGCCCGCGTGCCGGTGATCAAACACCTCGATGGCATCTGCCACGTTTACGTCAGTGCCCACGCCGATCTGCCGAAAGCCCAGCGCATCGCCTTCAACGCCAAGACTTATCGCTACGGCATTTGCGGTGCGATGGAGACCTTGCTGGTCGATCAAACTGTTGCGAAGGATTTCCTGCCGTCGATGGCGGCGCAGTTCCGCGAAAAAGGCGTTGAACTGCGTGGCTGCGAGCGCACCCGGGCGATCATCGATGCCGTTGCCGCCAGCGAT
Organism: Pseudomonas sp. WC2; assembly: GCF_050586545.1. NCBI lineage: Bacteria > Pseudomonadati > Pseudomonadota > Gammaproteobacteria > Pseudomonadales > Pseudomonadaceae > Pseudomonas > Pseudomonas sp. WC2. The sequence goes on along the minus strand of NZ_JBOBDR010000027.1, from coordinate 23,286 downwards.
GAAGACTGGGGCACCGAGTATCTGGCGCCGATTCTGTCGATCCGCGTGGTCGACGGTCTGGACCAGGCGATCGAGCACATCAACCATTACGGCTCTCATCACACTGATTCGATTGTCAGCGAAAACCTCGCCGACACCCGTCGTTTTGTCGCGGAAGTCGACTCGGCGTCGGTGATGATCAACACCCCGACGTGCTTCGCCGATGGATTTGAATACGGATTGGGTGCCGAGATCGGCATTTCTACTGATAAGCTGCACGCCCGCGGCCCGGTCGGCCTGGAAGGATTGACCTGCGAGAAGTATGTCGTGGTCGGTGATGGCCAGTTGCGCGGCCAGGCGACGATCTGACTTGACCGACCTCGACCTGACAGCGCCGGCACCCGGCAGCGAAGTCCGACCTCGACGCATTGGCGTCCTGGGCGGCACGTTCGATCCGGTGCACATCGGCCATTTGCGCGGTGGGCTGGAAGTCGCCGAAGCGCTGGCGCTCGATGAGCTGCGCCTGACGCCGAACGCGCGGCCACCGCATCGCGATACGCCGCAGGTGTCGGCGCAGGATCGGCTGGCGATGGTCGAGTGCGCGGTGGCCGGAGTGCCGCCGCTGGTGGTGGACGCCCGCGAACTGCAGCGGGACAAACCGTCCTACACCATTGATACCCTGGAGTTGATGCGCGCCGAAATGCCCGCAGACACCCAGGTTTTTCTGCTTTTGGGCTGGGACGCATTTTGCGGCCTGCCCACTTGGCACCGCTGGGAAGAGTTGCTCCAGCATTGCCACATCCTGGTGCTACAGCGCCCGGACGCCGACAGCGAACCGCCGGATGCCTTGCGCAACCTGCTGGCAGCGCGTTCGGTGAGCGACCCGCTGGCCCTGAAGGGGCCGAGCGGACAGATTGCATTCGTCTGGCAGACACCGCTCGCGGTTTCCGCCACCCAGATCCGTCAACTGCTGGCCAGCGGTAAGTCGGTACGTTTCCTGGTGCCCGACGCGGTCCTGGCCTACATCGATGCGCACGGTCTTTACCGTGCGTCGAACTGAACAAGGCGTGCTTCACTGATACGAATCACCGTATCCCCAAGCCGCCGAATATATGAGCAAAACGAGTTTTATATGACTGACAAAGACCAAACCAAAGTAAAGCGCAAAGGCACATTCAAGAGCGCTCCGCTGCCAGAACCGGTCAACACCAACGAGCCGCTGAAGGGCGACGAACTGGTCAAACTGGCCGTCGCTGCGCTGGAAGACGTCAAGGCACAAGACATTCAGATCATCGATGTTCGCGACAAGCAGAGCATCACTGACTACATGATCATCGCCACCGGTACGTCCAACCGCCAGATCAACGCGATGCTCGACAAGGTTCGCGAAGAAGTCAAAAAGCAGGGCGCCAAGCCCCTGGGCGAAGAAGGCAAGGGCGACAGCGACTGGGTTCTCTTGGACCTGGACCTGGTAATCGTGCACATGATGACCGCCTCGGCACGTCAGTTCTACGACCTGGAACGCCTGTGGGCCGGTGCCGAGCAAAGCCGTGCGGCCGACGCCAAGCATCACAGCCCGGAAAACACCCACGAGCATTTCACCAAGCTCAACAAAGACCAGCTGTAAGGGATTGCTGTGCGACTGCGCCTGATCGCCGTCGGTTCACGCATGCCCAAGTGGGTGGAAGAAGGCTGGCATGAATATGCCAAGCGTCTTCCGTCCGAGCTGGCGCTGGAACTGGTGGAAATACCGCTCAATACCCGTGGCAAAAATGCCGACGTGGCCCGATTCATCCGCCAGGAAGGCGAAGCCATGCTGGCCAAGGTCGGGCAGAACGAGCGGATCGTCACGCTGGAAGTCCACGGCAAACCCTGGAGCACCGAGCAGCTTGCGGTCGAACTGGACCGTTGGCGGCTGGATTCGCGCACGGTCAACTTCATGGTTGGGGGCCCGGAAGGGCTGGCGCCGGAAGTCTGTGCCCGCGCCGATCAGCGCTGGTCGTTGTCGCCGCTGACGTTGCCGCACCCGCTGGTGCGGATCCTGATCGGCGAACAGTTGTATCGTGCCTGGACCGTGCTGTCCGGTCACCCTTACCACAAGTAATCCTGCCCTCATGTCTCAGCCGATCCGCATCAAGGACCACGAAAAGGACGCACGCCTGGTGCGTAGCCGCGTCGTGTTCGGGGCCATTGCGATCATGCTGTTGATCGGCGTGCTGATCGCGCGGCTGTATTACTTGCAGGTGATCCAGTACGAGTACCACTCGACACTGTCGGAGAACAATCGCGTCCACGTGCAGCCGATTCCGCCGACCCGCGGGCTGATTTTCGACCGCAACGGCGTGGTGGTGGCGGACAACCGTCCAAGCTTCAGCCTGAGCATGACCCGCGAACGCTCCGGCGACTGGCAGCAAGTGCTCGACGTCATCGTCGAAGTGCTGGAGCTGACGCCCGAGGACCGGGTGATCTTCGAGAAACGCATGCGTCAGGGGCGCCGGCCGTTCGAGCCGGTGCCGATCCTGTTCGAGCTGACCGAAGAGCAGATCGCCCGCATCGCGGTGAACCAGTTCCGCCTGCCAGGCGTGGAAGTGGTCGCGCAGCTGGTCCGTCACTACCCGCAGGGTGCGCATTTTGCGCACTCGGTGGGCTACATGGGACGGATCAACGAAAAAGAGCTGAAGAGCCTCGATCCGGTCAACTACAGCGGCACCCACCACATCGGCAAAACCGGCATCGAGCGTTTCTACGAGCCGGAATTGCACGGTCAGGTCGGTTACGAAGAAGTCGAAACCAACGCTCGTGGCCGCGTCTTGCGTGTGCTCAAACGCACTGACCCGATTCCGGGCAAGGACATTGTCCTCAGCCTCGACATCAAGTTGCAGGAAGCGGCCGAGGCGGCGCTGGGCGGCCGCCGTGGGGCAGTGGTGGCGCTCGATCCGAAGACCGGTGAAGTGCTGGCGATGGTCAGCCAGCCGAGCTTCGACCCGAACCTGTTCGTCACCGGTATCAGCTTCAAGGCCTACGCCGAGTTGCGCGATTCCATTGACCGGCCACTGTTCAACCGCGTGCTGCGCGGTCTGTACCCGCCGGGCTCGACGATCAAACCGGCGGTGGCGATTGCCGGTCTCGATTCTGGCGTAGTCACGGCTTCGAGCCGGGTGTTCGACCCGGGCTACTACATGCTGCCCAACTACGATCACAAATACCGCAACTGGAACCGCACCGGTGACGGCTTCGTCGACCTCGACACGGCGATCATGCGGTCCAACGACACCTACTTCTATGACCTGGCACACAAGCTCGGCATCGATCGGTTGTCGACCTACATGAACAAGTTCGGCATCGGCCAGAAGGTCTCGCTGGACATGTTCGAAGAATCCCCCGGCCTGATGCCGTCCCGCGAATGGAAGCGGGCGACGCGCAAACAGGCGTGGTTCCCCGGCGAAACCCTGATCCTCGGGATCGGCCAGGGCTATATGCAATCGACCCCGCTGCAACTGGCCCAGGCCACAGCGCTGGTTGCCAACAAAGGCATCTGGAACCGTCCGCACCTGGCCAAATCCCTCGAAGGGGTGAAGCCGGTGGATGAAAACCCGATGCCGGACATTATCCTGCGTGATCCGTCGGACTGGACCAAGGTCAACCACGGCATGCAGCAGGTAATGCACGGTGCACGTGGCACCGCGCGCAAAGCCGCCATCGGTGCGCAATACCGCATCGCCGGCAAGTCGGGTACCGCGCAGGTGGTCGCGATCAAGCAGGGCGAGAAGTACGACCGCTCCAAGGTGCAGGAACGCCATCGTGACCACGCCTTGTTCGTCGGTTTCGCCCCGGCCGATGACCCGCGCATCGTGGTCTCGGTGATGGTCGAGAACGGTGAGTCCGGTTCCGGCGTCGCCGCGCCCGTGGTGCGTCAGGTCATGGACGCCTGGCTGCTCGATCAGGACGGACGTTTGAAGGCCGAATACGCCAGCCCAATCAGTGCGGAGGCTACGGCCCGTGATGAATAATTTTGATCGCATGCTCTCCAGTGAGGATGTGATGCGTCGCCGTGCGACGTTGCTGCAACGACTGCATATCGATGGCCCGCTGTTGATCCTGTTGCTGATCCTCGCCGCTGGCAGCCTGTTCGTGCTGTATTCGGCCAGCGGCAAGAGCTGGGATCTGTTGGCCAAACAGGCCACTTCCTTCGGTATCGGGCTGGTCTCGATGATCATCATCGCCCAGTTCGAGCCGCGCTTCATGGCGCGCTGGGTGCCGCTCGGCTATGTGATCGGCGTGGTGCTGCTGTTGGTGGTGGACATCATGGGCCACAACGCCATGGGCGCGACCCGCTGGATCAACATCCCCGGAGTGATCCGCTTCCAGCCTTCGGAATTCATGAAAATCCTCATGCCGGCGACCATCGCCTGGTATCTATCCAAGCGCACGCTGCCGCCGCAACTCAAGCATGTCGGCATCAGCCTGATGTTGATCGGTGTGCCGTTCGCGCTGATCGTGCGTCAGCCCGACCTCGGCACTTCGCTGCTGATTCTGGCGGGCGGTGCGTTCGTGTTGTTCATGGGCGGGCTGCGCTGGCGCTGGATTCTCAGCGTGCTGGCGGCGGCGATCCCGGTGTCGGTGGCGATGTGGTTTTTCATCATGCACGACTACCAGAAGCAGCGGATTCTGACCTTCCTCGATCCTGAGAGTGATCCGTTGGGGACGGGCTGGAACATCATTCAGTCGAAAGCTGCGATCGGATCGGGCGGCGTGTTCGGCAAAGGCTGGCTGCTCGGCACCCAGTCGCACCTCGACTTTTTGCCGGAAAGCCACACCGACTTCATCATTGCGGTACTCGGCGAAGAGTTCGGTCTGGTAGGCATCTGCGCCTTGTTGCTGATCTATCTGTTGCTGATTGGCCGGGGGCTGGTGATCACCGCTCAGGCGCAAACCCTGTTCGGCAAATTGCTCGCCGGTGCGTTGACCATGACGTTTTTTGTTTACGTTTTCGTCAACATCGGTATGGTCAGTGGCCTGTTGCCGGTTGTAGGGGTGCCGTTGCCATTCATTAGCTACGGAGGAACTTCGCTGGTGACGCTGCTGTCAGCGTTTGGGGTTTTGATGTCGATCCATACCCATCGCAAGTGGATCGCACAGGTTTGAATAAGGTGAAGAGTGCAATGCAAGTAATGCGTGGCTGGGCGTCTCGATGCGCGCCAGTGGTAGGCCTGATGGGCCTCCTGGGCAGCATGCAGGAAGCGCTGGCTGGCGAATACGAAGGCTCGCCTCAGGTGGCTGAATTCGTCGGCGAAATGACCCGCGACTATGGCTTCGCCGGTGAGCAATTGATGGCGGTATTGCGCGAGGCTCAGCGTAAGCAGGCGATTCTCGATGCAATCTCCCGACCTGCCGAGCGGGTCAAGCAGTGGAAAGAATATCGCCCGATGTTCATCACCGACGCGCGCATTGCCCGTGGTGTGGATTTCTGGCGACAGCACGAGGCCACGCTGGCCCGTGCCGAACAGGAATACGGCGTGCCGGCACAAGTCATCGTCTCGATCATCGGCGTTGAAACCTTTTTCGGACGTAATACCGGTAATTACCGGGTGATCGATGCCTTGTCGACGCTCGGTTTCGACTATCCTCCCCGTGCCGAATTTTTCCGCAAGGAACTGCGTGAGTTTCTGCTGCTGGCCCGCGAAGAGCAGGTCGATCCATTGACCCTCAAAGGCTCGTACGCCGGGGCCATGGGTTTGCCGCAGTTCATGCCGAGCAGCTTTCGCGCCTATGCGGTGGATTTTGACGGTGACGGCCACATCAATATCTGGAACAACCCGGATGATGCGATCGGCAGCGTCGCCAGTTACTTCAAGCATCATGGCTGGGTCGCCGGTGAGCCGGTGGTCAGCCGCGCCGATGTCCATGGCGAGCAGGTCGATGAAGGCCTGACCACTGGCATCGAGCCGACGAAGACGGTCGGAGAGTTGCGGGCGCTGGGCTGGTCAAGTCATGATGCGCTGCGCGATGATATGCCGGTGACTGCATTTCGCCTCGAAGGCGACAACGGCCCTGAATACTGGATGGGCCTGAAGAATTTCTACGCGATCACGCGTTATAACCGCAGCGTGATGTACGCCATGGCCGTACATCAACTGTCTGAACAGCTGGTACAAGCACGGGGCGTCAAGTAATGCAGGCATTGCCTAACAGTAAACCCCTGAAGCTGGTGGCCTTCGCTGCGTTGGCAGTTCTGGTCGCGAGTTGTTCGACCAGCCGTTCGCCGACGCAGAAAACTTCGAATACCGCTGTGCGAGCGCAGCCGGGGTTGGACATCAACCGTGCGCACAAAGACGGCGCGCCTTGGTGGGACGTCGATGTTTCGCGCATCCCGGATGCCACGCCGACCCTGCACACCGGCCCGTACAAAGCCAACCCTTACACTGTGTTGGGCAAGACTTACTTCCCGTTGCAGGAATCCAAGACCTACGTCGCTTCCGGCACCGCGTCCTGGTACGGCACCAAGTTTCACGGGCAGAACACCGCGAACGGCGAGGTCTATGACCTGTACGGCATGAGTGCCGCCCACAAGACATTGCCACTGCCAAGTTACGTTCGGGTGACCAACCTGGACAATAACCGCACCGTGATTCTGCGCGTCAACGACCGTGGGCCGTTCTACTCCGACCGCATCATCGACTTGTCCTATGCCGCCGCGAAAAAGCTCGGCTATGCCGAAACCGGCACCGCGCGGGTCAAGGTCGAAGGCATCGATCCGCAGCAATATTGGGCCGCGAAAGGCCGTCCGGCGCCGCTGATGCTTAACGAGCCGCAAGTGGCGCAGAATAGCGCCCCGGTGATCACGGCCTCAGCCGGCACTGTCGAGCAATGGACACCGCCGCCACAGCAGCACGCTTCGGATACCGTCCCCGTGCCGATGAGTGCAAAAAAAAACGCTTCTGCAACAGCAACTGGCCAGTATCTGCAGGTGGGCGCGTTCGCCAACCCGGACGCTGCAGAGCTCCTGAGGTCGAAGCTCAGCGGGATGGTGAGCGCTCCGGTGTTCATCAGCTCGATCGTGCGCAATCAGCAGACTCTGCACCGGGTGCGCCTGGGGCCGATCGGCTCGCCGGGTGAAATCGCTCAGGTACAGAACAGCGTGCGCCTGGCCAACCTTGGTTCGCCAAGTGTGGTCACCGAGTAAGCAAAACGTAGATCTTGATTGACGGTTCGCCAGCGATTGGGGGGTGAATCAGGTTGTTGGCTCGTCAAAGAACAAAAGCCCGGCAAGGGTGCCTGGAGTGAGCAACTGAACACGCGATGGCTCGTTAGAAAGTCATCTGATTAAATTTTGTCCGCAAGGACAGTTTCCATTAGCGATTTCGAGAGACGGATGAACATCACCACCTTTGCCAAACGCCTGTGTCTGCTAGTCCCGCTGCTCCTCTCGCCAGCCGCCTTCGCGGCCGAGATGATGCCGTCGCCACCGCAACTGGCCGCTAAAGCCTACGTTCTGATGGATGCCAGCAGCGGCAACGTGCTGGTCGAGAACAATGGCGACCAGCGTCTGCCACCGGCCAGCCTGACCAAGCTGATGACCGCGTACATCGCGACCCTGGAAATCCGTCGTGGCCAGATCGGTGAAAACGATCCGGTGACCGTCAGCGAAAACGCCTGGCGCACCGGCGGTTCGCGGATGTTCATCAAAGTCGGCTCGCAGGTCACCGTCAGCGACCTGCTGCACGGCATCATCATCCAGTCCGGCAACGACGCCAGCGTCGCGCTGTCCGAGCACATCGCCGGCAGCGAAGATGCCTTCGCTGACCTGATGAACAAGACTGTGACTGATCTGGGCATGACCAATACCCACTTCATGAACCCGACCGGTCTGCCGAACCCTGAGCACTACTCGTCGGCTCACGACATGGCGATTCTGGCCCGTGCGATCATCCACGAAGATCCGGCTCACTACGCGATCTACTCGCAGAAAGAGTTCTTCTGGAACGGCATCAAGCAGCCTAACCGCAACCTGTTGCTGTGGCGCGACAAGACCGTTGACGGTCTGAAAACCGGTCACACCGACGAAGCCGGCTACTGCATGGTGTCTTCGGCAGTACGTGACGGCCAGCGCCTGATCGCCGTGGTGTTCGGCACCAACAGCGAAGTGGCTCGCGCTGCTGAAACTCAGAAGTTGCTGACCTACGGTTTCCGCTTCTTCGAAACCCAGACCTTCTATCAGAAGGGCACCGAACTGGCTCAGGCCCCGGTGTGGAAAGGCACCACCAATCAAGTCAAGGCCGGCCTGGCTGAAGACCTGACCATGACCCTGCCAAAAGGCCAGCTGAAGAAGCTTGCTGCGAGCATGACCATGAACCCGCAACTGGTTGCGCCAATCGCCAAGGGCGACGTGATCGGTAAAGTCGAAGTCAAACTGGAAGACAAGGTCGTGCACAGCGCTGACCTGATCGCTCTGGATGGCGTCGAGGAGGGTGGTATCTTCCGCCGCATGTGGGATAGCATCCGTCTATTCTTCTACGGCTTGTTCAACTGATTTGTGTTGACCTGCATGGCCCCGCCCCGATCCGGTGCGGGGCCATGTGCGTTACCACGGCTTGCGCTATAGAGGCCGTTACGCCATGACCGATACCGAAGTAAAGGCGCCAAAGATCGAATTCCCTGTCACGGATTATCCCGTTAAGGTGATCAGCGATACCGGTGTGGGCAACAAAGACAAGATCATCGACATCGTCAAGAAACACGCGACCATCAATGATGAGCGCATCGACGAGCGTCAAAGCACCAACGGCAAATACACCACGATTCAGTTGCACATCGTCGCGACCGATCAGGATCAGCTGTACAACATCAACAGCGAACTGCGGGCGACCGGCTTCGTGCACATGGTGTTGTGATGCCGGGCACGCTGGGCTTTCGTGAGCTCGGCCAGATGGCTTACGAGCCCGTCTGGCATGCCATGCAACGCTTTACCAACGAACGCGGCAGCGATGCCGCCGACGAAATCTGGCTCGTTGAACACCCGCCGGTATTCACCCAGGGCCAGGCCGGCAAGGCCGAACACTTGTTGCTGCCGGGCGATATCCCGGTGGTGCAGGTCGATCGCGGCGGGCAGGTGACTTATCATGGTCCCGGCCAGTTGGTGGCCTATCTGCTGCTGGATGTGCGCAAGCTGGGTTTCGGCGTGCGGGATCTGGTCAGTCGCATGGAGCTTTGCCTGATTGAATTGCTGGCCAGTTACGGCGTGAGCGCCGCGGCCAAGCCAGACGCTCCCGGCGTGTACGTCGACGGAGCGAAAATCGCTTCTCTGGGTTTGCGGATTCGCCACGGTTGTTCCTTTCATGGCCTGGCCCTGAACGTGGATATGAACCTGGAACCGTTTCGACGGATTAATCCCTGCGGCTATGCCGGGCTGGCGATGACCCAGCTGAGCGACCACGCAGGATCGATTGAATTTGCCGAGGTAAGTGCCCGGCTGCGCGCGCAGCTCGTCAAACACCTCGACTATGCTGAGCAGACGACCCTGACGGGCGGAATCGACTGATATGACTACTGATGCAGTGCAAACCATGATCCCGACGCTCGACGTGACCGAGCGCCCGGCCCCGCGTCCCAAGGTTGAAGCCGGCGTCAAGCTGCGCGGCGCCGAGAAGGTTGCACGCATCCCGGTAAAGATCATTCCGACCACCGAGCTGCCGAAGAAGCCTGACTGGATTCGTGTACGCATCCCGGTTTCGCCGGAAGTCGACCGTATCAAGAGCCTGCTGCGCAAACACAAGCTGCACAGCGTCTGCGAAGAAGCGTCCTGCCCGAACCTTGGCGAATGCTTCTCTGGCGGCACTGCCACTTTCATGATCATGGGCGATATTTGCACCCGTCGCTGCCCGTTCTGCGACGTCGGTCACGGTCGTCCGAAACCACTGGACGTCAATGAGCCGGAAAGCCTGGCCATCGCCATCGCCGATCTCAAGCTCAAGTACGTGGTGATCACCTCGGTTGACCGCGACGACCTGCGTGACGGCGGTGCCCAGCACTTTGCCGATTGCATCCGCGAGATCCGCAAACTGTCGCCGAACGTGCAGCTCGAGACACTGGTCCCGGACTACCGTGGCCGCATGGACGTCGCCCTGGAAATCACCGCAGCCGAGCCGCCGGATGTGTTCAACCACAACCTGGAAACCGTGCCGCGCCTGTACAAGGCTGCGCGTCCGGGCTCGGACTACCAGTGGTCGCTGACCCTGCTGCAACGCTTTAAGCAGATGATGCCGCACATTCCGACCAAATCCGGCCTGATGCTGGGTCTGGGCGAGACTGACGAGGAAGTCATCGAAGTGATGAAGCGCATGCGCGAACACGACATCGACATGCTGACCCTCGGTCAGTACCTGCAACCGTCGCGCAGCCACTTGCCGGTGCAGCGTTTCGTGCACCCGGACACCTTCGCCTGGTTCGCCGAGGAAGGTTACAAGATGGGGTTCAAGAACGTGGCTTCCGGCCCGTTGGTGCGTTCTTCGTACCATGCCGACGAGCAAGCCAAGCTGGTCAAGGCTGAGCTGCTGGGTTCCTGATCCGGCGCTGAACGCTGAAATGCCCGCGAGACTTCCGGTCTTCGCGGGCATTTTTTTGCCTGTCCTACGCCAGACGCTTACTTTTCCTGCAACCTGCGGGGCAGCGGAGCCTCTTCTGTTTATCCCCGTTCCTGACTACTGTGTGGGCATGAGTTCACACAGGGAGATCCATGGATGACTGTTCGACCCAGCCACACGCTTTTTCCCCATAAACCGGTGCCGGCACTGCCGTCAGAAGGCCTGATCGGCGTCATTGCGCCCGCCGGTCCCGGCGCGCTGGATACCGACAAGGCAACGCAATGGATGCGCGCTCGGGGTTATGGGCTGAAAGTATTTCCCGGCGTCTATGAGAAGGACGGTTACCTGGCCGGCAGCGATGACGTTCGCCTCAATGATCTGCACGCAGCGTTTGCCGACCGTGACGTCGACGCGATCATCTGCCTGCGCGGTGGTTACGGCACGCCACGTTTGCTCGACCGGATCGACTACGACCTGCTGAGCCGCAACGCCAAGCCGTTTGTCGGCTACAGCGACATCACCGCTCTGCACTTGGCGATCAGTCGTTATGCCGGGTTCGTGACCTTTCACGGCCCGCTGCTGAACGCCGATCTGCTTGGCGACAAGGAGCCACCGACGGTCACTTCATTCTTTGCCATGCTGCGCGGCCAGTTGAAGGCGGGGAGTGTGCTCAGCCACCCGGTGGCTTATCCGCTGACCACCGTTGAGCCCGGTGTTGCGCATGGGCGCTTGCTGGGCGGCAATCTGGCGATGATCGCGGCAACCTTGGGCACACCCTACGAAATTGATGTCGAAGGGGTGATTCTGCTGATCGAAGACATCAACGAGCCGCTGTATCGCATCGACCGCTTGCTGACCCAGATGCGTCTGGCGGGCAAGTTGGCGAAGTTGCGTGGCGTGTTGGTCGGGGATGTCGCGGGAGTGGATATGCAAGCGCTGAACCGCTTGCTCAAGCAAACCTTCGAGCCGTTGCGGATTCCGGTGCTCTCGGGGTGGCGCAGCGGCCATTGCGATCCGAACCTGACGCTGCCGATGGGTGCGTTGGTGCGGCTGGATGCCGGGAAGCAGGAATTGATGCTGGAGCAGGATGTAGTGACCCGATAAAGCAAAAGATCGCAGCCTGCGGCAGCTCCTACATTGGAATGCGATCCCTGTAGGAGCTGCCGCAGGCTGCGATCTTTTGATCTTGCTTTATTGTCCTCGCAGGCTTTCCAGCAACTTGTGCGTCGGATACCCATCCGCCGGCCAGCCAAACGACTGCTGTGCGCTGCGGATCGCCTTGCGCGTATTCGCGCCGATAATCCCGTCCGCCGTGCCCGCATCGTAATTACGCGCACTCAGCAGGGTTTGCAGCTCGATGCGTTCGGTGCGGCTCAGCGGCAGATCGTCTTTCGGCCAGGTGCCATTGATCAAGCCACCGCCATTGAAACGCTCTGACAACAGGCTCACCGCTAGCGCGTACGACGACGAGTTGTTGTACTTGAGGATCGCCCGGAAGTTGTCGAGGATCAGGAACGCCGGCCCGCGATAGCCAGCTGGCAGCAGCAGGGCGGCGGACAGTTGTTCTGAACCTGCCGGGACCTGAGCGCCGTTCGGCAGGATCACGCCCAGTTGACGCCATTCGGCGACACTTTTGCGAATCGCACCATCGGCCAGGGTGTAGTTGAAACTGCTTGGCAGCTGCACTTCAAAACCCCAAGGCTGGCCACGTTGCCAGCCGGAGCTTTGCAGATAGTGCGCGGTGGATGCCAACGCATCGGCCGGGCTGCCCCAGATGTCGCGGCGACCGTCACCGTCGAAATCCACGGCGTGAGTGTTATAGGTGGTCGGAATGAATTGGGTCTGGCCCATCGCGCCGGCCCAGGAACCGAGCATCTTCTCTGGCGTGATATCGCCCTGTTGCAGGATTTGCAGGGCAGCAATCAGTTGCGCGTGGGCAAAACCCGGACGCCGGCCTTCGTAGGCGAGAGTGGCGAGTGAATTTATCACCGACTTGCTGCCCTGGAACTGGCCGAAGTTGCTTTCCATGCCCCACACCGACACCAGCGCCTGACGATCAACACCATAACGCTGCTCGATGCTTTGCAGAATGTCGGCGTACTGATTGATCAGCGCCTGACCTTTACGCACGCGCAGCGGCGACAGCGCGCCATCGAGGTATTCCCAAACCGGGCGGGAAAATTCCGGCTGACTGCGGTCGGCGCGAATCACGCTGGCATCGAAGCTGACATTGGCAAAGGCGCGATCGAACAGATCAGGGCTAACCCCGGCGGCCAGTGCGTCCTTGCGGAAGCCTGCCTGCCATTCGGCAAAGGTCTGGGTCGGTTGAAGATCAAGAGGGTCGGCGGACGGCACTACCGGCGGGATGATCGCTGGGGCCGTGGCGACAGGGGCGGCTTGAAGAGGTTGCGCGTCGGCGGCGGTAGGTTTTTCCGCGCAGGCGACAAGCAGAATGAAGCTGGAGGCAGCGATCATCTGGCGGACAGGCCAGCGACGGGAAAGACTTGGGAGCATGCACAGTTCCAGGAAAACGAATCAGGTGCAGACCTTAACATGACCGGGGGGTGCTGCGCTTTAAGCGGCCAGAAAGTAAGAAGCCTCCCAGCTGTCAGACTGGAAGGCTTCGCGGCGGTAGCTGCCTTTGCCCTTGGTTGGTCGTTCCTGACGACTGCGGAACAAGGGTTGGGCGACGATGGATTTGGCTTTATTGGGGCCGTGTTTCGCTGGCTTTTTGCTCATGAGGGTTCTCTCGAGTGAGTGGTTTTGCGGGGGAAATAATCTGCCTATGTCGGGCGTCTGTCTATAGTGCAAATGCAGGCGTGCATTGTAGGAAATAAGATCAAAAGATCGCAGCGTGCCGCAGCTCCTACACCGAGCTGCGGTACGCTGCGATCTTTGATTCTATTCAGCAGGCAGGGAAAGGCGTTGGCCGGCCATCAACAACGCCAAGCGACTCAGGCTCATCCACGGCGAACCCGCCGCCTGACCTTTGATCTGCGCGTCGATGCGCTGGGCTTCGAGCAACAACTGCGCCCAGCGTGGCGCGGAGTAGCGTTGCAGGGCTTTGCTCATCAGTGGTTTGCGCTTGTCCCAGACCGGCGGTTTCGCCTGACTGAAGCACTTGTCCAGTGGCGTGCCCTGGCTGTACTGCAGCGAGATATTGGCCAGCAGGCGCAACTCCCGCGCCAGTGCCCAGAGAATCACCGGCGGTTCGACACCCTCACCGCGCAAGCCTTCGAGCATGCGCAGCGCGTGCGCCGGCTCGCCGTTCAGCACAGCATCGGTCAGACCAAACACATCAAAACGCGCACTGTCGGCGACGGCAGCCTGCACGGTTTCAACGGTGATCTGGCCACCCTCGGCCATCAGTTTGAGCTTTTCGATTTCCTGCGCTGCAGCGAGCAGGTTGCCCTCGACACGCGCAGCAATCAATTCGACCGCGTCCTGGCTGGCCGACAAACCGGCCTGCGACAGACGCTGACGAATCCAGCTCGGCAGTTGATTGGCATCAACTGGCCAGATCTGGATGAACTGGGTCTGCTGGCCTTCGACCAGCGCCTTGCCCCATTTGGTTTTCTGCGCACTGCCATCGAGCTTGGGCAAGCTGATCAACAGCACCGTGTCTTCAGCGGGGCGCGAGCAGTATTCGATGAAAGCGGCGGCGCCCTTGTCACCCGGCTTGCCCGAGGGCAGGCGCAGTTCCAAAAGGCGTTTTTCCGCGAACAACGACATGCTCGCGCCGGCTTGCAACAACGTGCCCCAATCGAAATTGGCGTCGGCCGCAAAAACCTGGCGTTCGTCGAACCCTTGCTGGCGGGCGGCACTGCGAATGGCGTCGGCGGCTTCCTGACATAACAGCGGGTCATCGCCGCTGATGATGTAGACCGGCGCAAGGGCGCCTTGCAGGTGCTTGCCGAGTTGGGCGGGAGCGAGCTTCATAAGAAATACCGTACGGGGCGCCTGAGCACCCCGAACGTCTTACTGCTGCGGAACTTCGAGCGGCGACTGGCGCGGGGTTTCCGCTTCAGCCTTTTGCGCCGCTTTCAGCGCGTCGGCTTCAGCCCGGGCACGGTCGTTGGCTGCTTGCTGCAGTTGCTCCAGTTGACCCGGAGTCAGCTGCTGCAGACGCAGCATCATGCGCTGAACCAGCTCACGGCGGCTCTCGCGACGGGAGTCATTGGCTTCCTGGTCGGAGCCGACCAGGTTGTTGCCGTCGTGGATGAACACTTTCTGCACTTCAAGCTTGTCGCTCAACAGGTTCAGATTGTGTTCGCCAACGATGTCGTAGCTCAGGACGGTATTGACCTGGTATTCGCCAGTACGGCCGGCACCGGCGTAGCTGAGAATACGCTGGTTTTCCTGCTCGTCAGACAGATACAGCTTGTACGGTGCGCCGCTGTAGACCTTGACGCCGCTCGATTCGAGGACCTGACGCAGCTCGGTGACGGTCTCGCCGTAGGCGTTACGGGCACTCAGGTCGAGTTCCTTGATGGTCAGCTCAGTGGTGCCAGTGCCACGCAGCTGGAAACCGCAGGCGCTCAGCAGCACAGCGAGGCCCATCACCAGCAGATTGCGTTTGATCATTGTGTTGCTCCCCTTGAAACCGTGTGGGCCGATCGTGCGGCCCGAAAGGTTTTACAGGGCGCCAGGCTGACCTGACGCCCAATCCAATTTAGCTGGCGACGATGTTGACCAGTTTGCCCGGCACCACAATCACTTTGCGAATGGTCAGACCGTCGACGAAACGCAGCACGTTTTCGTTGATGCGTGCAGCGGCTTCGACTTCTTCACGGGTTGCGCTGGCCGGCATTTCGATCTGGCCGCGCAGTTTGCCGTTGACCTGGATAACCAGAGTCAGGCTGTCCTGCACCAAAGCGCTTTCGTCGACTGCAGGCCAACCGGCGTCGATCACGGCATCGGCGTGACCCAGTTGCTTCCACAGGTCATGGCTGATGTGCGGCGTGATAGGCGCCAGCAGCAGCGTCACGGCTTCGAGACCTTCGTGAACCAGCGCGCGATCCTGTTCAGTACCTTGCGCGGCTTTTTCCAGCACGTTCATCAGCGTCATCACCTGGGCGATGGCGGTGTTGAATTTGTGGTTCTGACCAACGTCGTGGCTGGCCTGTTTGATGGCCAGGTGGATCGAACGACGCACGGCTTTCTGCTCTTCGGTCAGCGCGGCGATGTCGAGCTTGCCCGGCAGGCCCTGGGTGACATGCGCTTGCGCCAGACGCCAGACGCGCTTGAGGAAACGGTGCGAGCCTTCAACGCCGGAGTCCGACCATTCGGCGCTCATGTCAGGCGGCGAGGCGAACATCATGAACAGGCGGCAGGTATCGGCACCGAACTGATCGATCATCGACTGTGGGTCGACGCCGTTGTTCTTCGACTTGGCCATTTTCTCGGTGCCACCGATTTCCACCGGCAGGCCGTCGGATTTCAGTTTGGCGCTGATGACCTTGGCTTTGCTGTCACGTTCGAGTTCCACGTCCGCTGGGTTAAACCAGGTGTAGGCACCGTTGGCTTCGCGACGATAGTAGGTCTCGGCGATGACCATGCCTTGGGTCAGCAGGTTCTTGAACGGCTCGTTGGAACTCACCAGGCCTTCGTCACGCATCAGCTTGTGGAAGAAGCGCGCGTAGAGCAGGTGCAGAATCGCGTGTTCGATACCACCGATGTACTGATCGACCGGCAGCCAATGGTCAGCGGCGGATTTTTCCACCAGACCGCCTTCAAAGTGCGGCGAGGCGTAACGAGCGTAGTACCACGACGACTCGACGAAGGTGTCCATGGTGTCGGTTTCACGCTTGGCAGGCTGGCCGCATTTCGGGCAGCTGCATTCGTAAAACTCGGGCATGCGCGCCAGTGGCGAACCGGCGCCGTCCGGCACCACGTCTTCCGGCAGAACGACAGGCAGTTGATCTTCCGGCACCGGCACGTCACCGCAAGTTTCGCAGTGGATGATCGGGATCGGGCAGCCCCAGTAGCGCTGGCGGCTGATGCCCCAGTCGCGCAGACGGAACTGGGTGCGCGAGGCGCCCAGTTCTTTCTTGATCAGGGCGACTTCCATGGCGTCGAACGCGCCAGCGAAATCGAGACCGTCGAACTCGCCGGAATTGATCAGCGTGCCGTGCTCGCCGTAGGCGTCTTGCCATGGCTCAGGGTTGGTCTCGCCGGAGCTGGTACGCACTACCGATTTAACCGGCAGGTCGTACTTGTGGGCGAACTCGAAATCGCGCTCGTCGTGCGCCGGAACTGCCATGACAGCGCCGTCGCCGTAGTGCATCAGGACGTAGTTGGCGACCCAGACCGGCAGCTTTTCACCGGTCAGAGGGTGCTCGACGAACAGGCCGGTCGGCAGGCCTTTCTTCTCTTGCGTGGCGACGTCGGCTTCAGCGACGCTGCCGCCCTTGCATTCAGCGATGAACGCTTGCAGCTCAGGGTTGTTCTGCGCGGCCAGGGTGGCCAGCGGGTGTTCGGCAGCCACGGCGACATAGGTCGCGCCCATCAGGGTGTCCGGACGGGTGGTGAAGACTTTGAGGGTGCCGGCTTCGCCGATCGAATCGACGTTGTACGGGAACTGCACTTCCATGCCACGGGATTTGCCGATCCAGTTGCGCTGCATGGTCTTGACCTGTTCAGGCCAGCCCGTCAGTTCGTCGAGGCTCTCCAGCAGCTCATCCGCATAGGCGGTGATCTTGAAGTAGTACATCGGGATTTCGCGCTTTTCGATCAGCGCGCCGGAACGCCAGCCGCGACCGTCGATCACCTGTTCGTTGGCCAGAACGGTCTGGTCGACCGGGTCCCAGTTCACGGTGCCGTTTTTACGGTAGATCACACCTTTTTCGAACAGGCGAGTGAACAGCCATTGTTCCCAGCGGTAGTAATCGGGCTTGCAGGTGGTCACTTCGCGCGACCAGTCGACCGCCAGGCCGAGGCTGCGCAGCTGCGACTTCATGTAAGCGATGTTTTCGTAGGTCCATTTGGCCGGTGCTACGTTGTTCTTCATCGCGGCGTTTTCTGCCGGCATGCCGAAGGCGTCCCAACCCATCGGTTGCAGAACGTTTTTGCCTTGCATGCGCTGGTAGCGGGAGATCACGTCGCCGATGGTGTAGTTGCGCACGTGCCCCATGTGTAGCTTGCCGCTGGGGTAAGGGAACATCGACAGGCAGTAGTAGGTTTCCTTGCCTGGCTGTTCACTGACTTCAAAGGACTTTTGCTCGTCCCAGAACGACTGGGCGGCGGCTTCGATTTCACGGGGCTGATATTGTTCGTGCATGGCTACTTTTGTACTGGATAGGGGTGGCCTAATCCTCTTCAACGCAGGTTCCGGGGTGGCCCGGACGAGCTGGAAGTGGAATTACAGGAAGCGCCGTAGCATACATGACCGCGCTTGGCCTAGGGAAACCCTGATTACAGCTACATACGCCGCAATACATGCAGCAGGGGCCGTTGGTCGCGGCGTGCAGCCGGTTTGTGCAGCGAAGCTAAGCTCTAACTGGGGAGTGAGTCTTATCTTCAATGAGGTGAGGGATGGTGGAGCAACGGCAAAAAAACGTGACGAAACCCGAGTTGTACGAGAGGTTGATCGATCGTCTGGGTGTGGCCCTGGACGCAGTAAAAACCGCTGACCGGCTGCGCGACGAGCGCCCCCTGGAACTGGAATTGCGTGGCTTGAGCCCCGCTGAGTTCAAACTGGTCAAGGCCTATCTGGATCGCAGTGAACGTGAATCGCATGGATGCCTGTCGCAGGCAGTGAAGCAGCTCGATGCAGCACATTCGGCCAAGGTCATCTGGCTCAAGGACAAGGCGCCCGGCAGAGACAACGTCAAGGTACGTGCTCTGCAGGCCAAGTAAGCGCATGGCAGGTCAAGAACCGGATCTTTTTCAACAGGATCCCACCTATCGGTTGTAACGCATTATTAACACTCTTAGGCTTCGGGCATCTCTGGAGATGCCCGATGCCCATTCGTTATTTCATCAAACAACTTCTATTGCCGCCCGGCATTCTTTTGCTGCTGTTGCTGGCCGCGTGGTGGCTGCGCCGCTCGCGACCGCGATTGGCCGGGTTGTGTTTTGCCCTTGGCTTCGGCGGATTCTGCCTGATGAGTCTGCCGGTGGTGGTGCAATGGGGCGCCAAGGCGCTGGAACGCGAGCCTCCGCTGGCCCGGGAAGAGTGGGCAACGCTGGCGCAACGCGCGGATGCGATTGTGGTGCTGGGTTCCGGTCGCGAACGCGGTGATCTGGCGTGGGGTGAGGATCAACCGACTGGGGTCGGGCTTGAGCGCCAGCGCTATGCAGCACGGTTGGCCAAAGCGTCGGGGTTGCCGATCCTGACCACGGGCGGCCTGCATTATGGAACGCCACCGACCGAGGCAAAACTGATGGCCGATTCGTTGCGCGACGATTTCGGCGTCACCGTGCGTTGGCAGGAAGGCGAAAGCCGCACTACGTGGGAAAACGCCACATTCAGCGCCGATATCTTGCTGCCGCAGGGAATCAAGCGCGTGGTCGTGGTGACGCAGGCCTGGCACATGCCGCGCTCGGTGTGGAGTTTTCAGCGGGCGGGTTTTGAAGTGGTGCCGGCGCCGGTCGGCTTCTTGGGCACGGATAACGCGAGACCGTTTGGTGGCTGGTTGCCGGAGTTCAAGTCGATCTGGCAGAGCGGGCAGTTGCTCAATGAAGCGGTGGGGCAGGTGGGGTATTCGCTGTTTTATCAGGCTGACTGATTGATCGTTCCCACGCTCTGCGGGGGAACGATCATGTCGGGGGGCTTTAAAGGGTTTTCGACATCCGGCTCGCCATCAACGCCCAGCCAAACAACAGCAGGCAAACAATCATCAGCGGCCACGAGCGGTATTGCAGATACGGCGTCAGGTTGTGCATCGGCACCACTTCGCCGTAGAGCACGCCCTGTTCAAACTGCGGAATCTGCTCGGTGATCTGCCCGAACGGGTTGATCAACCCGGTGACACCGTTGTTGGTCGCGCGAATCATCCAGCGGCCCGCCTCCAGCGCCCGCATCTGCGCCATCTGCAAATGTTGCAGAGGGCCGATCGAGGTGCCGAACCAGGTGTCGTTACTGATCGTCAGCAGCAGATCGCTGCGCGCTGACAGACCGGCCGCGAAGTCCGGGTAAACCACTTCGTAGCAGATGAATGGCGCGATCTGATAACCCTTGGCCTGCAACAGCGCCTGATCGGCCGGGCCACGGGCGAAGTCGGACATCGGCAAATCGAAGAACGCGATCAAGCCACGCAGAATGTCCTGCAGCGGCACGTATTCGCCGAACGGCACCAGTTTCTGCTTGAGGTAAGTGCCATCGCCTTCGCCGACCACGGTAATCCCGTTGAAGAAGCGTCGTTCGTGACGGACCATTTCGCGAATCGGCACGCCGGTGATCAGCGCTGATTTACGCTCGGCGGCGAAGTTGCCCATCATGCTCAGGTAGCCCTCGGCGGACTCCTTGAGCACCGGCACGGCGGTTTCCGGCCAGATCAGCAGATCCACCGGTTTCGAGCGGAAACTCAGATCGCGGTACAGCGCCAGTTGCGCGTTGAGCTCGGCCGGATCCCATTTCATGCTTTGCGCGACGTTGCCCTGAATCGCGGCAACACTCAGCGGCGCGCCCGACGGGCTGGTCCAGGCGTGGCCCTTGAGCGCGATACCGGCAGCCCACGGCGCGATCAGCAATACCAGACCGGCCACGACAAAACCTTTGCGTCCGGTTTGCAGCAAGCGCGGTGCGTTGTAGATCAACGCAGCAGTCAGTGCCAGCACGAACCCCACGAGCCACATGCCGCCGACTGGCGCAAGCCCGGCCAACGGGCCATCGAGCTGGCTGTAACCCGAGTACAACCACGGGAAACCGGTGAGGAACCAGCCACGGAACATTTCCTGAGCAACCCACAGCGCGGCGAACGCCAAGGCATCAGCGAGCGGCGCTTCGTTACGACGCAGCCAGCGCGCCCAAATCCAGGCGGGCAGGGCGAAGAACCAGGCAATCGCCGCCGTGAACAGCAGCATCAGGAACCCGGCCAGCAGCACCGAAGCGCCACCGAAATGGTGAATGCTGTAATAGATCCAGCTGGTGCCGGCGCCGAACAGGCCGAAACCGAAACACCAGCCACGGCCCAGCGCCTGCCGCGGGCTCAGCTCACGCAGACCGGCGTAGAACAGACCGACCGCCAGCAACGCCAGTGGCCAGATGTTGAACGGTGCCAGAGCGAAGGTGGTGATTGCACCGGCCGCCACGGCCAGCAGGTTACCGGGCCAGCCGGGGCGGGTTGTCCAGCGCATTTCAGTCCTTAGATGTATTACCGAGCGATTGGCGTGAGTCGCAGCAAATGAATCCGACGGCTGTCGGCGTTCAGGATGCGGAAACGATAGGCGCCGATTTCAGTGATTTCGTTGCGTTTTGGCAAGTGCCCGAATGCGCTCATCACCAGACCGCCGACGGTGTCGAACTCGTCGTCGGAGAACTCGCTGTCGAAGAACTCGTTGAAGTTCTCGATCGGCGTCAGGGCCTTGATCAGGAAATCACCACTTGGCAGCGGCTTGATGTAGCTGTCTTCTTCGACGTCGTGCTCGTCTTCGATGTCGCCAACGATTTGCTCCAGCACGTCTTCGATGGTCACCAGGCCGGCCACACCGCCGTATTCGTCGATAACGATGGCCATGTGGTTGTGGTTGGCGCGGAACTCACGCAGCAACACGTTCAGGCGCTTGGATTCCGGCACGAAGGTGGCCGGGCGCAGCAGATCCTTGATGTTGAAGCTGTCGCCGTTCTCCTTGAGGATCAGCGGCAGCAGATCCTTGGCCAGCAGCACGCCCATCACGTCGTCGTGGCTTTCGCCGATGACCGGATAGCGCGAGTGGGCCGAGTCGACCACGGCCGGGAGGAATTCACGGGGTGTCTGGGTCGCCTTGATGCTGATCATCTGCGAACGCGGCACCATGATGTCGCGTACTTGCAGGTCAGCCACCTGAATGGCGCCTTCGACGATGGCCAGCGCTTCGCTGTCCAGCAGTTTGTTCTGATGTGCATCACGCAGCAGCTCGAGGAGCTCCTGACGGTTCTTCGGCTCGTGGGCAAAAGCCTGGGTCAGTTTACCCAGCCATGACTTCTGCCCGTTGCTCGATCGATCTTCGCTCATAGCGATTACTCTGAATCCTTTGTTGTAACGATAGGGGATGTTTCGGGTTCGTCGTCCGCGTACGGATCGGGATAGCCCAATTCGGCAAGCAACTCGCGTTCCAGTGCTTCCATTTCTTCGGCTTCCTCATCATCTATATGGTCGTAACCGAGCAGATGCAAGCAACCGTGAATGACCAGATGTGCCCAGTGCGCCTTTAGTTCCTTGCCTTGTTCGGCGGCTTCGCGCTCAACCACCGCTACACAGATCACCAGATCGCCGAGCAATGGGATGTCGAGAAACTCGTCGGGCACTTCAGCCGGGAACGACAGGACGTTGGTCGCGTAATCCTTGTGGCGCCAGGTGTGATTGAGCTCGCGACCTTCTTCCTCGTCGACCAGACGAATGGTCATCTCCGAGTCGGCGGTGCGTTGGCGCAGGGCCAGTTCGCACCACAGGCGGAAGTCAGCCTCGCTCGGCGCGCTCGCTTCAGTCGCGATTTGCAGGTCTAGCTCAAGCATTTCGCGGGGTGTCCTTGGGCGCTTCGTCGCGGTTTTCGAAGCGCTCGTAGGCTTCGACAATCCGCTGGACCAAAGGATGGCGCACGACGTCTTTAGGCTGGAAGTGCGTGAAGCTGATGCCCGGCACGTCTTTGAGCACTTCGATCACATGGTGCAGACCCGATTTGGTGCCTTTCGGCAGGTCGACCTGGGTGATGTCACCAGTGATGACCGCTGTTGAGCCGAAGCCGATCCGCGTGAGGAACATCTTCATCTGCTCGACGGTGGTGTTCTGGCTTTCGTCGAGGATGATGAAACTGTTGTTCAACGTACGGCCACGCATGTAGGCCAGCGGCGCGACTTCGATCACCTGACGCTCGATCAGCTTGGCCACGTATTCAAAACCGAGCATCTCGTAGAGTGCGTCGTAGAGCGGGCGCAGGTACGGGTCGATCTTCTGCGACAGGTCGCCGGGCAAGAAGCCGAGTTTTTCACCCGCTTCAACCGCCGGACGCACCAGCAGGATGCGACGAATCTGCTCGCGCTCCAGGGCATCGACAGCGCAGGCCACGGCCAGATAGGTCTTGCCGGTACCGGCCGGGCCAATGCCGAAGTTGATGTCGTTGCCGAGGACTTCCTTCACATAGCGCAGCTGATTCAAGCCGCGCGGGCGAATCATGCCTTTCTTGGTGCGCAGGGCGACGGAGGCTTCGGCGGGGGCGTGATTGTCCAGCTCGACGACGGCCGATTCCTGCAGGAACAGGTGAACCGTATCTGGCGACAGCTCTGAACCTTTGGTTTCCCGGTACAGGCGACGAATCAGATTTTCCGCAGACGTGGTGTGTTTGGGGTCGCCGATCAGCTCGAACTGGTTTCCGCGGTTGCGGATCTCGATCGTCAGGCGCTGTTCGATCAAGCGCAAATGCTCGTCGAATTGCCCGCACAGATTGGCGAAGCGGCGAGCCTCAAAGGGCTCGAGAATAAAACGATGTGGTTCTATGGGAGCGTTCAAGGTCGTATTTAGCCGCCCTGGGGCAATTAAGATGAAATCAAGGATAACGCCAGAGGCGTGGGTGCGAAAGCTCTTAAATC
>NZ_JBOBDR010000026.1:0-87167 GCF_050586545.1 Pseudomonas sp. WC2 | reverse complement strand
AAAAGGCCAACCCGTGGCCGATCCGGTGACAGGAATCTGGATGCTGACGGTAACTGGATTAAGTGTGGCGGCGCACAGTTTTACGGCCAAGGCGATGTACGGAACAGGCCAGTCGTCAGAGCCGCGAACTTTGACAGTGACCGCATTGGTGAAGCCCACCATCTCTTCGATCAAAGACTCCAAAAACATCGAGATCCCCCCCGGCGGATCAACAAGTGACACTCGCGTAACCTTGACCGGCGAGGCCAGCAAGGGGCAGAGCATCAGCGTCCTGGATAACACTTCACCACTAAGCGATGCAGTCGCAGATACGGTAACCGGCATCTGGGCTTATACCGCGACAGACCTGCCAAAAGGATTACATACATACATCGCCCGGGCTCGCTATGGATTGGAGGCAGAGTCCGCGCCGAGAAGTCTCACCGTCAGTACCTTCAACGTGGATCCGAGCGAGATGATCTTGAATGGGATTAAATTAATTCCAGCGGGAAATTACGGGTTGCAGGCCAAGGAAGTTGCGGGGAATACAGGCACGCGAGTTCCCACAGGCGGCGTTCCTCCTTACACCTATAAGTCGAGCCACCCAGAGCTGGCATCGGTAGATATTAATGGAAAAGTTACCGGACTAAAGAACGGCACGGCAACTATCACAATCACGGATAACAAAAAAAACTCCACAAGCTATAAAGTACGAGTTAGTCGTGTTTATACGCTCTTGCTTAATAACAGCTATATGTCAGGTCAGAGCGCCATAGCTTGGTTGAGGAGTGTAGGGGCAACACCGTTGGATCTCAACGGGCGTCCGTTAGGCTGGGAAGTTCAAAAACTCAATTTTATCAATTGGACAGCTATTTATATCGGACCGCTTTATGAGCAGAGCCGTTGGGTGGCGGAAAGCTCAGCCAGTGGTGATCTCTGGATAATGTCTTCAACCAACGCTCCTGATACGTCCAACGGCCACGTCGTCCTCCCCTTCCCTCGTAATTTTAGTGCCCTTGCCTATATATTGAGAAAATAATTGTCGTCAATCTATATTCGATACAGATAGATTTCCGCATGCCAAGAGCATCGGGCACAGCCCCTCTTTAACCCTGTTCATTCGGCCGAAGTTGTCAGCCAAGACTGGCAACCTCGGCAATTTGCTTTTCGGCTGCTGAGCAGCATCGATCAAACACTTGAGCTTCAAGCATCATAAACCGCGCAATCCCAGCGACGTTTTGCGATCGTAGGAGCCAGAGAGGGCGGCGACGTTGTTGAGCATTTTGGTGGCCGAGCCGAGAGATTCGCTTGCGCTGGCTAAAAGGGAAAATTATGGGGGAGATCGTTTTCCGATCCACTACCTGCGTAAACGCACTTTTGGAAAGCGATGTATCGTTCAAAGTATCTATTAACTTAAACGACGCCTTCGGGAGCAAGCTCGCTCCCACATTGGCTCGGGTGTGATGCTTTAGGTTTCGGTGGTTTAAACACCGCCGTTTAAGCAACACCAACAGACACTCTTTCAGGCTACGCAACCTTGCGCCTTTGCCTACAGCTACGCCAGAATCCGCCGGCTTGTGCGCCTTGGGGTCGGGTTCTATTGTGGGGCGGTCGCTGACGAATCAGCGATCGGGTTTAGCAGCTCGACAATTTTCAAGGCACGCGAGTCCCACCATTACGTTATGGCGGCTTTGCGTGGGGCACTTCGGTGCGCCGGGATCCTTGAGCCTGGTCTGCTAACCCGCGTACAGCCGCCACCCTATCCGTTTAGCAGCGATGGATGACGGCTCCACATCTCAAGGAGTTTCACCATGATCAAACCAACACCCAACCCGCCAGACATCGATCCCACATCCCCGTACGAATCCATCGATTCGCGAAAGCTCCACCAAGCCGCCGACCGCGCCCTCGACCATTACCTCTGTCCACCCGGTTCAACACCACCTCCACGCAGAACCCGCGGCCTGTACGCCGTCACCGCCGACAACAAAAACGAAGCACTGCTGGCCGACGCCAGCGAAACACTGGCCTCGGCGAAAACCATCGCCCAGGACGTCGCGCACCTGCTGCCGGCGCCACAGCGTCGGGCGTTGTTGGGGATTGCGCAATTGATCATGCTCGGGGAGTTGGCGGTGAATCGGGTGCTGGATAATCTCGATCTACCTGCCTGAACATGATCGTTCCCACGCTCCGCGTGGGAATGCCTCAACGGACGCTCTGCGTTCGGCTTTGGAGGGGACGCGGAGCGTCCCGGGCGCCATTCCCACGCAGAGCGTGGGACCGATCAACACGATCAGGCGCCCCCGCAAGGGAGTGCCCTTTCACGGTCAACATGATTCCGTTCATCGGAAAACAGCCTTCACCTGTCAGATCTGACAGTTGGCAACCTCCCCTCTCTGAGGCTCAATCCCTTGACCAGTCGCGCTCGAATCACAGCGCCACGTTCAAGCAAGGAGCCTGCTCATGTCGACGAAAACGCTTTCGCTGTTTCCGCCCGTGGATGACGACAACACATCGCTGGCCCTGCGACCGTTACACATCTCGGGCATGCACACGCCGATCGTGGACGCTGATGGCGGGATCGACATCAGAATGGCTGCCAATACCAAAGGGCTGTTTTGCCGGATCAGCCCTTACCTCAAGATGAATGAAGACGACAAACTCGAGATCTACTGGGCATCGGAGAAAATTCTTGAGTTGAAGGTGATGGCTCACGAGGTCAATCAGCCCGTGTTCTTCTATGTGCCAGCGCCCAAGGTGTCTGGCTTGATCGAGGACTGTTACTACGTGCTGACGCGGGTGGGCGAGACGGTGCCGGATGAGCCTTCCGTGCCCTCGCGGTTTCTGGCGAAGTTGTACAGGCCGGGATGGATAAATGCTGACCCTCACAAGCCCGAACAGGGTCACTCCCGACTGTTTCCCGTAAAGCTGCCGCCCGAACTGATCGAGCAAGGTGTCATCGACGCCGAGTGGGCAAAAAAAGGCTTTCCGGTCACGGTGCCGTTCTACGAGGACATTGCCATACGCGACTCGATCCGCATTTACTGGGGCACCTTCGCCCTCGCCTCGCACCTGGTCACCCAGCAACAGGCGCAGGAGCTGGAGCCCATCGTGATCCAGATTGATCACGAGGCGATCCTGAGTGGTGGTGACAGCGAATCCCTGAGGGTCATTTACGATGTTCATGACGAAGTCTGGAACTGGGCAGATCATCATTCCCAACTGACACACATTGGCGTGGACGCCGGCGGCTGGCGTCTGGAGGCGCCGATCATCAAGCAATCAATCAACGGCATCATCACCATCCGCGACCTGGACAAACAGCCCGTCACCGTGCAGGTTCATGTGGTTGCCAAAGACTTCGACCTGGGTGACACCGTCACGGTGACGTGGATCGGCACCCCGCCCGAAAACGGCAAACCGATGATTCACACCGTGAGCCGAACCGTCGACAACATTCCCAGCATATTGGAACTCAGCGTGCCCTATGAGGATGTACGCGCCATCGCCATGGGCCGCGCCGATGCCTCTTACGTGCTGCACAAGAAAGATGGCAGCCCACCCCAGTCATCCAAACGCACTTTTGCCAGTGTGGTGGGCGATGTGAACTTGCTCCCCGAACCGACGATTCAAGAGCTGATCGGCGACATACTTGAGAGCGATACGCCGCTCGCGACGGTTGATGTTCGTTACCCCTCAATGGCCAGCGGTGACCTGGTCAATCTGATCTGGCTGGGTGAGCTCGCCGATGGCCGGCCTTACCTTCACGAAGACCAGCACACCGTAACTCGCAACGAAGCCGATAGCGGCCTGATCACCTTCTACGTGGAGGGCCGACATATCATCATTCTCGACAACGGGCAGCTGGATTTGTCCTATCGGGTCAGCAACGACAAAAACTCGATTTACCCTGTCGCTGAGTCCGAACGTTTGCTGGTCAAGGTTCGGGCCGTCCGCGCCACCTTGCCGGCACCGGTCGTGCCGGAGGCAGAGAACGATGTGCTCGACCCGGAGAAGGTGTTCGACCATGTCACGGTACTGATCGAAAATTTGACGAAAGAAAGGGAAGACATCCTCACCTATTACTGGACCGGTCCCTTCGCCCGCACCTCGGACTGGATTCCCATCACCGCCCCCATCGTCACTCAACCGATCCGGTTTAGGGTCGACGCTGAGTATGTCTCAGCCAACATCGGCGAGTATGTAAAAGTCCGATATGTGCTCAAACACGCGAAGACTGGCCTCTTTAGCTACTCGGCCACTTTGAACCTGTTGATCGGTTACAAGCTGGGGGATTTGCCACCGCCGGAAGTCGATGAAGCTATCGATGGCACGCTGGACCCGATGAAAGCCATCACCGGTGTCAACGTCAAAACCAGCTATTTGAGCATGGATTCGAAGATCGATCTGATCAATCTGAAATGGCTCGGCACCCCCGGCGCCGGCACCTCGGATGATCAGGAAAAACCCGGCGACGACAGCGGCACGGTGAACTTTCAACTCGACCCGCAAGTGGTCGGCGCCAACATCAACAAAACCGTGCTGATCGATTACCACGTCAAACGTTACGGGCGTATCACCCCTTCGCAACCCTTGAGCCTCAAGGTCCTGGATTTTCAGGACCCGGAAAACCAGCTGCCGCGCCCGCAGATTCCTCAGGCCGTGAATGGCGTGCTCGATCTGATGGAGTTCACAGGCAATGCCGCCATTCGTGTCGACAAGTGGCCGCACATCGCCCCCAGGCAATGCTTATGGTTGCGCCTTGAGGGCAAGACAACCGCCGGCGACGCCCATGTGATCCACTTGCTACAAGGCGTGGAGATCAACACTGGCCAGATCAGCGCAGGCTTGCATGAACCCCTGCTCAGAAGCGAGTTGATGAAACTCGGCCACTCCACACCGGCCACTGCGGTTTGCAAAGTGGCGTTCGACGGCACGGCGCAAGAGTACGCCGCGATCGAGTTTCCGCACCTGACCGTGACGGTGAGGACGCGATACGACTACGTGACGCCGGTGATTACCGACGTCAGCGACTCGCGGGGCGATATCCCGGAGGGTGACAAGACCCGGGATGAGCAGGTCACGTTCAAAGGCACCGCCACTCGTGGCGAAACCGTGGAACTGTTCGACGGTGCATCGACCTCGATGGGCACCGCTCTGGTCGGCGACAACAGCGTCTGGACCCGGCAGATCGGACCTTTGATCGAAAAGACATACAGCATCACCGCCAGGGCGCGCTATGACGCCAACCCGGTATCGAGCGCACCCCGAACGTTTACGGTGAAGTTTGCGCAAACGCCGGAAATCCTCTCGGTCACCGACTCCCGTGGGCTTGTCCAGCCTGGCGCCATCACCTACGACAACAGCGTACTGGTGCAAGGCAGCGCGACACCGGAGCAGCGGGTTGAGCTGCGCGAAACCGCAACAGCCGTCATCACCCTGAACGTCGATGACAAAGGTGACTGGAGTCACAGACTCAATGGCTTGGCCGTTAAAACCTACACCCTGACCGCCCGAGCCCTGTATGAAATCGATCCTGCGGACAGTCCGCCCTATGCCTTCCGCGCCGCGCAAGCCATTACACCGACGATATCCCGGGTCAGTGACATCCGAGGTGATATAGCCCCCGGCGGCACCACCTACTACCTCAGCGTCGACCTGACCGGCAAGGCCAGCCCCAACGAGAAAGTCACCTTGATGGACGGCACTGCGTCCATCGACACAGTGGACGTCGACCCTGCGGGCGACTGGACTTACACATTCACCGGCCTGACGCTCAAGCAATACCGTTTGACCGCCACGGGCGCGTACGGCAGCGAGCCGGTGTCCGAGCCGCGCCTGTTCACCGTCGCCGCCCACATCGCGCCGACACTCACCAGCGTCGTTGATACGATCGGGCAGGTGGCGCAGAACGCGACGACTTACGACACCGCCGTGACCCTGAGTGGTGCCGGCACACCTCGCGAGCAAATTCAGATTCACAACAAAGGTGCCGCGGTGGGCAATCCGGTGACCATCGGAGCCAACGGGCAATGGTCGAGCGCTGTCAGCAGTCTGGCGATCACGTCGCATAGCATGACGGCCAAAGCGCTGTATCCCGTGACGCCGGGGGAAAGCGCGGCGCGCAACTTCATCGTGGCGGCCCATATCGCGGTAACGCTGGTGTCGGTTCGGGACAATTTTTCGGTTGAGCTGCCAAACGGTGCGCAAACCAAAGGCACTTCCGTCACGCTGTCGGGCGCGGTCACGCCCGGTCGGCAGGTCCAGATCTATGACAACGGCTCTGCGCGTACGACGGTAACGGGTGCGGGCGGTAGCTGGAGCACAGCGCTGAGTGTGGGGCTTGGCGGCCATTCGATGTATGCAAGAGCGGTCAGTACCGGCCAGAATTCAGTGACGCGCAGCTTTACCGTGATTTCGCCGATTCCGCCGTTGTACTTCAATACCAGCACCGTCACGTTAAGCGGAAAAATCTACATCTACGCCGGCCGCGACGATGTGTTGCCTGGCTTCGGTCCTGGAACCTCCGTGCAGCATCAGGCATCTGGAGGGGCGCCGGGTTATAGCTACACCTCAAGCAACACCAGCGTCGCCGTGGTTAACGGCAGTGGCTACGTCACCGTCAGAGGCAAAGGCTCCGCACAGATCAGTGTCAGGGATACTATCGGTCAGTCCGGCAGTTACACCGTAAATGTCACGGGTGCCATTCGCCTCCTCGATATCGATGGCAGTACCTTCGGCAATATCCAGAATGCTGTCGCCCAACGCGGAGCGCGTATGCCATCAATTGCTGAGCTGCGAGAAATTCATGCGGCCTATGGCTCTCGCTGGCCAAACAACAACGCGCAGTACTGGAGCAATACCGTGCACAGCAGTTTCATTGTTGTGAGGTACTGGACCAAGTCGTTGACATTGGGTAACGAGATGGGTCAGGTCAATCACACCGTTGCCGCTCGCGGGGTAGGCCTCATATAACCCTCGCAACAGTCGTTTCAATGCGAAAAAAAACCTCGTTGTTACGAGGTTTTTTCTCCGACCAGAAGACCTACCAGGTCCAACGCACCCCAAGGTTCACACCCCAAGGCTGCTCGATGTGCTCACCCTTGGCGTAATCCAGGTCGGCGTGCACCTGCCATTGCTCGGACATGGCCACCGCGATGCCAGTCCCCAGCTCGAGGCGCGACCCGGAAAGATCGTTGTTGAACTGGTTGTTGTTGACCTTCACTTCGTTGTTCGAAGCAAACTCATGGGCCAGTGCCGCGCGTACGTAAGGTTGGGCGACCGCACCGTTGCCGAAACCAATGTTGCGCCCCAACGTCGCGCCGGCCTTGCCGAGCAACGAACGCATGCGATCGCCGTCGGCGTCCATGTCGTTATCCAGGGTGTAACGCTTGCCCTGAATCTGCACCGCCGACAGCTGCGTGAACGGCTCAATGAAATAGCCGTCGGCCAGTTTGATCTGCCGACCGAACTCCGCTGAAGCGCCGACGCCCCAGTTGTCGTAATCGCCCTTGGTGCGTTCGCCGTCGCTCAGGCTGACTTTCGATTCATTGCGAAAGCGGTTGAACTTGAGCACACCGTCGAAGTAGTAACCGGTGTCGCTGTCCAGCCAGGTCACATACGGACCGACGTAGTAACTCTTCACCGTGCCCGAGGTGCCCTGCTCCACGTCCAGATCGGATTTGCTCGTACCCGCCAGCACCCCGACCAACACGCCGCTGTCACCCAACCGCGCATCGGCGCCGAGGGAGAAACCTTGTTGGGTTTGCTGATAAGCCGTGCCCGACCCGTCGGCTACGTTGTACTTGTTGCCATAGGTGCGAACCCAGCCGCCGGACTGGCCACCGTTGAGACGCAACTCACCCATGCGACTGCGCAGCGAACTCAACTCGCCATACCAGACCGTAGGTGCGGTGTTGAACAAAGCCAGCACCGAACGTGCGCCGGGGCTGATGACAGCGGTGGTGGGATCCAGATACCAGTCCCGGCTACCGTCGGCATTTTCCCGATTGGCGAGGCTGTAAGACCAGGTGCCGACATCCACCACGGAGCTGCCCGCCAGAGCGAAATTCGCACCGTCAGCGGTCGCGGTGTGCGCCAGCGTCAATTGCTGCGGCGATACCGCATCCAGGCCTGACGCTGCCACGGCGAGATCAAAGTTGCCTGCCGATTGCCCGGTCACATTGAGAAAGTCATGTTCACCCGTGACGAAGTCGCCCTTCATGACAAACGTACCGTTACCGGCCAGCGAGCCGACGTTCAACTGGTAATACGTGCTTGGCGCATCTGCGGCACCAAAGGTGACAGATCCACCGTTCATGCTGATGGCGCCGACGGTGTCATTGCCGGTCAGGGTCCAGTTTGAATTGCTGCGGATATTGACGCTGTCGACCTTGTCCAGACGACCCGTGAATTGCGACTGGTTTTCCAGCGTGACGTTTGCACTGGAGCTGTCATCGGTGAGCACGTCGCCGACCATGTGGCCATGATCGAACACAAGATTGGCAGTGCTGTTGCCGGTGACACTGATGTTACCTTCAAGGGTACTGTCGGCCGTGGTCATCGTCACGTTCGAGGCTTCTTGAATATCCAGCAAAACCCCGTTACCGGCGAGCAGGCGGGTGAAGTTCAGGACTTGTATTTGCGAGGTCACCCCTGAGTCCGCAAAGATTGCCGCCCCGCTCAGTCCTTGGACCTGGACGTTGTCCAGCGACACATTGGCGCCACTCCCGACCCCTAAGGTGTCGGCCCGCAGTCGGATACCGTAAAGTCCGCCCGTCATGGTGCCACCCATAGCCCGGGCTTCAGCCCCGAAAGAGCTCAGGCCCACGCCGTTTGCGCCGGCCCCCGTCAGATGTGAATTAGTCAATTCAATAGTACTGCCACCTCCGGCCTCGATGCCGGAAGTCTGGCCGGTAATGCGACTGTCACTGATCACGGCCGTTGAACCTGTGGTGGTACTCGCCGCTCGATTGATCAACATGCCCATTCGTGTACCGGTCACATTGGCTCCCCCCACATTGGCAGTGGCATTGGTGACGCTCACTCCGGCATTGCCCAACCTTCCTGCGTAAGTTCCGCCAATGGCATTGAACTGAGACCCGCTGTTGATCAGAACCTCAAAGGTATTCGCCCCGTTGGCGTTCAATACACCGCCATTGCGCGCGCGATAATTATCGGCTGCTGTGGTTTGATCGATCGTCAAGGTTTGCCCTGCTTCAATTGAAGTCAGAGCGAAAACCAAAGTGCTGGATGAGAACAATGGTGCCAAGGACAACCAAGCCAAACGCTTTCTTGACAACATTTCCGGAAACCGATTTGGACAGGCGCCCATGAAACCTCCTAAAAAATGGCAACGAACATGTACCGAGAAAAAACCCTACGAATCGAGGCGCAATGTACAAGGAGCCAACCATTTTCTATGTAGGATTAATCCTTCATCAAGGCGGAAAAAATCCTTACTTGCGTGTGAATAGTAGACGGGGGAAAAATCCCCCGCCTGTTGGTTGCCGCCTCTATGTCGCCTACGTTCCCGGGCAGTAATTATCGTCAAAGTCGACTGCGAGCACCCTTACTTTGTGCGAGGGAGAGGTATGCGTCCTGCCATCCAGTACAGTCGTATATTTTATTTCCCCGTCCCCATCCCTGATCGGTTTAAGTGCGGTGGTGTAGGGCAAGTACACATCAAACCCGTTGATGTGCTCGTTACCTTGCAAGGTCTTCTCAAAAGGGAAATCGTCAACAGGTGGCGCGCCAGGTGCCCCCGGAGTACCAACCCAATTGAAACTCAACGTCATATTCGCAACGAGTGGCGCACCACCGGCTACTCTGACGATCGCCGCTTTACCCACTACCGGGATATCCCGCAGAGAAAAGCAGTCGAGATAGATAAGACCTATAGGGTTTGTAGAAAGATGCTGGATAACTGGCGGCGCAAGCGTTACCGGCAGGATATAAACATCGACCGGCGTGGGTTTCGAAGGGTTTTCGTTATCACCATTTGCCACGTTGGTAATTACGTATCGGGCAACTTTGATACCGTTTCCGGTAGCCTCGAATACAGCCGACGGCAACTTGAACGGAATTTTGAATCCTGCAGGTTCCGTACCGGTTACGGTATAAAGCCCGTCCGCCCCTGGCACTCTGGATCCTTCCCAAACAAGGTGCACTACGTCGCCCAAGATTGCCCCCGTATAAAGTTCGAGGTCGATATCGACGGTAGTGCCGACATCTGCTTCCTCCAATACGTCATCGTCGGTTGATCCTTTGACCACCAACTCCGTAAGGTTGGGATTGCCCACTTCCGGGTCGGGCTCAGGGTTATCAGGGCCCGGAATCGAAAGATTGACGTTAATGGTAGTCCCGGTAGGTTCTGGAAACACATCACCATTGCGGACAATTGCATAGGTAACGACAACGCCCCGTGGACCATCGCCCTTTTGCGCCACATCGGCAAACGGCACATCGACGATCACCTCAATCGTGCCATCCGTGGGCTTGGGTGGTTGAACGATGCCGTCAAAGGTGACCTGAACCTGATCGCCAGGCAAGCCATTGTCGAAGGTCGGAATCATCACTGCCACACCCGGAAAGGCATCCTTCAGATCAACCACGCCATCATCGTTTTCCGGTACTTCTGGCGGTTGCAAGCCGCTGGGTGTCGGAGTCAGTTGAACGGTCAACTCAAATGGTCTGGACGATGGCCCTACGTTGCCCACACGGTCTTCGTACTTGCAATAAAAGATGAATTTCCCCTCCCCCGTCGCTTCAATCGTGGTTTTGGGAATCTTGATTTCAATCGGCAATGTCGAGTCGACATCAACGATATATCGGGAGACATAGATCCCCGGATCACTTTTGCCGTAGTAAGCAATGTAGACATCCCCTTGCTTAATATCATCCGGAGGAGGAATGGTCATCGTGATGTCGCCTAACGCATCGAGTATGTCGCGTGTTAACAGGCCATCAACGATCTCCGCGGGCGGTGCCGCCGGCTCACCTGGGGCGCCATGATTCGGTGCTACCGTATCGATGAAAAAAACAGACTCTTCCGATTCGGATTGGTTACTGCCGTACAATGCCAGGTAGGACAAACGGAATGGTCCGGGCGTAGCGGTTTCAGTTGCTGGCAACGTCATTTCCCAAGGATCTGGAGGGGGAAGGGGAAGTTCTACCCATCCTGAAACAGCCACCTTATCTTTGCGCAATGCAATAAATGTATCCCCCGGCCTCGCGCCGGCTGGGGGAACGATACCGGTAAGAATCACTTTGCAATCGGTACCCTGACGCGCCAACTGCAACTTCGCGACGTCATCTCCCGGAAGGGCTGGCAGCAAACCCTCCACTACCGGCGCAACACCTGCTCGCGAGCTTAAAAGACTGACGCAAGACAAACAACTTTTTGCGAGCAATATCTGCTGCGGATAAAACTTTTAAATTAGTCATTAACACTCTCCTGATCAAATAGACTCGCCAAGCCATCCATTCCTACTTCAGACTTCCAGATAGACGCCAGGCTGTTACTGCATTGCTCTATCGCGAAAACTATTCAGTTCTCGTTACACAAGTCACGGTTGGGTGAACATATTTCACCGCTGGGCATAGTGCGATTGATGACCACAAAGTCTTCGGCAGACTTGCCTCGTCCGCCGTCGCGCTTTTCCAGTCGGTAGTGAACGAGTGCCGATCCATAATTGACCATGGGCGCAATCAGGGTGTCGTAATCTTCGACGACAATGTCGATGGCCTCTCCGGGCATCAGCGTCGTGAGTTCCTTGCTGATTTCGGCATAGGTCCCCGCGATTGGATCTGTCCCGTTTTTCCCATAGCAGCCCTGCCAGACCAGTAGGAGCGTGTCGCCCTGTTCAATACGGGCGTCGGCCCTGATCCTGACGGTAACGCCCTGCCAAAGTCGGGGTATTGAGCAGCAATGAAGGGTCTGATCCCTGCCCCCATGGGGAAATATGGGTTCCTTGAGGTTTTCAATCAGCACGATCGCAACCTTTACCGGTGTCGGTAGAGATTGCTGCTGATTCACACCGTTATGGGTGGTGTAATGGACGGGTAATGCCGGATTCTGTTTGTCGGTGTCGATAACATTCCACGGCACAGAAAACTCGATCGGGGCGCCCGCCACATCGGTGGATTTGACCAGGTATCTGGCCACAGCCCCCGGGTAGTTGCCCCAGAAAAGCTCGATAAACTGCCCAGGTTCGGGCGCATCGTAAAGTGCCAGTTTCACTGTCGCGGGAAAGCCATGATCGGCAGTGAGCAATGTGTTCAGGGTGACGGTTTTCTCGCCATACACCTCAACTTTCGCCAGGTTCGCGTTGATCAATGCCGGCGCGTTGGCGTGATCCTGCCCCGCTACGGTCAGGTTGACAGCGACCGATATCTCCGGAGAGGGCGGGCTGTACACGGTGCCTTGACGAATCTTGTAATAAACCTTGGCACGCAAAGGTCCGTTACCTTTGGCTTGCAGGGTTGACCATGGCACCGGAACATCCAAGGGTAGGTCGGAAGGGACAACGGGGACTTCGGTGAGCGGCGTGTCATCCCAGAAAATGGCCGCCCAATGGCTTGAATCGGCCGAATCGTATGGCGGGATTTGAACAATCACCCCGTCGCGCGCTTGCTCTCGATCTACCAGCCCTCTGACAGAGAGTGGCACCCTTGGTGGCGGCAATGCCCCCGGCGCTGGGGACAGATCGACTTCAATTGGCGAGTTATAAGAGTTCGGCCCTTCGTTCCCGGGCCTGTCTCGCAGGTAGTAGTAAAGGTAGCGAATGCCCGAACCCCATGCGCGAATTTCATCGGCATACACGGTGATACGCAGGCGACGTGCGTTGATGTCTTCAGCGCTGAATTCCTGTTCACGGATCGGCGTTTCCGTGTCGGGCGGAAACTGCTCGGACGTCCAGAAATATACCGCCCGATCACCGACCTCAACGTCGTTGTACCAGGGCACGTCAACGCGGACCTCGCCCTCTTGAGAGAGGAAGGATTCATTGATAATGCCCCCCAGCTCGGCAGGAAATATCACCGCATTGGGTTTATTGCCGAAGTTGGGTTTGATGGTGTCGATGGTCAGAACTTTGCGCTCGCCCTCAAAAGGGTTGGTCCCATACAGGGAGATCCGAAGGGCGACTTCGTGAACGCCATGTGAAAATTCATCCTTTGGGATTTTCAGGGATTGCGGGAACACGAGAACATCTTCTGTTGGATACCAACGGTGGTCCACCCTGCGGAAAGGCATTCCTCGAGGCATAAAACCCAGTTCGACCAAATCTTGTTCGCCCGCCGCCGTTCCGCGTCCAAACTCCTTGAACGTCACAACCAAATCGTCCCCCAGGGCAGACAAGGGCAGCAGCCCCTTGGGGTCATCCGGGTCCATGACAGCAGGCACGTCAGGCGCATCCAAGGCCAGAATGCTGGACGAGGCATCGACTGGAGCTTGTTTTCCGGGTTTTTCACGCTTCGCCATTTTCAGTCACCCGTTGAAAAGCAGCGGGACAGTGCCCTGTCAGCACTATCGGAATGACTTCATTTAGCGCCCCGTGGATGATCCTGCCTACTGTCAGAAATTACAGGTTTGGCGACCGTTCGTCGGAAGAGGCAGCGGTTATCGCCGTCGATCAAGTTCGGCGGCTGCGGTTAATCGCGCGCCCCTGCCGCAACTCCAGATTGATCGCGCTAGACA
Organism: Pseudomonas sp. WC2; assembly: GCF_050586545.1. Taxonomy (NCBI): domain Bacteria; kingdom Pseudomonadati; phylum Pseudomonadota; class Gammaproteobacteria; order Pseudomonadales; family Pseudomonadaceae; genus Pseudomonas; species Pseudomonas sp. WC2. Next base: position 73,489 of record NZ_JBOBDR010000026.1, on the reverse strand, counting down.
GAAAAAAACCCGCCGCCCCGGTTCAACCGGGACGGCGGGTTTTGTCGTTTCAGCCCTCAGTTCAAACCGTGTCTACCTTCAGCGAATGATCATTGAGCATGCCGCTGATGATCGTCGCTGTGTCGTGCCCGCTGGCAATCATCCCGCCCGCGCCCGGCGTGACGCCGTAGTGGCTGGCGAGGTTGACGCCGGCCAGGTCGATGGTCTGGTTTGGCGTGGCGCCGGCCATGGCGCTGACGTCGATGCTGGTCATGACTGATGCGCCTGTGCCGGTGACGGTGAAGTGCAGGTAGTCGTCCAGCGACGCCGTGCTGCCGTTTTCGCCTTGCAGCAGTTGCGACAGGTCGAGCTTGTCAGTGCCCGGGTTGAAGTCGGTGATGGTGTCGTGGCCGCTGTTGCCCTTGAGCCACTGGAAGGTGTCGGCCCCTGCTCCGCCGGTCATGGTGTTGTTGCCCATGCCGCCGATCAGCAGGTCATCGCCGCCCCCGCCGTTGAGGATGTCGTTGCCCAAACCGCCGTTGATCACGTTGTTATTGTTGTCGCCGGTCAACGTGTCGTTGAAGTTCGAGCCGATGAGGTTTTCGATGCCGGTCAGGGTGTCCGTGCCTGCGCCGAGGGTGTTTTGCGCACCGAGCACGCCGAGGTTGACCGTGACGCCTGCGGTGGCGTGGGCGTAGCTGGCGGTGTCGATGCCGGTGCCGCCGTCGAGCAGGTCATTGCCTGGGCCGCTGTAGAGCAAGTCGTTGCCGGCGCCGCCGTGCAGTTCGTTGTTGCCACTGCCTGCGGTGAGCACGTCGTTGCCGTCGCCGGCGTTGATGATGTTGTTGCCGGTGCCCGCCACCAGAATGTCATCCCCCGTGGTGCCGGTGAGGATATGGCCATCCTGATAGCTGATGGTCACCGCCGCCGAATCGCTGCCACCGTGGTTGTCGTTGGCGGTGTAGGTGCCGTGGTAGTCCGGGGTGACGTCGTGCGCGCCGGCGTAGTTGAGGGTCATGGTCAGCTGATAGTTTTCCGCCGCGTTGGCGTTGCTGCCTGTGGTGTTGCTGATGTTGGTGATGTGGATCTGATAGACGCCATCGGCCGATGCGGTGAGGGTTTGCCCGTCCGCGAGGGCGATGTAGGCGCCGCCGTTGATCGAGTACTCCATGGTGACGTGACCCGCCGCCAGGTTGTGATCGAGGTTGAGGGTTTCGCCTTGGCGCAGATTGACGGTGATGCGGTCTTCATCGTTGGCATTGCTGTTGGTCACTGCGCCGAGGTAGCCACTGACCACCAGCACGGCGGTCATGGTCGCAGCGTTGGCATTGAACGAATTGCGCACGTTGGCCAGGTTCTGATTGGCGGCGGTGTTGACGTTGGTGCCGGTGAAGTTGATCGCGCCGGTGCCGGTGAAGTCAGCGGATTTCGAGATCCAACCGGTGTTGAAACTGGTAGGCGTGGCGCTGAGGGTATCGCCATTCGGATCGGTGTCGTTGGCCAGCAGCAGCTCGCCCGGCACGACGATATTGCCCGACAGCACGTTGGTGATGACGTGGTCGTCCACGGCCACCGGTGGCGCGTTGGGAATCACTTTCACGGTCAGCGTCGAGCTGGCGAGGTCGCCGTCGTTGTCGCTGACGGTGAAGCCGATGTTCTCGGTAATCACCACAGCGGTGGTTTTTTGCGAGGTGTAGGTGTAGTCGCCGCTGTCGAGGTTGATCAGCAAGGTGCCGCCATTGTTGGTGGCGATGCTCAGCGTGTTGTTCACGGTATTGAAGGTGCCGTGATTGGTGCCGCCGCTTGGCGTCAACGAGCCTTGGCCGCCGAGGGCTTTCGGATCGTAGGTGTACGTGGTGCCGTCGATGACGATGGATTTGATGAAGCCGCCATCGGCGCCGAAGGTGCCGCCCTCGCCCAGCAACGAACCGGTAACCGGCGCGCCGACCACGGTGCCGGACAACACCGAGTTGAGCTGGTTGAGATCGGTGACCACCACCGCGTTGGTGTTGGTGTGGCTGATGCCGTCATAGGCCAGCGGGTCGAGGTTGGCGTTGCTCACGCCGCTACCCAGGCCAATCGCGTAGTTCTTGATGTTGTTGGCATCGAGGAAGTTTTTCAGCGCGGCTTCGTCGGCCGTGCCGATGTCGCCTTCGTTGGGTTTGCCGTCCGAGAAGAAGTAGCCGACGTTCTGCGCCCCGGTGAGTTTGCCCGAGGTGTTGAACGCGGTTTGCATCACCGCCACCGCGGCATCGTAGTTGGTGCCGCCGCCGGCGGTCAGGCCGGCGAGCAGGGTCTTGGCGGTCGCCACGTCAACCCACACGGTGGTGCGGTCGGCGGCATTGCTGCTGAAGGTGACGAGCTGCACTTTCACATCGCCGAGGTCATCGTATTTGTCGAGCAAGGCACTGATCGCCTGCTTGGCCAGCGTCAGCCGCGAGAGGCCCGGCACGCCGGAGGCATCGGCCATACTGCCGGAGATGTCGAGCACGATGAGCACGTTGGAATCGATCTCCACCGCTGCCACCGAGCGATCCGACGCCACCGCTTTCGGCACGTCATCGACGATGTTGACGACGATGGTGCTGGTGGTGCTGTTGCCCAGTGCATCGGTGGCTTTGTAGGTGAAACTTTCGCTCAGCGTGTTCGCCCCGTCGTTGGCGTTCGGCGAGGTTTTCGGCGCCGACGTCAGCGTGTAGGTGTAGGTGCCGTCGCCGTTGAGCTGGATTTGCCCGTAGCTGCCGGTGGCGCTGCCGACCAGGGTGTAAGTCAGCGCGCCACTGCCGCCGGTCACCGCGCCGACCAGTGTGCCCGTCGCGGTTTCGGCGGTGTTGGTGGGCTCGCTGCCAGTGACCGTACCGGGGGCGAGATCCGCACCGTCCTTGCTCAGGTCGAGAGCTTTTTCGAACACCGTGACGTCTTGATCGACCGAGGCCACCAGTTTGCTGTCGGCAACGTTGATGGTGATCGTCGTGGTGCTTTCATCGCCATCGCTGTCGCGAATGGTGTAGGTGAAGGTGTCGGTGGCGCCCGGTGGGCTCACCGAATTCGGGTTGCTGTGATAAACGGCGTTGCCGGCCGCATCGAGGGTCAGATAACCGAAGTTGCCGTTGACGTTGCTGTCGAGGCCGCCGATGGCCGAGGTCGCGGTGTTGCTGCCGGCGCGCACGCCGACCACCGTGGCGGCGCCATCGGCACCGCTGATGTCGTTGCCGAGCACGCTGACATTGAGCGTGCCGCCCTCCGCCACCGAGCCGGTGTCGGGTTTGGCGGTCGGCAGATCATCGACGATGTTGACGTTGATCTGGCCGCTGGCGGTGCTGCCATCGGTGTCCGTCGCCACCACGTTGAAGTTCTCGGTGATGCTGTTGGCGCCGTTGGCGTTCGGGTGGGTTTCGTTATCGACCAGGGTGTAGCTGTAGCTGACGACACCGGTCGCCGGGTTGTAACCGGTGATGGTGAAGGTGCTGCCCAGCGGCGAAACCACTGACTGCGGGAAGCCTGCGGCGACGCCATTGGTGACCACGGCGATGCCACCGACGGTCAGGGTCTGCAGACCGTCGAGTGCGGTGACGGTGAAGGTGCCGTTCTGGGTCAGCGCCGGGGTGTCGGGGCTGGTGCCGTCGCTGAGGTTTTTCTCATAGACGGTGAGTTCGCCACCCTTGACGTCGAGGCCGTTGAGCACCACCGGATCATCATTATTGTGCACCTGCAGGACTAGGTTGGCGGTGCTGGTGTCGCCGTCGGCATCGGTCAGCGTGTAGGTGAAGGTCTCGGTGCCGTTGCCACCGCCGTGCAGGTTTTTGAAGTCGGCATCGTTGCTGTTCAAGGTGTAGGTGTACGTGCCGTTGGCGTTGAGCACCAAGGTGCCGTAAGTACCGGTGAAAGTGCCGGCGGTGATCGGCCCGGTATTCGGCCCGGTCGCCACCACGTCGGCGCCTTGCACATCGTTGGTCAGCACGTTGCCGGTCAGGGTCAACTGAGTTTCCGAGGCGTTGTTGGCGTTGCTGTCGTTCACCGCTCTCGGCACGTCATCGACGATGTTCACGACGATGGTGCTGGTGACGAGGTTGCCCAGCGAATCGGTGGCCTGATAGGTGAAGGTTTCGGTCAGGATGTTGGCGCCGTTGTCGGCATGCGGCGTGGTACTCGCCGGCGAAGTCAGCGTGTAGGTGTAGGTGCCGTTGGGGTTGAGGACGATTTGGCCGTAGCTGCCGGTGGCGCTGCCGACCAGTGCATAGCTGATCGCGCCGACGGCCCCGGTGACCGAGCCGACCAAGGTGCCGGACGCGGTTTCGCCGGTGCTGGTCGGATCACTGCCGGTGACCGTACCCGCGGCGATATCCGCGCCGTCCTTGGTCAGGTCGAGAGCTTTTTCGTAGACGGTAACATCGGTGTCGCTGGTCGCTCTCAGGCAACTGTTGGAGACATCGATGGTGATGGTGGTGGTGCTTTCGTCTCCGTCGGCATCGCGCACGGTGTAGGTGAATATATCCACCGCGCCCGGGCCGTTCACGGTATTCGGATTGCTGTGATAGACCGCGTTGCCGTTGGCGTCCAGGGTCAGGTAACCGTAGGTGCCGTTGATGTTGCTGTTGAGGCCGCCGATGGCCGAAGTCGAGGTGTCGGAGCCGGCACGCACGCCGACCACCGCGCCCGTCACCGCTGGGCCATCCGCGCCACCGATGTCGTTGTCCAGCACATTGCCGCTGACGGTGCCGCCCTCCGCCACCGACGCCGCGTCGGGGTGAGCGCTCGGCAAATCATCGACGATGTTGACGTTGATCTGGCCGCTGGCCGTGCTGCCATCGGTGTCCGTGGCGACGACATTAAAGTTCTCGGTGATGCTGTTGGCGCCGTTACCGTTCGGATGAGTTTCGTTATCCACCAGGGTGTAGCTGTAGCTGACGACGCCCGTGGTTTCGTTGTAACCGGTGATGGTCAACGTGCTGCCGAGCGGTGTGACAATCGATTGCGGGAAGCCTGCGGCCACGCCACCGGTGACCACCGCGATGCCGCCCACGGTCAGGGTTTGCAGACCGTCGAGGGCCGTGACGGTGAAGGTGCCGCTCTGGGTCAGCGCCGGGGTATCGGGGCTGGTGCCGAAGCTGAGGTTCTTCTCGTAAACAGTGAGTTCACCGCCCTTCACGTCGAGGCCGTTGAGGTAGACCTGATCATCGTTGTTGTGAACGTTCAGCACCAGATTGGCGGTGCTGGTGTCGCCATCGGAATCGGTAATGGTGTAGGTGAAATTCTCGGTGCCGTTGCCGCCGCCGTGGAGGTTTTTGAAGTCGGCGTCGTTGGTGTTCAGCGTGTAGGTGTAGGTGCCGTTCGCATTGAGCACCAAGGTGCCGTAAGTGCCGGTGAAGGTACCGGCAGTCACTGGGCCGGTCGGCACTCGGTCGGCGCCTTGCACGTCATTGGTCAGCACGTTGCCGGTCAAGGTGAGCTGACTTTCCGATGCGGTGGTTGTGTTGCTGTCATCCACGGCTTTTGGAAGATCATCGACGATGTTCACATCGAGCGTGGCGTTGGCGGTGGTGCCGTTGTCATCGACCACGGTAACGGCGAACTGCTCAGGCAGGTTGTTCGCGCCGCTGGCATTCGGATGCGCTTCGTTGTCGACCAGGGTGTAGCTGTAGCTGACCACGCCAGTGGTGGCGTTGAACCCGGTGATGGTCAGCGTGCTGCCGAGCGGCGTGGTGATCGATTGCGGAAAGCCTGCGGCCACGCCATTGGTGACCACGGCAATGCCGCCGACGGTCAGCGTGGTGACGCCGTCCAGTGCGGTGATGGTGAAGGTGCCGCTTTGGGTCAGCGCGGTGGAGTCCGGAGCGCTGCCGTCGCTGAGGTTTTTCTCGTAGACCGTCAGCTCACCGCCGTTGACGTCGAGGCCGCTGATGACCACCGGATCGTCGTTGTTATGGATCTGCAGAACGAGATTGGCGGTGCTGGTGTCGCCGTCGGAATCGGTAATGGTGTAGGTGAAATTCTCGGTGCCGTTGCCGCCGCCGTGGAGGTTTTTGAAGTCGGCGTCGTTGGTGTTCAGCGTGTAGGTGTAGGTGCCGTTCGCATTGAGCACCAAGGTGCCGTAAGTGCCGGTGAAGGTGCCGGCAGTCACTGGGCCGCTGGCAACACGGTCGGCGCCTTGCACGTCATTGGTCAGCACGCTGCCGGTCAAGGTGAGCTGACTTTCCGAAGCGGTGGTTGGGTTGCTGTCATCCACGGCTTTTGGAAGGTCATCAACGATGTTCACATCGAGCGTGGCGTTGGCCGTGGTGCCGTTGTCATCCACCACGGCGACGGCGAACTGCTCAGGCAAATTGTTCGCGCCGTTAGCATTCGCGTGCGCTTCGTTGTCGACCAGGGTGTAGCTGTAGCTGACCACGCCAGTGGTGGCGTTGAACCCGGTGATGGTCAGCGTGCTGCCGAGCGGCGTGGTGATGGATTGCGGGAAGCCTGCAGCCACACCGTTGGTGACCACGGCGATGCCACCGACGGTCAGCGTGGTGACGCCGTCCAGTGCGGTGATGGTGAAGGTGCCGCTTTGGGTCAGCGCGGTGGAGTCGGGAGCGCTGCCGTCGCTGAGGTTTTTTTCGTAGACGGTCAGTTCACCGCCCTCAACGTTCAAGCCGTTGATGATCACCGGGTCGTCGTTGTTATGGATCTGCAAGACGAGGTTAGCGGTGCTGGTGTCGCCGTCGGCATCGGTGAGGGTGTAGGTGAACGTTTCGGTGCCGTTGCCGCCGCCGTGGAGGTTTTTGAAGTCGCTGTCGTTGGTGTTCAGCGTGTAGGTGTAGGTGCCGTTGGCATTCAGCACCAGAGTGCCGTAAGTACCGGTGAACGTACCGGGCGTGATCGGCCCGGCATTGGGGCCGGTAGGCACGCGGTCGGCGCCTTGCACGTCGTTGGTCAGGACGTTGCCGGTCAGCGTCAGCAACGTTTCGGAAGCCGTGCCATTGTTGTCGTCGATTGCGCGAGGCACGTCGTCGGTGATGTTGACGTCAAGGGTGCCGGTGGCGGTGTCGCCATTGTTGTCGCCGGCAATCACGGTGAACTGTTCGCTGAGGGTGTTGGCGCCATCGCCCGCGGCATGGGTTTCGTTACCGTTGAGGGTGTAGCTGTAGCTGACCGCGCCGGTCGCCGGGTTGTAGCCGGTGATGGTCAGCGTGTTGCCCAATTGCGTGGTGATCGATTGTGGAAAGCCGTTCGGCACGCCGCCGACGATGACGTTGATGCCGCCGATGCTCAGGCTGCTCAAGCCATCCGGGGCCGCCACCGTGAACGTCCCGCTCTGGGTCAACGCACCCGGGTTGGCCGCCGAACCGTCGGGCAGATTGGCTTCGTTGAGGTTCAACTCACCGCCCGGCACGGCCAGGCCGTCGATGATCACCGGGTTGTTGACCACCAATGGCGGAGGCGGAGTAATCGGCGCGACCGTGTCATCGCCGTTATCCACCACGGCATCAAAACGATAGTCAGGAAACTCCGGGATGCCACCGAACCCGGCCGTCGGGAAGCCGATGATAGGATCAACTCGCCCGCCCACTTCTGTCAGCAACACAAAACTGTGACCGCCGCCCAGTTCACCGGGCGTGCCACCCGGCGCATTGGGGCCGGCGGCAGTGGCTTCAGCGGTTTTGGTGGGGTCGTCGCCAGCAGCGATGGCTTTCTGGATTTGTTCGACATCAGTCAGTTGCGCTTCACTCGGGGTCTGAACCTCCGGCGCGTTCACATGGGCCGCCTGATCAGCGAGCAATTGCCCGGTCATGGTCAGGCTGCTATCGCGGCCGAGGGTCAGTTCCTGGCCGTTCTGCAAATGCACGGCGACGGCGCCTTCTGCGCCGGTGATCAGTTGATCGCCGGCAAACAGGCGATCCCCCTCAACCAGTGTGCGCTTGGTGCCGTCAGCGGCTTGGGCGAATACCTGACCAATGACTTTAGTGACTGTACCGATGAGCGTTGCCATGTGAATTCCTCCGCTGCTGACCACCGTCAGCACTGGTTCGCGAAGCAGCCCATGGCTCAATCGGGTTGCCGGGGGCGACGCTCGCACCCTCGACAGTTCGTTTCGCAGCGGTCATTTGAAGAGAAATCCAAGCACTTTCAAGCACTTGCACCGCCCGTTTCAAACAGCCTGCCCACTAACGCTACGTAACGGCGGTGAATCACCCGAGTGACAAAAATCTGTCGCTCTTTTGCCGCTACGCGTCCCTCCCCTTCAGCAGTACTTCGCCGTATGTCGCAAAGTGAATGGAACTTTCCTCAAGCCTTTTTGAGCTCCCTAAAGCGCATAAAACAAAGGCTTTCGTGCTGAACAATGTGCCGGATTTTACAAAGCGCATAAGTTTTTTTCGGAATAAGCCTTATGAAAAATTTTTCTTAGCTACGCTCTAGGATGTTCTTAGCTCTGTTGTTACAAGAGTGAAACGCTTAGACCTCCAAATATCGTCAAATATTTGGCGACAGTAACACACCATCAGGACTTAGGGAGATGCACCCATGCGCGTTTTAACCCCCCTCTGCAGCGCGGTTTTGCTGGCCATGGCTTGCACTTCTCAAGCCCAGGCCATGAACCTCACCGAGGCTATTCAAAGCACCATCGCCACGCACCCGGAACTGGCCTCGCGCGTGGACGCCCGCCTGTCGGCGGATGAACAAGTCAAAGTCGCCAAGGGTGGCTTCTATCCGTCCGTCGATTTGAATGCCGCTTACGGTCGCGGTTACAGCGACAACACCAATACCCGCGCCTTCGGCAACCACGACACGCGCATTCTCAACTACACCCAGTCCGAGCTGCGGCTGCGCCAGATGCTGTTCGACGGTTTCAACACCGCCAACGAGGTCGAGCGCACCAAAGGCGTGTCGAATTCGCGTGCGTACTACGCGCAAGGCACCGCCCAGGATCTGGCCCTGCGCACCATCGAGGTCTACCTCGAAGTGCTCAAGCGCCGCGAACTGGTGACCCTGGCCCGCAATAACTTGCAGGCGCACTTGCGCGTCAACGATCAGATCGGCCTGCGCACCGAACGCGGCGTCGGCAGCACGGCTGACTCGGATCAATCGGTCGCGCGTAAAGCGCTGGCGCAGAACAACCTCGACACGGCTGAAGTCGATCTGTCCGACGCCGAAGCCAACTTCTACAGCGTGGTCGGACGCATGCCCGATGAGCTGGAAACCCCGGCCTCGACCCGTGGCGAACTGCCGACCGATTTGCGCGAAGCCCAGCAGAGCATGGTCGACAACAATCCGTATCTGAAGTCCGCCCAGGCTGACGTGCAATCGGCCGAGAGCCAGTACGAAGTCGCCAAATCGCCGTTCTATCCACGCTTCGATGCTGAGGCTGCCGTGGGTGCGAACAACAACGTGCAGGGCGATGAAGGTCACGACAACGAATGGCGGGTGGGTGTGGTGATGAACTACAACCTGTTCCGTGGTGGCAGCGACAAGGCCCGACTGGCCGCCAATGCCCACGACATCAATCAGGCCATGGACATCCGCAACAACGCCCTGCGTCAGCTCAACGAGAACATTCGCCTGGCCTGGAACGCCATGCAGAACGCGAAGAAGCAGACCCCGACCGCCCGCGAATACGCCGAAACCACCAAACGCGTGCGTGCCGCGTATCAGGATCAGTTCGGCCTCGGCCAACGCACCCTGCTCGACTTGCTCGACAGTGAAAACGAGCTCTACAACGCCAACCGTCGCTACACCGAAATCCGCTACACCGAGGAATATTCGATGTACCGCGTGCTGGCGAACATGGGCCAGTTGCTGAGCAAACAACGGGTGGTGCTCCCAGCCGATGCGATCGCCGCGACCGAGGTCAAAAACGAAGCTCGTTTGCCAGAGCTGAAGTAGCGATCTTGATCGTTCCCACGCTCCGCGTGGGAACGCAGCCCGTGACGCTCCGCGTCACTGGACGCAGAGCGTCCCTAGAGGCATTCCCACGCAGAGCGTGGGAACGATCAACCTGAGCCCGTTCTACAGAGGCGATCAATATGACCAGCATGGAACCCGGCCACTCCGGGATCGATCCGCGGCTGAGCTTCGATGATCCGTTACTCGACGGTCTGTTGATCCTCTGCAAACTGCATGGCGCGACCGTCAGTCGCGCCAGCCTGAGCGCCGGGCTGCCTCTCGACAAACAACGCCTGAGTCTCGATCTGCTGCCCCGCGCCGCGGCTCGGGCCGGGCTGCAGGCGCGTATTTTGCGCCGAGACTTGAAGGAGATCTCGCCACTCAACCTGCCGATTCTGCTGCTGCTCAACGACGGTCGCACCGCCGTTTTGCGGCGCTTCGGCGACGACGGCAAAGCGCTGATTCTGCCCAGCGAAGCCGATGGCGGCGAGCAATGGATCAGCCGTGAAGAACTCGCCGAACATTACAGCGGCCAGGCCTTGTTCGCCCGCCCGCGCCACGAACTCGAAGACCTGCGCTCACCGCTGGTGCCACGCGTGCATGCGTGGTTTCGCGACACCCTGAAGCTGTCGAAATGGCTTTACAGTGACGCGATTCTCGCCAGTTTTCTGATCAACCTTTTGGGCCTGATGGTGCCGCTGTTCGTCATGCAGACCTACGACCGCGTGGTGCCGAATCAGGCCACGTCGACCCTGTGGGTGCTGTCGATCGGCCTGCTGATCGGCACCGGTTTCGAACTCGTGTTGCGGGTGGTGCGCGCGCACTTGCTCGACACCGCCGGCAAGAAAACCGATGTGATCCTTTCCGCGACTTTATTCGAGCGCATCACCGGCATGTCGATGAAGGCGCGGCCCGCGACCATCGGCGGTTTTGCCCAAAGCATTCATGACTTCCAGGGCCTGCGCGAATTCCTCACGGCGGTGACCCTGACCAGCCTGATCGACCTGCCCTTCGTCGTGTTGATGTTGGCGGTGATTGGGTTGCTCGGCGGCTGGCTGGTGGTGATTCCGCTGCTGGCGTTTCCGATCACGATCATTTTCGCCATGATCATTCAGGTACGCCTGCGCGACACCGTGCAGAAAAGCCTGAGCCTTGGTGCTGAACGCCAGGCCGTGCTGATCGAAACCCTCGGCGGTCTGGAAACCCTCAAGGCGTGCAGCGCCGAAAGCGAGCGCCAGCACAAATGGGAAAGTACTCACGGCGCCCTCACCCGCCTCGACAGCCATGCGCGCAATCTGTCGGCGCTGGCCACCAACGGCACGTTGTTCATTCAACAGTTTTCGGGGATGGCGACGATTGTCGCCGGGGTCTACAGCATCATCGCCGGCAACCTCAGCGTCGGTGCGCTGGTCGCTACCTACATGCTCGGCAGCCGTGTGCTCGCGCCGCTGGGGCAGATCGCCGGGCTGATCACCCGTTATCAGCAAGCGCAATTGACCATGAAAAGTACCGACGCGCTGATGGCCTTGCCGCAGGAACGTGACGGCAAACAGCGGCCGCTGGAGCGCACGCAACTGCAAGGTGCGCTGGACGTCAACGGCGTGACCTTTCACTACAACGGCCAGAATGCGCCGGCGCTGAGCAATGTCACGTTCAGCCTGAAACCCGGCGAACGGGTCGGCATCATTGGCCGCAGCGGTTCGGGGAAAAGTACCTTGGCGCGTTTGGTCATGGGTTTCTATGAGCCCGAGGAAGGCCAGATGCTGCTCGACGGCCTCGACCTGCGCCAACTCGATGTCGCCGACCTGCGCCAGCAAATCGGTTACGTCGCCCACGACTTGCCGCTGCTGGCCGGCAGCCTGCGCGACAACCTCACCCTCGGCGCCCGCTATATCAGCGATTCGCGGATGCTCGAAGTGGCCGAACTGACCGGCGTGACGGAGCTGGCCCGTCAGCATCCGCAAGGTTTCGACCGGCCAGTGGGTGAACGCGGGCAATTGCTCTCCGGCGGCCAACGTCAGGCCGTGCTGTTGGCGCGCTCGCTGCTGCTCGATCCGCCGATCATGCTGCTCGACGAACCCACCAGCGCCATGGACAACAGCAGCGAAGACCAACTGCGGCAGAAGCTGCACGGTTGGGTGCAAGGCAAGACCTTGCTGCTGGTTACCCACCGCACCTCGATGCTGAGCCTGGTGGATCGGTTGCTGGTGCTGGACAACGGGCGGGTCGTCGCTGACGGTCCGAAAGAAGCGGTCATCGATGCACTGCGCAAGGGCCGTGTCGGCTCGGCGGCGGTCTAGGAGTTGCCCCATGTCTGCTTCCTCCGATAGCAAATCACGCGGCTACTTCGACAGCTTCGGCAAAAGCGCCGAAGCCGAATTCATGCCGGAAACTGCCGGTGCGTCATTGCAGGATTCCCCGCGCTGGTCGCGGATCACCGTGTGGCTGGCGGCAGGCCTGCTGATCAGCGCAGTGGTCTGGGCCAAGTTCGCCGTGCTCGAAGAAGTGACCATGGGCGAAGGCAAGGCGATTCCGTCGAGCAAGATTCAGGTGATCCAGAACCTTGAGGGCGGCATCGTCACCGAGATTTTTTTCCGTGAAGGGCAGATGGTGAATAAGGGCGATACGCTGCTGCGCCTGGATGACACGCGTTTTCGCTCGAACAAAGGTGAAAGCGAGGCCGATCGTTATGCGCTGACGGCGCAGGTCGAACGGCTGTCGGCGGAGGCCGAAGGTCGGCCGTTCAAGCTGTCCGCCGAGGTGATCGCCAAGGCGCCACAGGTCGCCGAAGACGAGCGCTCGCTGTACGAACAACGTCAACGGCGCTTGGCCAGTGAACAGCGCACGTTGAGCGAACAACTGCGGCAGAAGACTCAGGAGCTGGCGGAGTTTCGCTCCAAGCAGGGCCAGTTCAGTTCCAGCCTGGCGCTGCTGCAGCAAGAGATGAACATGTCCGAACCGCTGGTGAAAACCGGTGCTGTATCGCCGGTGGAAATCCTCAGGCTGAAACGCAGTGCGGTAGAAATTCGTGGCTCGCTGAACGCGACGACGCTGGCCATTCCCCGCGCCGAATCGGCGATTGCCGAGATCCGCAGCAAGATCGATGAGTCGGAACAAACCTTCCGCTCCGAGGCCGCGAAAGAGCTGAATGAGAAACGCACCGACCTGTCGAAAATCACCGCGACCAGCATCGCCATCGACGACCGCGTCACCCGCACCACCGTGACCTCGCCGGTGCACGGGGTGATCAAGCAGTTGAAGGTCAACACCATCGGCGGCGTGGTCCAGCCGGGCAGCGACATGGTCGAAATCGTCCCGCTGGAAGACAACCTGTTGATCGAGGCCAAGGTGCGACCGCAGGACGTGGCGTTTCTGCATCCTGGCCAGAAAGCCATGGTCAAATTCAGTGCCTACGACTACACGATTTATGGCGGGCTGAGCGCCAAGCTTGAGTTGATCGGTGCGGATACGATTACCGATGACAAGGGCAACAGCTTCTACCTGATTCAGGTGCGCACCGATAAAAACCACTTGGGCGGGGATGTGAAACCGTTGCTGATCATTCCGGGGATGGTGGCGACAGTGGACATTATTACCGGGGAGAAGAGTGTCTTGGACTACCTGCTGAAACCGGTGCTGAAGGCCAGAACCGAGGCGATGCGCGAGCGGTAGCGAATGATCGTTCCCACGCTCCGCGTGGGAATGCCGCCCGGGACGCTCCGCGTCCCTTCGCGACTGTGACGCAGAGCGTCACTGGATGCATTCCCACGCAGAGCGTGGGAACGATCATCTATCCCCATGGTTACGCTGAAAGGTCTCCTCCCCCATTGCCGCAATCTGCCCTTCGATCAACGCTTCGAACGGCTTGAGCAACGGTTCAAATGATGTCGGCGCTTCCAGCGTCTGCAACGCCTGCACAATCGCCTCAATCGTCGACAACGCCCCCGGCCCGGGTGCCTTGCGCAAGCGATAGCGCGACACGCCGCCCTCGGCCAGCGTCACCCGTGGCAACGCCGCCAGCAATGGATTGAGGTGCAGCATCTTGCGCGCCTTGCGCCACGTACCGTCCGGCACCACCAGCAACAACGGTTCATCGGATTCAGCGTAAGCCTGCATCGGCTGCGCATCGTCAGCGGGAAACAACAGCCGCGCCTGATAACCCGGCCGGTTCAACAACGTCGGCAAATCCTCGAACACTTCACCGACAATCAGCTCGGCATTGCTCAACCCCAACGCCGCCAAGCGCGCCGTATTCAACGCATGATTGACCTCGCTCGGATGCTGCAACAGCAGCACCCGCGTGCGGCTGTCGAGGCTCGGGATCAGCGGGCACAGGCAATGGGTTTGGGGACGCAGGCAGCGCGGGCATTGAATTCTCGACATGCTTATTTTTCCCTACAAGCTAAGCCTGATTGAGCTGTGCTTTGAGCAAATCACGGAAGGTCTGAATCAACGGCTCGCGGCTGCGGCCCCGGCGCATGATCATCGAAAACGGCGCCTGGTAACCGAAGGTCGCTGGCAACAACACCCGCAGATCGCCCTTGTCGGCCCACGCCTGGGCGTAGTGCTCCGGCAAGTAACCGATGTAGGCGCCGGACAGCACCAGAATCAGCTGCGCTTCCATACTTTCCACGGTCGCGGCGCTGTGTTTGAAACCGTGCCGGGCCAGTTCCGCCTGACTCCAGTAACCGCGTCCGACCATGCGTTGCTGGGTGATGACCTGCTCGGGAATCCGCCGCTCGTTGAACAACGGATGACGGCTGCTGCAATACAACCAGTGCTGCTCGCGATACAGCGGCATGTAGACCAGACCGCTCATGCGCGTGGAAAACGCGCCGATGGCCAGATCGAGACGGTTGTCCTGCACGCCCAATTGCAGTTCATACGGGCTCATCACCGACAAATGCAAATGCACCGCCGGGTGTTCCTGGCTGTAAGCGCCGATGGCTTCGGCGAACGGCAAGGCCTTGTCGCTCACCGTGGAATCGATCACGCCGAGGTTGAGCGTGCCGCGCAATTCGCCCTTGAGCGCGGCGGCGTACTGCTCGAAACCTTCGAGTTCGGCGAGCAGGCGCAGGGTTTCCTGATGGAACAGCTCGCCCTTGCTCGTCAGGCTGAACCCGCCGCGCCCGCGATGGCACAGCACCAGGCCGAGCGCGGCTTCGAGCTGGCTCATGTAGGTGCTGATCGCCGAGGTCGACAGGTTGAGTTCCTGCTGCGCGTTGGCGAAACCCTGATGGCGCACGACGCTGACGAAGATGCGCAACAGTTTCAGGTCGGGTAAAGCGTTGGCCATGTCTGCTCCAAGGATCGTCCCCACGCTCTGCGTGGGAATGCAGCCCGTGACGCTCTGCGTCACCTGCGAGTACGGCTGGACGCGGAGCGTCCGTAGATGCATTCCCACGCGGAGCATGGGAACGAGCAGGTGGGGAGTCTGGCATTAGTTTAGAAAAATCTGAACTAAGTTTTTGCCCGTAGCGATTCTTTCGCCGCACTACATTTCGCATCATCGGCCCCACAGCGGCGTCCGAACCCTTGCTGAACGGCGCGCCGACATAAATAAAACAAAGACGATGAGGCCTTACCCGTGGACAAGATTCTTCACCAACCACTGGGCGGCAACGAAATGCCGCGCTTCGGCGGCATCGCCACCATGCTCCGACTCCCCCATGTACCGACCGCTGCCGGCCTGGACGCTGCCTTCGTAGGCGTGCCACTGGACATCGGTACTTCGCTGCGCCCCGGCACCCGCTTCGGGCCACGCGACATTCGCACCGAATCGGTGATGATCCGCCCGTACAACATGGCCACCGGCGCTGCGCCGTTCGACTCGCTGTCGGTCGCCGACATCGGTGACGTGGCGATCAACACCTTCAACCTGCTCGACGCCGTGCGCATCATCGAAGAAGCCTACGACAACATCCTCGAGCACAACGTCATTCCGATGACCCTGGGTGGCGACCACACCATCACCCTGCCGATCCTGCGTGCGATTCACAAAAAGCATGGCAAGGTCGGTCTGGTGCACATCGATGCCCACGCTGACGTCAACGATCACATGTTCGGCGAGAAGATCGCCCACGGCACCACCTTCCGTCGCGCCGTCGAAGAAGGTTTGCTGGATTGCGATCGCGTTGTACAGATTGGTCTGCGAGCGCAGGGTTACACCGCTGACGACTTCAACTGGAGCCGCGATCAGGGCTTCCGCGTCGTTCAAGCCGAAGAGTGCTGGCACAAGTCGCTGGCGCCACTCATGGCCGAAGTACGCGAGAAAGTCGGCGGTGGCCCGGTGTACCTGAGCTTCGACATCGATGGTATCGACCCGGCCTGGGCGCCTGGCACCGGCACCCCGGAAATCGGTGGTCTGACGACCATTCAGGCGATTGAAATCATTCGCGGCTGCCAAGGCCTCGACCTGATCGGTTGCGATCTGGTAGAAGTCTCGCCCGCTTATGACACCACCGGCAACACCTCGCTGCTGGCCGCCAACCTGCTGTACGAAATGCTCTGCGTACTGCCCGGCGTGGTCCATCGCTGAGGGTCGGGTCATGAACGAACGTGATCAGGTTTTGCAAGCGGCCGCCGATCTGGTGGCTGCCTTTGCCCGTAACGATCGCGAAGCTTATTTCGGTGCGTTCAGCGCCGACGCAAGTTTCGTCTTCTACACCCTCGAACAGCCGCTGCTGTCGCGCGATGCCTATCAGGCCTTGTGGGACAACTGGCGCGCAGAGGATGGCTTCGAAGTGCTCTCGTGCACGTCGAGCAACGCCTTCGTCAGCCTGCAAGGTGACGTGGCGATTTTCATCCATGACGTGGCCACCGAGCTGCGCATGCAAGGGGAGCAACATTTCAGCCAGGAGCGCGAGACGATTGTTTTCAAGAAACAAGCGTCGAGCCTAGAACAACAAGGCCTTTGGCTGGCCTGCCACGAACATTTGTCCGCAATGCCGGAAGGGCTGCCATCCCCTTAGCCAAACAGGTGACGCCTCACGCACGATGAGGCGCGCCTTTATGATCGGAGCAGATCATGAATAACAACAACAACGACCAGAGCCTTACGCAGATTGAAACCCACGGGGTCGAACAGATCCCGGACCACGAACGCACCGCTGGCCCGACGGACTTGTTCCGGATGATCTTCGGCGGTTCGAATACCTTTGCCACCGCCGTGCTCGGCAGTTTCCCGGTGCTGTTCGGTCTGTCTTTTCAGGCCGGCGTCTGGGCGATTGTGCTGGGCGTGCTGCTCGGCTCGCTGATCCTCGCACCGATGGGCCTGTTCGGCCCGCTCAACGGCACCAACAATGCCGTGTCGTCCGGTGCGCACTTCGGCGTGCACGGGCGCATCGTCGGTTCGTTCCTGTCGCTGTTGACCGCTATCGCGTTTTTCTCGCTCTCGGTGTGGAGTTCGGGGGATGCGCTGATCGGGGGTGCAAAACGCCTGATCGGTCTGCCGGAAACCGACCTGACCCTGGGCCTCGCTTACGGTCTGTTCGCTATCCTGGTGCTGACCGTGTGCATCTACGGCTTCCGCTTTTTGCTGTGGGTGAACAAGATCGCGGTGTGGAGCGCCAGCCTGTTATTCCTGCTGGGCATCTTCGCCTTCGCCGGTCCTTTCGACGCGCATTACGCGGGCACTGTGAGCCTCGGTCAGCCGGGCTTCTGGGCCGCGTTCATCGGCGCTGCATTGGTCGCGATGAGCAACCCGATTTCCTTCGGTGCGTTCCTCGGCGACTGGTCGCGCTACATCCCGCGTCACACCTCCAAGCAACGCATCATGGCTGCGGTGGTGCTGTCGCAGATCGCCACGTTCATCCCGTTCCTGTTCGGCCTGAGCACCGCGACCATCGTCGCGATCAAGGCGCCGGACTACATCGCGGCGAACAACTATGTCGGTGGTTTGCTGGCGGTGTCGCCGAGCTGGTTCTTCCTGCCGGTGTGCCTGATTGCAGTGATCGGCGGCATGTCCACCGGCACCACGTCGCTGTATGGCACCGGGCTGGACATGTCCAGCGTGTTTCCGCGAGTGCTGTCGCGCGTGAAAGCGACGCTGCTGATCGGCGTGCTGTCGATTGCCTTCATCTTCATCGGGCGCTTTGCGGCGAATCTGGTGCAGAGCGTGTCGACCTTCGCCGTGCTGATCATCACCTGCACCACGCCATGGATGGTGATCATGATCATCGGCCTGTTAGTGCGTCGCGGCTTCTACTGCCCGGATGACCTGCAAGTGTTCACGCGCGGCGAACAGGGCGGACGCTACTGGTTCAGCCACGGCTGGAACTGGCGCGGTCTGGGCGCATGGATCCCAAGCGCGGCGGTGGGTTTGTGCTTCGTCAATTTGCCGGGGCAGTTCGTTGGCCCGCTGGGTGAAATGGCCGGCGGCATCGACATCAGTTTACCGGTGACCCTGGGCCTCGCTTCGGTGGTGTACCTCACGCTGCTGAGCCTGTTCCCGGAACCGCGCGAAGTGTTCGGCCCGAAGGATGCGCGCAGCCAAATCGTGGAAAAACCTGAACTGCGCCAAGCCGCCTGACGCAGATCCCCTGTGGGAGCGAGCTTGCTCCCACAAAGGGCAGCCACACCGAACCAAATTTGTTTCACCATAAAAAAGACAATCGGAGACACGCCATCATGGCTTTGGATTTATTCGTCGTCCTCATCTACGCCGCCGGCATGCTCTTGCTCGGCTACTTCGGCATGCGCAAGGCCAAGACCAACGAGGACTTTCTCGTCGCCGGTCGCAACCTCGGCCCAAGCCTGTACATGGGCACCATGGCCGCGACCGTGCTCGGTGGGGCGTCCACCGTCGGCACCGTGCGTCTGGGTTACGTGCACGGCATCTCCGGTTTCTGGCTGTGCGCGGCACTGGGTTGCGGCATCGTTGCGCTGAACCTGTTCCTCGCCAAACCGCTGCTGAAACTGAAGATCTACACCGTTACCCAAGTGCTGGAAAAGCGCTACAACCCGATGGCCCGCTCGGCGAGCGCGGCGATCATGCTCGCCTACGCACTGATGATCGGCGTGACCTCGATCCTCGCCATCGGCACCGTGCTGCAAGTGCTGTTTGACCTGCCATTCTGGGCTTCGGTACTCGTCGGTGGTGGCGTCGTGGTGATCTACTCGGCGATTGGCGGCATGTGGTCGCTGACCCTGACTGACATCGTCCAGTTCATCATCAAGACCGTGGGCCTGATGTTCATCCTGTTGCCGATCTGCCTGTACCGCGTTGGCGGTTGGGACGAACTGGTGCTGAAACTGCCGGCGACTGCCTTCAGCTTCACCACCATCGGCTGGGACACGATCATCACCTACTTCATGATCTACTTCTTCGGCATCCTGATCGGTCAGGACATCTGGCAACGGGTGTTCACCGTCAAGACCGCCAAAGTCGCGCAATACGCCGGCAGCATCGCCGGCATCTACTGCATCGTCTACGGTCTGGCCTGCGCGCTGATCGGCATGGCTGCACACGTGCTGATCCCGGATCTGGACAACGTCAACAACGCCTTCGCCGCCATCGTCAAACTGTCGCTGCCGGACGGCATCCGTGGTCTGGTGATCGCTGCTGCACTGGCCGCGATGATGTCCACCGCCAGTGCCGGCCTGCTCGCCGCTGCCACCACCATCACCGAAGACCTGCTGCCGAAACTGCGTGGCGGCAAACAGTCGAGCCTGGCGATCAACCGTTTGTTCACCCTGCTCACCGGTATTGTCGTGCTGGGTATCGCACTGGTGGTGAACGATGTGATCAGCGCCCTGACCCTCGCCTACAACCTGTTGGTGGGCGGCATGCTGATCCCGCTGATCGGTGCGATCTTCTGGAAACGCGCGACCACTGCCGGCGCCATCGCCAGCATGGGCCTGGGTTTCGCCACGGCGCTGCTGTTCATGTTCAAGGACGGTCTGGATGCGAACACGCCGATCTACTACAGCCTGGCCGTGGGTCTGGTGAGTTTTGTGGTGGTCAGCCTGGTTTCTCCTCGTCCGGCAACCGTGGCGAGTGCGATCTAAGCTCTGATGTAACGACTTGATGCTTTCTTCGACGGGTGTGGCGTCGGTTGCCACACCCGTTTTTTTCGTCTGGAGAAAAGTGCTTATGAAGATCGTTTCGCGCGATCAGTGGTTTGAAGTGCAGAGTTTCGGTCATGGAGTTCGGCTGATTCATGAGCCCTACATTCGACCGTTCTACCGCTGCAACCTGTGGCATATTCAGGGCCGCGACAAAGACCTGTTGCTCGATAGCGGTTCAGGGCTGGTCAGCCTGCGCGAGCAGTTGCCCTGGATCACCGAGCGGCCATTGGTGGCGGTGGCCAGTCACTGCCATTTCGACCACATCGCCGGGCATCATGAATTTGCTGAACGGCTGGTGCAGCCGGCCGAGGCGGACATTCTTGCGGCACCCGATGGCGAGAATGATTTGAGCCGAGCCTTTGTCGGCGATGACATGTTCGAGGCGCACCCGGACTGCCCGTTGTGCTACGCCGAATACCGGGTCAAAGCCGCGCCGGCCACGGGGTTTGTCGAGGACGGCGATGTGCTCGATCTGGGCAATCGCACACTGCAAGTGCTGCACACACCCGGGCATTCGCCGGGCGGCATCAGCCTGTATGAGGCGGCGACTGAAACCCTGTTCAGCGGTGACATCATTTACGACGGGCCGCTGATCGAGGACGCCTACCATTCGAATCTGCGGGATTACGCCACGAGTCTGCGGCGTCTGCACGCCCTGCCCGTGCGCACGGTACATGGCGGGCACTTCGGCAGTTTTGCCGGTGCGCATTTGCGTTCGATGATTGACGAATGGCTGCGCAGGCACGCGTGAGGCCTGCTTCACTCAAGCCAAACAACAATCAGACATTTCTGCCATGAGAAGAGCTGCCGTGCGTGCCGCCGTGCATCGGTTCATCCGGCGTCTGCTGGAAAACCGTGACTTCAATGAACACACCAGCCTGGTGCAATTGGGTTTGGAAAAAGCCGATATCGAGGATTTGATCTTTCATCTGGAAGATGAATTCGGACTGACGGCATTCACCGCCGAAGAAGATCGCATGCTCAAGACAGCGAAGACCGCGAATGACTTGAGCCGGTTTTTGCTTGAGATTGGCCGGCACTGAAAGCAAAAGATCGCAGCGTTCGGCAGCTCCTACATTGATTCGTGTAGGAGCTGCCAAAGGCTGCGATCTCTTGACCCTTAAAGAGGCACTTACCGCCGGCGTGGCTGACGGCGGCGCTGCTCGTCATCGGTGCGGATCGGGACAGGCTGCATAGGCGGTTCGATCAAGCCGAGGGCTACACCCAAGTCGTGAAGCCAGTTTTGAATTTTCTCTTTCATCGTCATGCCCCCTTCAGGGTGGTGCTGAGCGGCCGGAATTCTGAGGCCGCTTCGCACTGATAATAGTCCGAAGTCCTACGCAATGCTCGGCCAAATCCGCAATGATCTGTTACTGAATTGAACAGAGTTCGCCGCCATTGGTTCAGGCTGTTTCTCGGGTTTCGATCTGAGCCGCAGGATAGACAGCCTGCTGCACCTCGACCCAGGCATTGAGGTTGGCGCCGACCATGCCTTTGCGCCACATGAGCCACGTTGTCGCACCCACGAATGGTTCGGCCAAAAAGTGCGCGGCGACGCTTTCGCGACCCGGCAGGCTGGCAAGCATCGACTCAGACATCAATGCCACGCCGCTGCCAGCAATCACGCAGGCGAGCATGCCTTGATACGACTCGATCTCGATCGCTCGCCCCATCGTCGCGTGGTAATGCGAAAACCAGGCTTCCAGGCGCATCCGATAAGAACAACCGCGGCGAAAGGTAAACACTGAGCGTCCTTCGACATCTTTGGCACTGTGCACGGGCGGATGGTCGGTTTCGGTGATCAGCACCAAACGCTCTTCGCACAACGGCACGCCATCCAGTCCGGCCAGCTCCAGCGGGCCATCGACCAGCGCCGCATCGAGTCGGCCAGTGAGCAAACCTTCAAGCAACTCGCCACTCGGCGCCGATTGCACCTGCAGGTTCACCGCCGGGTATTGCTTGTGATAACGCGCCAGCAACGCCGGCAAATGGATCGCCGCCGTGCTGTACATCGTACCGAGGACAAAATCCCCCGCCGGTTGCCCGCCCATCACTGCCGCACTGGCCTGATCACGCAACGCGAACAGTTTGCCGGTGTAGTCCAGCAGGACTTTTCCTGCAGGCGACAACTGCAAACGCTGACGCTCACGGACGAAAAGCTCTACGCCCAGTTGCTCTTCAAGCTGTTTAAGCCGCGTCGACAGATTGGAGGGCACCCGGTGCAGGCGTTCGGCGGCCCGGGTAATTGAACCTTCCTCGGCCACGGCCTGAAAGATCCGCAGTTGGCTGAACTCCACAAGCATTCTCCAGAACAGAACAAGTTACTCACTATTATTCAATTTTAAAGAAAGTCAATCAGTCCTAGCCTGACGGTCATTGATGTCCCCAAGGAACTCCGACCATGTCGCCTCTGATTCGCTTATCCGCCTGCTTCGTTGCCTTGATGATGGCCATGGGCATCGGGCGTTTCGCCCTCACTCCACAAATGCCGCACCTGCTCAGCGAAGGCCAGTTCGACCTGACCGCCGCCGGTCTGATTGCGGCGGCCAACTACCTCGGTTATCTGCTCGGCGCGGTGGATGCGATGTTCGCCCATCGCCCGCAGCAGGTGCAGCGGCGCCTGCATGGCGGCTTGTGGTTGTGCGTGTTGCTGACGCTGGCGTCGTTCTGGGCCAATGGGTTCTGGTCGCACTTGGTACTGCGCTTCGGCACCGGAGTCGCGAGCGCCTGGGTGCTGGTGATGATCACTTCGTTGAGCCAACCACTGGCGGCGGCAGCGGGTCGTCCGCGTTTGGGCGCGCTGGTATTTGCCGGGCCGGGTCTGGGGATTTTTCTGACGGGGTTGTTGGCGCTGGTCTCACATCTGCTGCAGCAGACGTCAGCAACGCTTTGGCTGATTTATGCCGCGGCGGCGCTGGTGATGATGCTCGGGGTCTGGCGCGTTTTGCCGCAACCCACCGCCGCCGCGTCGATTGCCCCGGCTCAGGTCAATGCGTCGAATCGCGGTATCGGGCGTCTGGCTGTGATCTATGCGCTGTACGGCGTGGGCTACATCATCCCCGCGACATTCCTTTCGCAAATGGCCAATGCGCAGTTTCACGGGCAATGGCAGGCCGATCTGTTCTGGCCATGTTTCGGTTTGGCCGCCGCGCTCGGCGTGTTGCTGGTGAGCCTGCGCCGTCACGATCCCGCGACAACCCGACATTGGTTGATGGCAACGTTATGGCTACAAGCGGCCGGGGTGTTCGCCTGCCTGCTGAGTAGCGGCCTGGGCTTGGCGCTGGGGGTGATCCTGTGTGGCACGCCGTTCCTCGCGTGCATGCAATTAGTCATGCAGCGTTCGCGGGACATCGCGCCCCATGCCACGCAGCGCAATGCCGGCCTGCTGACCGCTTGCTTTGCCGTCGGCCAGCTCAGCGGCCCGTTATTGGCCGCGCTGAGCAGCCATTTCAGCGGCGGCCTGCAACCGGCCTTGGTGATCGCCGGCAGCGGGTTGCTGATCGCCGGCGGCCTGGCAATGAAATCGACTAGCGTTGGCCCAGCGCTTTGCGCAAACGCCTGCGCAGCCACTGTTCGGCGCTGACAAAGGTGATGCCGAGCAACACCAGCACGGCGCCGATCACAAAGTTGACGCTGAGCTCTTCGCCCAGCAGCAACACGCCGAAGGTGACACCGAACAACGGCGTCATGAACGAGAACACCGCCAGATTGGCCGCCAGGTAACGGCGCAGCAGCCAGAACCAGATCAGGTAACTGAAGAACGACACCACCAAGCCCTGAAACAGCACGCTGGCCACGGCCACGGTGGTCAGGCTGACGTGAGTGATCTGGCCGCTGAACAGCGCGATCAACAGCAGGCCGACGAAGCCGACAATCAGTTGGTAGAACAGGGTCAGCGTCACCGGCGCTTCCGACAAGCGCGAGGCACGCACCACCACGGTGGTCGCGCCCCAACAGGCGCCGGCCAATACGCCGAAGGCATCGCCGAGCAGCATGCGCCGGTCGAGGTTGTCCCACGACACGCCGCCGGCGAAGGCAATTGCGATGCCGACAAACGCCAGAAGAATCCCCAGCCATTGCAACGGTCGCAAGCGTTCGCTGGCCAGCAGGAAGTGCACGCCCAATGCAGTGAAGATCGGCGCGGTGTAGAGGAACACCGACATGTGCGCGGCGGTGGTCAGCTGCAAACCTTCGGCAATGAAGAAAAACTCCAAACCGAACAGCGCACCGGCCAGCAAGCCACCGCGCCAGGTGCTGCCGACCTGATCCCAGCCGCCCTTCCAGCAGATCAGCAGTGCTACGAGCAACGCGGAAATGCCCGACCGCCCCGCCGCTTGCATCACTGGCGCGATGTCCGCCGCGGCCCACTTGATCATCACTTGCTGCACGCCCCAGATCAGGCACAGGCCGATCATCACTTGCAGGGCAAAACGGTCGGCATTGCGCCGCTCGACACTCACCGCAAAACCTCGAACACACACAACATGGCAGGCCATCCAATGGTCAGAAAACAGTGCTGAGGATTATCAATCAGTCGGGCGGGAAAAAGGCGTCTGGAAGAGACATTTAGTGATTCAGTGGCGGCAGAGGTGAATGGCTGGCGGCTGCGCCATTCGCGAGCAGGCTTACTCCCACTTTGGAATGCGTTCCCCTGTGGGAGCGAGCCTGCTCGCGAAGAGGCCGGCATTGCTTACCTGCATTTCGGGTCAGACCTTGCCAAACCGCCTCGCGAGCAAAAACCCGACGGTACAAGCCACCGCCGTGGCAAACGTCCCCCACGCCCAATCCATCAACGACACTTGCGCCGACCACCCGCGCAACGTCGCCCAATTGGTCAGGTCGTACGTGCCATACGCCACCAGCCCCAACAGCGCGCCGCGCTTGGCCGCCCATTGCCAGGTCGCTGCAGGCAGCACCACAAACATCACGCAACCAAAAACATACAGGCAATAAAAAACCGCTGCAGGGACCAGCAGCGGTTTTTCCAGCATCAGCGAACCGAGCAGTTCGCGATAGGTCGGCGCCATCAGCAGGCCGAGCCAGAGGCCGTCGAGCAAAAGAAACATCACCAGCGTCGCGACGTAAGCCATCAGCGATTTTTTCATTGAACCGACCTCATGTGTGCCCATGCTAGATGGGCCACGCAAGACTCAGGTTAGTTCAATGCGATCAGCGTGAATGACGATCTTGCCTTCCTTGTACAGCGCACCGATGGCCTTCTTGAAGTTGCCCTTGCTGACGCCGAACAGGCTGCTGATCAGCGCCGGGTCGCTCTTGTCGCTGACCGGCAAAGTGCCGCTGTTGTCGCGCAACTTGGCGAGGATCTTCGAGTTAAGGCTGCTGGCCGCTTCCTGACCAACCGGTTGCAGGCTCAGGGCGATTTTGCCGTCGGCACGCACTTCCTTGATATAGCCCTTCTCGATCATGCCGGCACGCATGAACTTGAAGATTTCATTCTTGTGGATCAGGCCCCAGTGCTTGTTGTTGATGATCGCCTTGAAGCCCATGTCAGTGGCTTCAGCCACCAGCAGGTCGACTTCCTGGCCTTGGCTGTAGTTGGCCGGGGTCTTGTCGAGGTAGCGATCCAGACGCGCAGTCGCTGTGATGCGCCGTGTGTGTTTATCGAGATAAACGTGCACCACGCAGTATTCGCCGGCGGTCATCTGCCGTTTTTCTTCGGAATACGGCAGCAACAGATCTTTCGGCAGCCCCCAATCGAGGAACACGCCGATGCTGTTGACTTCAACAACTTTCAGGCTGGCAAATTCGCCGACCTGAACTTTTGGTTTTTCAGTGGTAGCGAGAAGTTTGTCTTCGCTGTCCAGATATACAAATACGTTGAGCCAGTCTTCATCTTCGCTGGGAATATCTTTAGGGATATAACGGTTGGGCAAAAGAATCTCGCCGTCAGCGCCGCCATCCAGATATAAACCGAAGTTAGTGTGTTTAACCACTTGCAAACTGTTGTAACGCCCGACTAAAGCCATTTCCAGAACCCTCATTGCGTGGGCGGCATTCTACCCGTTTTGTCGCAGCCGTTGGACGGTAGATCGGCGGTTCTCGGGAATTCTGCGCTAATCCTTGATTTTCCTCGATCGGCGCGCTGAAGGTTGCCGCCCGTCAGTCGGCTGAGTGCGGTTGCGGCAGATGGCTACACCGTCAGAATTCATTAATGTTCTTATTTAAAACAGCAGGTTAGCCAAGTATTTCGACTATTGAATCGATAATAATGCAGCACAGCGGTTGGTTATTCCCGGGGATATTTACCAAGCAATTGTCAAGTTATTCCTGTACGATGCCTGGCCGAGTTACTTTTCTACAGGTTAATGGCCGCCATGCGTGTAAAAGCATCCACCAGCAAAGCAAAGCCAGCTCCAGCCGTTGAAACCAGCGAATCGATCAACGATCAGATCGCAGCGTTCCTCAAGTCCGGCGGCGAGATCCAGCAAATTGCCAAAGGCGTCAGTGGCCAGACGTTCGGCCCGTCCAAGCAGATCAGCCTGGGCAAGAAGTAACACCCGGTTTTACCCCCGTCCAGAGGCGCTTTGAGCTTCGAAGCGTCTGGACTGGCACCGCACTCCCCCTCCGCGTTTTAAACAAAAAAATTCTAAATCGACGAACGGCCATCAATGCCGATCATTCGCCGGTATCCTTGCACGCGTCTAGATCAAGCGTTTCAGCAGGCCCGCCGCCCTGCGCTCGCCGTTCATGGAGTGACGCATGCGCCCATCTTCCTGTTTATTGCTCGTAGGCCTGTTCGCAGGCACGACCGCGCACGCGCAGGTTTTCCAGCGTGAACTGGGTGACTTCGATCTCAAACTCGGCACCACCCCCAGCCGCAGCATGGCTCAGGGCCTGGTCAAACCGTCGGCCGCCGGCTCCTTCCATGGCGGGCTCGACCTGAGCCACGATAGCGGCCTGTACGTCGGCCAATACGCGCCGAGCATGGGCATCACGCCTGGCAAGAATCTCGAAATCGACTCCTACGTCGGCTTCAAACAACCCTTCGACCAAATCCTCGGCTACGAAGTCGGGATGATCCATTACAGCTACCCGAAAGTGGACACCCTCGACAGCCAGGAGCTGTTCGGTGGCCTCACCCTGCTCGGCAGCCGTTTCGGCGTGGCCTTGAGCAACGACCCGGATAAACAGAACAACACGCTGTTTGCCGACCTCGGCGGCAATCAGCCGTTCGGCATCGGTGTCAGCATGAAATACACCACGCACCAATTGAACACGCCGGTGGCAGTGGATGGCGGCTACGTCAGCAGTTTTACGGATTGGTCGGTGAAGTTGTCCCGGCCGTTCATGGGCGTCGATCTGGACCTGATCTACAGCAACTCCAGCCTCAGCGGCAGCGATTGCTCGGCCTATTCCGGGCATAACAGCGAGTGCGACGGCCTCGTCACCCTCAAGGCCGAACGCGCGTTCTATTGATCGGCTGAACTGCTGCGCGCTTCCTGCATCACATAAGAATCAGACTTTCGAAGCCAGGCCAACGCAAGGATTCGCCCATGTCTCGCTGGTTCAAACACATTGCCGCACTGTTGATTTTCACCCTCGCCCTCGGCGCCTGCAGCCGCGTCGGCCTGGCTTATCGCAACCTCGACGTGATCATTCCATGGACGCTAGGCGACTACCTGGACATGAACGGCGAGCAAAAAGACTGGTTCAACGAACGCCTCAAGGACCACCTGAACTGGCACTGCACCACGCAATTGCCGGGCTATCTGGACTGGCTGGATCGCCTCCAGACCATGGTCGAAACCAATCAGGTCAGCGATGCTGCGTTGCAGGCGCGGACTGAGGAAGCCAAGCAGGCCATCGCTGCAACGGCGAAGGAAATCACCCCTTCGGCCATCGAGTTATTGCAAGGTCTGGATGACAAGCAAGTGGCGGAAATGAATGACGCGTTCGCCAAGGATCTGCGCAAGCGCCAGCAGGAATACTTGAAGCCACCGCTGGACCAGCAAATTGCCGAGCGTAGCGCGCGCATGTTGAAACGCCTGAACGACTGGCTCGGCCCCTTGAGCGCCACGCAAGAGCAGCGGGTCATGGCGTGGTCGACCGCCCTCGGCGATCAATACACCCAATGGATCGCCAATCGCGCCCATTGGCAGAAGCAATTCAGTGCTGCCGTAGCGCAACGCAAAAGTCCCGAATTCCCACAAAGAATCGAGACGCTTCTGGTCAATCGCGAGAGTTTATGGACAGCGGATTACCGCAAGGCTTACGCCAGCACCGAGGCGCAGGCACGCTCGCTGGCGGTGGACCTGATGGCTGAAAGCACCCCGCAACAGCGTCAGCGGTTGTTGAAAAAGATTGAAGGTGTGCGTAAAGACTTCAACGACCTCAAGTGCCTGAAGGCCGCGCAAAAACCTTGAACAAAACGAAGAGCCATGTGGGAGCGAGCCTGCTCGCGAAAGCGGTGCATCAGTGAGTTCAAATATCACTGACAGACCGTATTCGCGAGCAGGCTCGCTCCCACATGCGTGTGTGTGTGTGTGTTTGAACTCAGGCGATCTGGGCTTTTGACGCGACTTCGTCAAAAGTGGCTTCCGCCAGCGCATCGTCCTGCTCATCCAGCACCTGACGCGGATGGTCATTACCGGGAATGCTGCTGTCGATCAGGCTGAGCAGGCTTGAACCGCGCGGCGTCAGCACAAAATTATTCCCCGTGCTGCCTTCTTCATCAGGACGCGGCGCGATGTAGCCGCGCAATAGCAGCAACCTTTCATAATCGCAGGCCAGGGTTTTCAGGTGATCGAGGTTCTCGATCGGTTCGCCTGCGCTCGCCTTCTCCGCTGCGTAATCTTCGGCGTAGGCGCGAGGGGCGAAGCTGTGGCCGGCGCTGTTCTGCACTTCGTGCAGCAAACGTTCAATCAAATCCCAGTTATAAGTCGTCATCCTGATACAACCTCCGGTGCGCGTGATTTATGACGCGTTCATAGGTTGTGACCGGAGCGGCACGCAGCCGTTCAGCCTCATCTTGCGCAGCGCCCGACCGACGGTCTGTCGATTTCCCCCAAGGTTAAACGACTAACCTGAAACAGCCGCTTCAACCCCGCAGGAGGCATCATCATGAACGTTGAGAATCATCCGGTGGTATCGCACGAAGAATGGCTCGCCGCCCGCACACAGCATCTTGCCGACGAAAAAGCCTTTACCAGAGAACGCGACCGTCTCAGCGCCGCACGTCGGGCATTGCCCTGGGTTAAGGTCGACAAGGACTACCACTTTCAAGGCCCGAGCGGAGCACTGAAGCTGGCCGACCTGTTCGGTCAACACAGCCAGTTGATCGTTTACCACTTCATGTTTGCCAAAGACTGGGAGGAAGGCTGCCAGGGTTGCTCTTTTCTCAGCGACCACATTGATGGCGCCAACCAGCATCTGGCTCATCACGACATAGCCGTGGTGGCTGTTTCTCACGCGCCCTTCAACGAGTTTCAACAATTTAAACAGCGGATGGGCTGGAGGTTTGACTGGGTGTCGTCAGAAGGCTGCGATTTCAACTATGACTTCGGCGTCTGCGCGCGGGCGGAAGACGTCGCAGCGGGAAAGGCTACGTACAATTACGAAAAAACCGACAGCGCCGAGGAAGAAATGCCCGGGCTGAGCGTGTTTTACCGGGATGCGAACGGCGACATTTTCCACACGTATTCAACCTATGCCCGCGGCCTCGACATGCTGGTCGGCGCCTACAACTACCTCGACCTGACGCCCAAGGGCCGCAATGAAGACGAGATCATGGAGTGGGTTCGGCATCATGACCGCTATGAGGGAACCACAAAATCCAGTTGCTGCCACGGCAACTGAGCGTTTTTTGTGGGAGCGAGCCTGCTCGCGAAGGCGGCAGCTCATTCACTATTGATGATGCCTGACACGACGCTGTCGCGAACAAGCTCGCGCCCACAGTTTCTGAACTTTTTCCTGCCAGATGGCCTCAACCCATTAAATGCCTTAACCGGAACTGAGGCCTGCCCCGATGAAAACCCTGATCAAGATTACCCTCGCCGCCACCCTCGCTTGCGCCCTGCCCGTCTGGGCCTGCACACCTGAAGAGGCGACTGCCAAACGCGAACAACTGGCCAAAGAAGTCACGAAGCTCACCGAGCAGAATCCGGCCAAGGCCAAAGAGATCAATGCCGAGTTGCAGAAGATGGATCTGGGCACGGCCAGCAAGGATTTGCCGGACAAGTGCCAGCTGATTGACCAGCGCTTGAAAGAGCTGAATGCGGCGGAGAAGAAGACCGAAGGCTGAAGCGAAGATCGCAGCCTTGGGCAATTCCTGCCAACGGACGAAAAAAAACCCGGACACTGTCCGGGTTTTTTCTGCGCGTCTGAAAAGACTTATTCAGCCGCTGGCTCTGCCGGCTTGCGACGTTTCAGCGGCGCCATGCCATCGCTGCTCACCAACGAATCCGGCTTCGGACGGTTGGCGCTCTTGCGCTTGGTCGGCGTCTTGGCGGCGGTTTTCTTCTTGTCGCCCTTGGCGTCGGTCTTTTTCTTCTTCACGCCAACGGCTTTGCCCGAGGCCTTGACCTTTTTCGGTCCGCCGTAGGTGCCTTTGACTTCCTTGATCGTGCGGCGCTCGAAGCTCTGCTTCAGGTAGCGCTCGATGCTCGACATCAGGTTCCAGTCGCCGTGGCAGATCAGCGAGATCGCCAGACCGTCGTTACCGGCGCGGCCAGTACGACCAATGCGGTGCACGTATTCGTCGCCGCTGCGTGGCATGTCGAAGTTGATCACCAGATCCAGACCATCCACGTCCAGACCACGGGCTGCAACGTCGGTGGCCACGAGGATCTTCACGCCGCCCTGCTTCAGACGGTCGATCGCCAGTTTGCGATCCTTCTGGTCTTTCTCGCCGTGCAGCACGAACGCTTTGTATTCCTGAGCCACGAGGCGGCCGTAGATGCGGTCGGCCATGGCACGGGTGTTGGTGAAGACGATGGCCTTCTGATAGGTCTCGTTGGCCAGCAGCCAGTTCACAATCTGCTCTTTGTGCTGATTGTGGTCGGCGGTGATGATTTGCTGACGGGTGGTCGAGTTCAGCTGGCTGACCGCGTTGAGCTGCAGGTGCTCAGGGTTGTTCAGCACTTTGCCGATCATGTCGCGCAGGCCGGAACCGCCAGTGGTGGCGGAGAACAGCATGGTCTGCTGACGGTTCGGGCATTCGTCGACCAGACGCTGGACGTCTTCGGCGAAGCCCATGTCGAGCATGCGGTCGGCTTCATCGAGCACCAGCACTTCGACTTCTTTCAGGTCGAGGTTGCCGGCATTGAGTTGCTCGATCATCCGGCCCGGGGTGCCGATGAGGATGTCCGGCACTTTGCGCAGCATTGCGGCCTGGACCTTGAAGTCTTCACCGCCGGTGATCAGGCCGGATTTGATGAAGGTGAACTGCGAAAAGCGTTCAACTTCTTTCAACGTCTGCTGGGCCAGCTCGCGGGTCGGCAGCAGGATCAGCGTCTTGATGCTGACGCGAACCTTGGCCGGGCCGATCAGGCGATTGAGGATCGGCAGAACGAAAGCGGCGGTTTTGCCGCTACCGGTTTGCGCAGTCACCCGCAAATCACGCCCTTGGAGCGCCAGCGGAATGGCCGCGGCTTGCACAGGCGTTGGCTCGACAAATTTCAGCTCGGCCACAGCTTTAAGCAGGCGTTCGTGCAGGGCGAATTGGGAAAACACGGGTGCTACCTCGAAGATATGCAAAAAAACAGCTGCATAGGTTACCGGTTTCGAGCGCTCAGGCCGAGTTTCTTTATACAAACGGGCGTAATCAGTGGCTTTTTTGTTGCTCGATTTGTCTCCAACGGTAATACACGGCGTCTTAAATGCTCTAATCGCCCATCGCGTCTTACAGAAGAATCGTTGCTCATATGGATTTCAAACAGCTCTGGCTCAACGCCCAGGACCTCTGGGGCACCCTCGAACAGCATCCGCTCTTGCAGGCGGGGCTCGCGCTGACCGTGTTACTAGTGATCGCGCTGTTGCTCGGACGAGTGGCGCGCTATCTGATCCTGCACGCCAGCCGCATGCTCGGTCGCCAACCGGCGCTGCACTGGATCAATGACTTTCGCCACAATAAAGTGTTTCAGCGTCTGGCGCAGATGACGCCGTCGCTGGTGATTCAGTTCGGCTTGCATCTGGTGCCGGAGCTGAGCAAAACCGCCATGACCTTCCTCAGCAACGTGGCGTTGTCGTTCACCATCCTGTTCCTGCTGCTGGCGGTCAGCGCCCTGCTCAACGCCCTGCTCGACATCTATGCGCGCACCGAACACGCCCGCACGCGCTCGATCAAGGGCTACGTGCAACTGGCGAAAATGGTCTTGTACGTGTTCGGCGCGATCATCATCGTCGCCACGTTGATCGACCGCTCGCCGCTGTTGCTGCTCTCCGGTCTCGGTGCGATGTCGGCGGTGATTCTGTTGGTCTACAAGGACACCCTGCTGTCGTTCGTCGCCAGCGTGCAGTTGACCAGCAACGACATGCTGCGGGTCGGCGACTGGATCGAAATGCCGCAAGTCGGCGCTGACGGTGACGTGGTCGACATCACCCTGCACACGGTCAAGGTGCAGAATTTTGATAAAACCATCGTCTCGATCCCGACCTGGCGCCTGATGTCCGAGTCGTTCAAGAACTGGCGCGGCATGCAGCAATCCGGTGGACGGCGGATCAAACGCAGCCTGTTCATCGACGCCAGCGGCGTGCGTTTCATCCGCGATGACGAGGAAGAAAAGCTTTCGCAAGTGCACCTGCTCACCGACTACATGAGTCGCAAGAAAGCCGAACTCAAGGCGTGGAACGAGGCCCAGGGCAATGTTGCGGCGATGTCGGCCAACCGTCGCCGGATGACCAACATCGGCACTTTTCGCGCTTATGCGCTGGCGTATCTGAAGAGTCACCCGGAGATTCAGCCGAACATGACCTGCATGGTCCGCCAGATGCAGACCACGGCGCAGGGTATTCCACTGGAGATCTACTGCTTCACCCGCACCACCGTGTGGGCCGATTACGAGCGGATTCAGGGGGATATTTTCGATTATCTGCTGGCGGTACTGCCGGAGTTTGGATTGAGCCTGTATCAGCAGCCGAGTGGTGGGGATTTGCGTTCGGGGTTGCTGCCAGCGGTGCTTGGCGCGGCGAGCATTCCCGAACAGCAGAAACACCTGATGTAACCCAAACATCAAATGTGGGAGCGAGCCTGCTCGCGAATGCAATGCGTCAGTCGACCCATCCTGATCTGACCCAGCGCCTTCGCGAGCAGGCTCGCTCCCCCAGGGGTTAGGCAGTGACTGGTTTTTTTCGGAAGCCCAACCGGCTAATCCACACAGCAGCAAGGATGACGCTGCCGCCAAGGAACAACCGCCCCAATTCCTCATGCTGATTCCAGATCAGCAGATTCAACAACAACCCCACCGGCACATGCAGGTTGTTCATCACCGCCAAGGTGCCGCCGTTGACCATGCACGCGCCCTTGTTCCACCAGTACATGCCCAGCGCCGTCGAAACCAGACCGAGAAACAGCAACACGCCCCACTGCAGCGGCGCTTCCGGCAGGAAGTTGGCTTTGCCGAACATCAGGAATGCCGGCAACACCACGGCCAATGCGCCGAGGTAGAAGAAGCCGAAACGCCGGTAATGCGGCAGATCGCTCGGGTGCTTGGCCACCAGATGTTTGTACATCACCTGCCCGGCGGCGTAGGTGAAGTTGGCCAGTTGCAGCAGCAGGAAACCCATGAAGAAGTCCGGGCTGATGCTGTCGAAACGGATCACCGCCGCGCCGCCCACCGCCACCAGCGCAGCGATCAGTGCCCACGGGTTGAAGCGTCGGTTCAGCGCGTCTTCGATCAACGTCACGTGCAACGGCGTGAGGATGGTGAACAGCAAGACTTCCGGCACCGTCAGCACGCGGAAGCTCAGGTACAGGCAGACGTAGGTCACGCCGAACTGCAACGCGCCGATCACCAGCATGCCGCGCATGAACGAAGGTTCGACCGAGCGCCAGCGGGTCAGCGGGATGAACACCATTCCGGCCAGTACCACGCGTATCAGCACGGCGAAGTAGCTGTCGACGTGACCAGCGAGGTATTCGCCGATCAGACTGAAGGAAAACGCCTGGATCAGCGTGACAAAAAGTAGATAGCCCATGCTCGCCCCTAATTTGAATGGCGGCGACGATAGCGGTTTTCTGGCCTCACTGCGAATAGCCAGAAACACAAAATGCCCCTGTGGGAGCGAGCCTGCTCGCGAAAGCGGTGTGTCAGACAAGCATCTGCCATCTGCAGGCTCGCTCCCACAAGGAGTTCTTGTTGTTCATCAAATCGTGGGCAAAAAAAAGCCCGATCTCGCTAATGCGTTCAATCGGGCTACAGCACTCAGGAGCAACAAGTGCAAAGGGAGGTTCGATGCGCGTAGAGCCTTGAAGGGGTTGCGCCAGGTCACTTAAACAATCGGCGATTATCTGGCGATTAACATATCAAGCAACCTGGGACAGCTTGGCGTTCGCCTGGTTGAGGCCCTTCTCCTGGAAGTCGCCACCGAGGTTCATGCCTTCGGCGTGAATGAACGTCACGTCGTTGATGCCGATGAAACCCATGACCTGACGCAAGTACGGTTCTTGATGATCGGCTGGGCCGCCGGCGTAGATGCCGCCGCGAGCGGTCAGCACATAGGCACGCTTGCCGCTGAGCAGGCCTTGCGGGCCGGTTTCGGTGTACTTGAAGGTCACGCCGGCACGCAGCACGTGGTCGAGCCAGGCCTTGAGGGTGCTCGGAATCGCGAAGTTGTACATCGGCGCGGCCATCACCAGCACGTCGGCGGCAAGCAGTTCATCGGTCAGTGCGTTGGAGCGGTCCAGCGACGCCTGTTCGCTGTCGTTGCGTTGTTCAGCAGGTTTCATCCAGCCGCCCAACAGGTTGCTGTCCAGGTGCGGTACCGGGTTCACGGCGAGGTCACGCACGGTGATCTGATCGTCTGGGTGCGCCGCTTTCCACTGACTGATGAAGGTCTGGGTCAGTTGACGGGATACCGAGTCTTGCTGGCGGGCACTGCTTTCGATGATCAGAACGCGGGACATGGTGTGTAGCCTCCATCCGAGAATGTTGTAGGTCGATGGAGTGAAGGTTAAACAGAGTCGAATCGATGAAAAAGCGCAAATAATTGCTGCAAAGCATCGAATAATTCGTTTAGATGCACTTACCCTCCCTGTGGGAGCGAGCCTGCTCGCTCCCACAATGGGATTCGGGTTATTTCGGGGTGCAGGTCAGTTTGATGCGCAGCTTGATGATCTCGCGGGTGAACTTGGCCGTGGCGTTTGTATGTTTGCCGGCCGGCACATCGATGGTGCGGGTGCGTGGCGCCTCGGGGCCATTGCTGAAAACGGCCTTGCACACTGCATCGACGTCACCGTAGTTGGCCACCCGAATCGAGCCGATGTCGTTATCGGTGTCGAAGGTTTCGTAGTCGATCTTGAGATCGTTGAGATTCTTCTCCACATCGATCGGGTAGGCAAAAGCAGTCAGCGGAAGCAGCGCCAGCACCACACAACAGAATTTTTTCATTCGGCAGTCTCCATGAGGGACCGCCAGCTTAGGACAAGAGGAGCTATTGATGAAAGCGCCCCGCGTGACCCTGGATCAATGGCGAACATTGCAAGCCGTGGTCGACCATGGCGGATTCGCCCAGGCTGCCGAGGCCTTGCACCGCTCGCAGTCGTCGGTGAGTTACACCGTCGCGCGCATGCAGGACCAGCTCGGCGTGCCGCTACTGCGCATCGACGGGCGTAAAGCCGTGCTCACCGAAGCAGGGGGCGTATTGCTGCGCCGCTCGCGGCAACTGGTGAAACAGGCCAGTCAACTGGAAGACCTCGCTCACCATATGGAGCAAGGCTGGGAGGCCGAAGTAAGACTGGTGGTGGATGCGGCGTACCCGAGCGCGCGGATCGTCCGCGCGTTGACCGCGTTCATGCCGCAAAGCCGTGGCTGCCGCGTCCGTCTGCGCGAAGAAGTGTTGTCGGGGGTTGAGGAAGTGTTGCTCGAAGGCGTCGCCGATCTGGCGATCACCGGCCTGAGCATTCCCGGTCACCTCGGTGCGGAATTGAGCGACGTCGAGTTCATTGCCGTCGCCCACCCCGATCACCCGCTGCATCGGCTCAATCGCGAACTGAGCTTTCAGGATCTGGAAACCCAGATGCAAGTGGTCATCCGCGACTCCGGCCGCCAGCAACCCCGCGACGTTGGCTGGCTCGGCGCCGAACAGCGCTGGACCGTGGGCAGTCTCGCTACGGCAGCCACCTTTGTCAGCAGCGGCCTCGGTTTTGCCTGGCTGCCCCGGCACATGATTGAACGAGAACTGAAGGATGGCTCGCTCAAGCTGCTACCGTTGGACAGGGGCGGCACCCGCAACTCCAGCTTCTACCTGTATTCGAACAAGGACAAACCCTTGGGCCCGGCCACGCAAATCCTTATCGAACTGTTGCGCACCTTCGATACGTTGCCGCTGGATGCGCCGTACGCCGCCCCCGAACAAGCCTGACACGGAGTTCACCGATGGCCTATTTCGAACACGATGGTTGCAACCTGCACTACGAGGAATATGGCCACGGCACGCCGTTGCTGTTGGTTCACGGGCTCGGCTCGAGCACGCTGGACTGGGAAATGCAGATCCCGGCGCTCGCCGCGCACTATCGGGTGATCGTCCCGGATGTTCGCGGCCACGGTCGCTCGGACAAACCCCGTGAGCGGTATAGCATCGGCGGTTTCAGCGCCGACATGGTTGCGCTGGTCGAGCATTTGAACCTCGGCCCGGTGCACTACGTCGGGCTGTCGATGGGCGGGATGATCGGTTTCCAGTTCGGCGTCGATCAGCCGCAGCTGCTGAAAAGCCTGACCATCGTTAACAGCGCACCCGAAGTCAAACTCCGCAGCCGCGACGATTATTGGCAGTGGTTCAAACGCTGGAGCCTGATGCGCGTGCTCAGCCTCGCGACCATTGGCAAGGCCCTCGGCGGCAAACTTTTCCCCAAACCTGACCAGGCCGATCTGCGGCAGAAAATGGCCGAACGCTGGGCAAAAAACGACAAACGTGCTTATCTCGCCAGCTTCGATGCGATTGTCGGCTGGGGGGTTCAGGAACGACTTTCCCGAGTAACCTGTCCAACCCTCATCGTCACAGCCGACCGTGACTACACACCGGTCGCGCTGAAAGAAACCTATGTAAAACTGCTGCCTGATGCGCGGTTGGTGGTGATCACCGATTCGCGCCACGCCACACCGCTCGATCAACCCGAGCGTTTCAACCAAACGCTGCTGGAGTTTCTCGCCGCAGCCGATATTCAATCTCAGGATCACTGACCCATGCTGAAAAAACTCGCCCTCGCCGCTGGTACTGTGCTGTTCGCCGCCAACCTGATGGCTGCCACGCCGGTCAAAGCACCGCACGTGCTGCTGGACACCACCAACGGCCAGATCGAAATCGAACTGGACCCGGTCAAGGCGCCGATCAGTACCAAAAACTTTCTCGATTACGTCAACAGCGGCTTCTACACCAACACCATTTTCCACCGTGTGATCCCGGGCTTCATGGTTCAGGGCGGCGGCTTCACCCAACAAATGCAACAGAAAGACACCAAGGAACCGATCAAAAACGAAGCCAGCAATGGCCTGCACAACGTTCGCGGCACCTTGTCGATGGCGCGCACCTCCAATCCGAATTCGGCCACCAGCCAGTTCTTCATCAACGTGGCTGACAATGCGTTCCTCGACCCGGGCCGTGACGCCGGTTACGCGGTGTTCGCCAAAGTGGTCAAAGGCATGGACGTGGTCGATGTCATCGTCAACTCGCAAACCACCACCAAAAGCGGCATGCAAAACGTGCCTGTCGACCCTGTGATCATCAAGTCGGCCAAAGTCATCGACTAAGCTGTACAGGGCGCTCGGAGCGGCGTGAATTCAAACTCACGCCGCTCACACCGATAAAAGGAGAGCCCGGACTCCGGGCGGTTATCTGATGCTCTATCGCCGTTTTGAACAACTGATCGACGTGTTCCGCGACGCCCCCACGGCATCCCCGCCGGATCGGGTGCTGCCCTTCTACACCTATTACCTCAAGCAGGTCTGGCCAAGTTTTGCCGCCCTGCTCACCGTCGGATTATTCGGTGCCTTGATCGAAGTGGCGTTGTTCAGCTACCTCAGTCGCATCATTGACCTTACCCAAGGTGCACCGAACCCGAACTTCTTTCAGGAGCATGGTCTGGAGTTGGCCTGGATGGCTGTGGTCGCGCTGATCTTGCGCCCGGTCTTTGTCGGCTTGCACGACTTGCTGGTGCACCAGACCCTGAGTCCGAGCATGACCAGCATGATCCGCTGGCAAAACCACAGCTACGTGCTCAAGCAAAGCCTGAACTTCTTCCAGAACGACTTCGCCGGCCGTATCGCCCAACGCATCATGCAGACGGGCAACTCGCTACGTGATTCTGCGGTGCAGGCAGTGGATGCGTTGTGGCATGTGCTGATCTACGCGATCAGCTCGCTGGTGCTTTTTGCCGAGGCGGACTGGCGCCTGATGATCCCCTTGCTGACATGGATCGCCGCCTACATCGGCGCGCTCTGTTACTTCGTGCCACGGGTCAAGGAACGCTCTGT
The DNA here is from genome assembly GCF_050586545.1 of Pseudomonas sp. WC2. NCBI lineage: Bacteria > Pseudomonadati > Pseudomonadota > Gammaproteobacteria > Pseudomonadales > Pseudomonadaceae > Pseudomonas > Pseudomonas sp. WC2. The sequence goes on along the minus strand of NZ_JBOBDR010000026.1, from coordinate 34,934 downwards.
GGTGTCCTCCGATGCACGCTCGAAACTGATGGGACGGATCGTCGATGGCTACACCAACATCGCCACCCTGAAGCTGTTCGCCCATACCAATTACGAGCAGCAATACGCCCGCGAAGCAATCGAAGAACAGACTGAAAAAGCCCAACTGGCGGGCCGCGTTGTGACCAGCATGGACATCGCCATTACCACCATGAATGGCCTGCTGATCGTCGGCACCACTGGCTTGGCCTTGTGGCTGTGGACGCAGTCGCTGATCACCGTTGGCGCGATTGCTCTGGCTACTGGCCTGGTGATCCGCATCGTCAACATGTCCGGCTGGATCATGTGGGTGGTCACTGGCATTTTCGAAAACATCGGCATGGTGCAGGACGGTTTGCAGACTATCTCGCAACCGGTCAGCGTCACCGATCACGAACAGGCCAAACCGCTGGATGTGGCCCGTGGCGAAGTGCGTTTCGAGCACGTGGATTTTCACTACGGCAAGAAGCGCGGGATCATCGGCGACCTCAACCTGAACATCAAACCAGGTGAAAAAATCGGTTTGATCGGGCCGTCCGGCGCCGGTAAATCGACCTTGGTCAACCTCCTGTTGCGCCTGTATGACGTCGAGGGCGGGCGGATTCTGATCGATGGTCAGAACATTGCCGAAGTCGGCCAGGAAAGCCTGCGCGCGCGGATCGGCATGATCACGCAGGACACCTCGCTGCTGCACCGTTCGATCCGCGATAACTTGCTGTACGGCAAACCGGATGCGACCGACGCCGAACTCTGGGACGCGGTGCACAAGGCCCGCGCCGATGAGTTCATCCCACTGCTATCGGACGCTGAAGGCCGCACCGGTTTTGATGCGCATGTCGGTGAGCGTGGGGTGAAGTTGTCGGGTGGCCAACGCCAGCGGATCGCGATTGCGCGGGTGCTGCTCAAGGACGCGCCGATCCTGATCATGGACGAAGCAACCTCGGCGCTGGACTCGGAAGTCGAGGCGGCGATTCAGGAAAGCCTGGAAACCCTGATGCAGGGCAAAACCGTGATCGCGATTGCTCACCGCCTCTCGACCATTGCGCGCATGGACCGGCTGGTGGTGCTGGAGAACGGCAAGATTGCCGAGAGCGGCACTCATGCTGAACTGCTGGCGCATCGCGGTTTGTATGCGCGGTTGTGGGCGCATCAGACCGGGGGGTTTGTCGGCATCGATTGACCTCCTGGCACTGATCGTTCCCACGCTCCGCGTGGGAATGCAGCCCGTGACGCTCCGCGTCCCTTGCGGCGCTACCACGCAGAGCGTGGGAACGATCAGCTAGCGGGAATTCAGGTTTGCCGATAGGGCAAGGCGGTTCTCGCCTCTTCGGCATAAGCCAGAATGCCCGCGCGCTCTTGCTGGAGAAAATCCTTCACCGCCGCTTTCAGCCCCGGATGGCGCAAGTAGTGCCATGAATGGGTGATCACCGGTTCAAAGCCGCGAATCAACTTGTGCTCACCCTGCGCCCCGGCATCGAAACGCTGATAGCCCTGGGCAATCGCGTAATCCATACCCTGATAGAAACACGTCTCGAAGTGCAGCCGGTCAAACTCGGCCAGACACCCCCAATAGCGCCCATAGAAACTGTCGCCACCGACCAGACTGAACGCCATCGCCACTGGCCGTGAGCCCTGTTTGGCCAATACCACGCGGATCGCTTCCGGCATGCGTTCGGCCAACAGGCTGAAAAATTCCCGCGTCAGATACGGCGTCTGCCGGCGCACCGCATAGGTGTTGGCGTAGCAGGCGTAGACGAAATCCCACTGCGCCTCGCTTAGCTCGCGCCCCTCCAGCCAGTCGAACTCAAAGCCGTGCCCCGCCACTTGCTCGCGTTCCTTGCGCATCTGCTTGCGCTTGCGCGAACTGAGCACGTCGAGGAAATCCTGAAAGTCGCGGTAGCCGCGATTCTGCCAGTGATACTGACAGCCGATGCGCTGCAGCCAGCCCGGTTGCTCGGCCATCGCCGCATCGGTGAAGGGGTCGGTGAAGTTGATGTGCGCGCTGGAGAGCTCTTCGATTTCCAGATAACCCGGCAGGCTCTTGAGCAGTTCGAAACCGTCTTCGACATTGGCCGCCAGCAAGCGCGGACCGCTGACCGGACTGAACGGCACGGCCGTCAACAACTTAGGGTAGTAATCGATGCCCGCACGGGCGCAGGCATCCGCCCAGCCATGGTCGAAGACGTACTCGCCGTAGGAATGCCATTTGCGATAACTGGGCAACGCGGCGATCAGCCGACCGTCTTCGACGTGCAGCAAATGCTCCGGTTGCCAGCCGCTGTGAGGGCCCACACTGCCGCTGTCTTCCAGCGCACTGAGAAAGGCATGGCGCAGAAAAGGCTGACTTTCCGGCACCAGCGCATCCCAGCTGGTCGAGGCGATTTGCGACAGGTTTTGCAGGCATTGCAACGGCATCAACAAGCTCTCCACAACAGGACTTCGGCGCCCGGCGAGTATCGCTGATTGCGCCCGTTTGCACACCCGCCATCGGCCGACAGCGCTCTAGATCAATCGTTCGGCGCGAATCAACAACGTCATCAACCTGCCATCACTGTGCCACTGCTCTGTCATAAACCATCGCGATACTGGCGCCTGTTTTTAGAGCGCCGGGTTCTAACCCGGACACTGTTTTCCGACGTTCAATGCGTCGGTTGTGCCCAGGATGGTTCAGCCATCCTCTCTCATCTTCGGAGATTGCTATGCGTCTTGCTTCCACGAAAACTGCGGCGGCCCTGTGCGGTGGCTTGTTGCTGGCCATGAGCGTTCCGGCCAGTGCTGCAGTCGACGCCAAACTGCTCGACATGCTCAAGGCTAACGGTTCGATTTCCCAGGCGCAGTACGTAGAACTGCAAACTGAACTGGCCAAGGATCAGAAGGCTCAGCAAATCGCGCAGCAGGCGCAGCAAGAGACCAACGAACAAGTCGCCGCCGTGGCGAAGAAAACCAGCGAACAAAGCGTCTTCGACCAGAAACTGGCGTGGGCCGCGAAGACCCAGTTCAAGGGCGACGTGCGTATCCGTCAGGAAACCATCAAGATCGACGGCGAGCCGAACAATGGCGGCCGCGACAAGGATCGTCAGCGCATCCGTGCCCGTCTGGGCGCCTACACCGAGATCAACCCGCAGGTCGACACCGGCATCCGCATCGCCACCGGCGGCGGCGACGATGCCCGTTCGACCAACCAGGACCAGGACAACTACTTCGACAAGAAGCAGATCTGGCTCGACCTCGGCTACATCGACTACCACCCGGATCAGATCAAGAACCTGCACATCATCGGCGGCAAAATGCTCCAGCCGTGGGTGAGCATGGGCGACGTGATCTGGGACAGCGACATCAACCCGGAAGGTCTGGCCGTTACCTACAAATATCCACTGGGCAGCAGCGCCGAACTGTTCGGCAGCCTGGGTAACTACAACCTCAAGGACAACGTTGACGGCGATGGTGTGCAATTCCGCCACGACCTGCGTTTGACCGCCGGCCAGTTGGGTAGCCGCTTCAACATCACCGACAACCTGAAACTGACATTGGGCGGCAGCGTCTACGCCTACCAGAACGATGAAGACAGCCGCTGCACCGGCACTTCCACACCGTGCGCACTGGCGGTCAACGGCAACTCGGCCGACAACGAATTCCGTCTCTATGAGGGCTTCAGCCAAGTCGACATCGGCGGTCTGCCGATGCCACTGTCGTTCTACGGCCAATACGTGAAAAACAATGACGCCGTGACCGATCAGGACACCGCGTGGCTGGTCGGCGCCAAGTCGAAAGTCTTCGGCCTGAACCTCGATTACAACTACCGCGACGTGCAGCGCAACGCCGTGGTCGGGGCCTTCACCGACTCCGACTTCGCCAACGGCACCACCGGTTCCCGTGGCCACAAGTTCAAGGTCGGTTACGACATCGACAAGAACTTCGCCATTGGCGCCACGTACTTCCTGACCAAGGCCGACTTCGCCAGCCGTGGTCAGCGTGACGCGGATGCCAACACCCTGCAGCTGGATGCGGAAGCCAAGTTCTAAGAAGACAGCGACAAGCTTCGAGCGACAAGCTGCAAGTAATGCTCCGCTTGTAGCTTGAGGCTCGCAGCTCGAAACTTTTAGCCCGATGCAGCAACAGCGATCCCCATCATCCGTTCGCTGGCGCAGCATCGGGCTGATTTTTTCAGCTTCGGTCTTTGCGGCGCTGCTCGGCCAAACGTTCGGCCAGGGCATCAACGCCTGCTTCAGGTGTCTGCGGCATCGCCTTCAATGTGGCCTGCAGAAATTTCATCTGCCGAATGAAGCGCCGGCAGTTGGGGCAGAACATCAGGTGATGGCGCACCATCAGTTTCTCGCGAAAGCTCAACTGACCATCGAGATAGTCACTGGAACGCGCGACTTGTTCCTTACAGGTCAGCATTCGCCGGTCTCCTCAAAATGCTCCACCGTGGCAAAGACTTTCAGCCGCGCACGGTGCAGCAGCACTCGGACATTGGAGAGCGAGATCTCCAGAAGATTACAGATCTCTTCCAGCTCCAGGCCCTGGCGTTCGCGCAACAGCAACACACTGCTTTGCAGTTCCGACAGGCTGAGCAGCGTGTGCTCCAGGCAATCGCGCAATTCATCTTCGGTGAGCAAGGCTTCGGGGGTGTCCTGGTGCCAGGCGAACGGCGCGATCAGCCAATGGCCGTCACCGGGCGAGAAGCGATCGTCATCGATGGTGCCATGGGGCGACGGCAGGTCATCGATCAGCACTTCGCGGCGATTTTGCTTGTAGCGACTCTTCGCCGAATTGGCGGTGATGGTCAGCAGCCAGGTCTTGAGACTGGAACGGCCCTCGAAGCTGCCGATATGGCGCACCACCGACAGCCAGGCATCCTGCACCACTTCTTCGACGTGGCGCTGGCCGACAATCGCATAAGCCACGGCGCGCATCGCACTTTGGTAGGTGCTGACGAGTTCCTTGAACGCCTTTTGCTCGCCGGCCAGCAGGCGTTCGAGCAGTTGGGTGTCGTCGGTTGCGGCCATTGGCGCCTCTTTTTCGTAGGGTCAAAAGCAAAAGATCGCAGCCTGCGGCAGCTCCTACAGGGATCAGTGTAGGAGTTGTCGCAGGCGGCGATCTTTTAACGCGTGATCAACGTTTACGCAGAATCACGCTGCCAATCGAGTAACCGGCGCCGAACGAACTCAGCACGGCCAGCGAACCGGCAGCGAGATCGTCCTGATGTTTGTGAAACGCAATCACCGAACCGGCGGAGCTGGTGTTGGCGTAGGTGTCGAGAATCACCGGGGCTTCTTCTTCGGTGGCTTCGCGGCCCAGCAGTTTGCGCACGATCAGGTGGTTCATGCTCAGGTTGGCCTGGTGCAGCCAGAAGCGCTTGACGTCGCCGACGTTGAGTTGGTTCTCCTGCAGATGCTCACCGATCAGCTCGGCAACCATCGGGCACACGTCCTTGAACACCTTGCGGCCTTCCTGCACGAACAGCTTGTCGCGGGCACCGACGCCCTCTTCTGCGGCGCGGTTGAGGAAGCCGAAGTTGTTGCGGATGTTGTTGGAGAACTTGGTCAGCAGTTTGGTGCTGACCACGTCGAACTGGTGCGGGGAGGTGGCGGTGTCAGCGCGCTCGATGATCACCGCAGTGGCGGCGTCACCGAAGATGAAGTGGCTGTCGCGGTCGCGGAAATTCAGGTGACCGGTGCAGACTTCCGGGTTGACCATCAGAATCGCCCGGGCCTGGCCGAGTTGCACGCTGTTGGCCGCTGCCTGAATGCCGAAGGTGGCCGAGGAGCAAGCGACGTTCATGTCGAAACCGAAGCCTTGAATGCCCAGGGCTTCCTGGACTTCGATGGCGATGGCCGGGTAGGCGCGTTGCAGGTTGGAGCAGGCAACGATCACGCCGTCGATGTCGGCGGCGGTTTTGCCGGCGCGTTGCAGGGCTTGTTCGGCAGCGCCGATGGCCATCTGGCACAGCACCGACCATTCGTCGTTGGACCGCTCCGGCAGACGCGGGGCCATGCGTTGCGGATCGAGGATGCCGTCCTTGTCCATGACAAAGCGGCTCTTGATGCCCGAGGCTTTTTCGATGAAGGCTGCGCTGGATTCGGTCAGGGCCTGGACTTCGCCGCTGGCAATGGCCTCGGCGTTGTCGGCGTTGAACTGCGCGACGTAGGTATTGAAAGACTGCACCAGCTCTTCGTTGGAGATGCTGTTGGCCGGGGTGTACAGGCCGGTGCCGCTGATGACGACGTTATGCATGGTCGTTTCTCTAATCTGTTCAGGCAGAAAGTGCTGGAACCGTCGTACCAACACACAAAGGGTCTATTCCCATCCGGGGGACGCAAACCTGGCATCGCTTTATTCCGCTGCGCGACATCGCCGAAGGCTCTGGGTCGCGAAACCGGCGTTTATGGTCGCGAAGTTTGCCATAAACGCGGGGTTTTGGCGCCTTTCTCAAGATCAACACGGATGATCGTTCTCACGCTCCTGCGTGGGAATGCAGCCCGTGACGCTCCGCGTCACTGGACGCGGAGCGTCCCCAGAGGCATTCCCACGCAGAGCGTGGGAACGATCAGCGTTACGGTTCGACCTGGCTCCACTGCTTGTTCAGGCGTTTGTCGGAAATCGGCGTTTTCGTGCCCAACTGCTGGGCGAACAGCGAGACCCGATATTCCTCCAGCCACCAGCGGTACAACTCCAGCTGCGGATCGCGTTTGCCTTCTTGGGCATGCTTGGCGGCGCGAGCCTGATATTGCGCCCAGAGACCCGCGAGTTCGCCGCTCCAGACGCGATCCTTCTGCACCTGCGCGCCAAGTTTCTCAAAACGCTGCTCGACCGCTTTCAAGTAACGCGGGATTTCTTTGAGCCACTGCATCGGGGTCTCCCGGACAAAGCCCGGATACACCAGATGGCTGATCTGTTGCTTGATGTCGTTCAGCGCCACGGCTTGCGCCAAATCGATCTTGCCTTTGAAGCGCTTCTGCAAACCGTGCCACAGCTTGAGAATCTCCAGCGTCAGCCGCGCAACCCGCTCGGCGTGCTCGGCCCAGCTACCGCGTTTGCGCTCGGCCAGTGCCGCCAACCCGGCGCCGTCGCGGGGCAACGGGTCTTCGCCTTCGAGAATGCAGCTGTCGAGGCTGGCCAGCAGAATGTCTTCGACCAGCGCATCGACGCGGCCCAATTCGCGATAGAGCAGACCCAACTCAGTCTGCCCCGGCAATTTGCTGCGCAGGAATTTCGCCGGTTCCGCCAGTTGCTGCATCAACAGCCGCTGCAACGCGCGACGGTGTTGGAATTCGGCTTCGGCCGGGGTCGAGAATCGCCCTTCCTTGACCGTACCGCCCTCTTCGACCAGTGCCGGATACACCGTCATCGACAGCCCGGCGATTTTTTGCTGAGTCTTTTCCGCGACCGGCGCGAAGACCTTGGCCTCCACCGGCTGCTGACTTTTCGCACTTTGCGGCACCGCCAACGCGGCCTGACTGGCTTCGGCAAACCGCGCGGTCAGCTCGGCCAGATCGCGGCCTTCGCCAAGGAACTTCCCTTGGCCGTCGACGATTTCCAGGTTCATCCGCAGATGCCCTTCGACGCCCTGTTCAGCCTCTGCCCACGCCTCATCGCTGACCCGTGCGCCGGTCATGCGCAACAGCTCACGGCCCAGCGCTTGCGGCAACGAGCCTTCGCCGAAGGTCATGCGCTGCAACGCAGCTTTGATGAAGTCCGGCACCGGCACAAAGTTTTTGCGCAGCGCTTTCGGCAAGTTGCGCACGAGGGCAATGCACTTGGCCTCGATCAGCCCCGGCACCAGCCATTCCAGACGCTCCGGCGGCAGCATCGGCAACAGCGGCGCCGGCACGCGTAGGGTCACGCCGTCGCGCGGGTGATTGGGTTCGAAGTGGTAGGTCAACGCCAGTTCCAGATCGCCGATGTGCAGCGTGTCGGGATAGTGCAGCGCGGTGACTTCACTGGCCTCGCGGGCCAGCACGTCTTCTTCGCGCATGATCAACAGCTGCGGGTCTTTCTGGCTGTTGATGCGGTACCAACTGTCGAAGGTCGCGGTCTGGTGAATCTCCGCCGGCAAGCGCGCGTCGTAGAACGCGTACAGGGTTTCTTCGTCGGCGAGAATGTCGCGACGACGGGCCTTGGCTTCCAGTTCGTCGAGTTGTTCCAGCAGTTGTTTGTTCGCGGTCAGGCACTTGGCTCGGGATTGAATCTCGCCGCGCACCAAACCTTCGCGAATAAACAGCTCACGGGACACCACCGGATCGATCGGGCCGTAATGCACCGGGCGACGACCGACCACGATCAGACCGAACAGAGTGATCTGTTCGAATGCCACGACCTGACCGCGCTTCTTCTCCCAGTGCGGCTCGAAGTGGTTTTTCTTGATCAGGTGCCCAGCCAGCGGCTCAATCCAGTCGGCATCGATCTTGGCGACCATGCGCGCGTAGAGCTTGGTGGTTTCCACCAGTTCGGCGGTCATCAGCCATTGCGGACGCTTCTTGCCGATGCCCGACGATGGATGAATCCAGAAGCGCCGCTGACGTGCGCCGAGGTAATCGCCGTCCTCGGTTTTCTGACCGATCTGGCTGAGCAGACCGACCAGCACGGCTTTGTGCAGTTTCGGATAATCCGCCGGCTCTTTATTCAGGCTTAACTGCATGTCGCGGCAGATCAGGCTCAACTGGCGATGGGAATCGCGCCACTCGCGCAGGCGCAAATAGTTGAGGAAATTCTTCCGGCACCAGTTGCGCAAAGGGCTCGCGGTCAGCGCCTGGCGTTGCTCTTCAAAACCACGCCACAGATTTACCAGACCGGCAAAGTCGGAATCGACATCCTTCCATTGTGCGTGGGCCTGATCAGCCGCCTGCTGACGCTCCGGCGGCCGCTCGCGAGGATCCTGAATCGACATCGCACTGGCGACGATCAACACTTCCTGCAAGCTGCCGAGTTTCGCCGCTTCGAGCAGCATGCGACCCATGCGCGGATCGACAGGCAGACGCGCAAGTTGACGACCGAGCGGCGTTAACTGACTGTTGCGATCCACCGCCGAGAGTTCTTGCAGCAGGTTGAAACCGTCGCTGATCGCCTTGCCATCCGGCGGTTCGATGAACGGAAATGCAGTGATCTCACCTAGGCGCAGATGGAGCATCTGCAAGATTACGGCGGCGAGGTTGGTGCGCAGAATCTCCGGATCGGTAAATTCCGGGCGTCCGTTAAAATCTTCTTCGCTGTACAAGCGAATGCAGATGCCCGGCTCGACCCGACCGCAGCGACCTTTACGCTGATTGGCGCTAGCCTGGGAAATTGCTTCGATCGGCAGACGCTGCACCTTGGCGCGATAGCTGTAGCGGCTGATGCGTGCAGTGCCGCTGTCGATCACGTAACGGATGCCCGGCACGGTCAGCGAAGTTTCGGCGACGTTGGTTGCCAGCACCACGCGACGGCCCGGGTGCGACTGGAAAATCCGCTGCTGTTCAGCCGGCGACAAGCGCGCGTACAGCGGCAGGATTTCAGTGTGTTTGAGCTGCGCCTTGCGCAGCATGTCGGCGGCGTCGCGAATCTCGCGCTCACCCGGCAGGAACACCAGCACATCGCCCGGACTGCGTCGTTCGCTGCGTTCATACGCGGCGACTTCATCGAGGGCGGCGAGGATCGCCTGATCCACCGTCAGGTCATCCTCGACGCGGTTGCCCTCCTCGTCCTGCTCCAACGTTAGCGGGCGATACCAGGTATCGACCGGGAAGGTACGCCCGGAGACTTCAACAATCGGCGCATCGTCGAAATGCTTGGAGAAGCGCTCCAGATCGATGGTCGCCGAGGTGATAATGACTTTCAGATCCGGACGACGCGGCAGCAGGGTTTTCAGGTAACCGAGCAGGAAGTCGATGTTGAGGCTGCGTTCGTGGGCTTCGTCGACGATGATCGTGTCGTAGCGTTCGAGGTAGCGATCATTCTGGGTTTCCGCGAGCAAGATACCGTCGGTCATCAGTTTGATCAGGGTGTTGGCATCGCTCTGATCTTCGAAGCGTACCTGATAGCCGACCAGCGAACCGAGCGGCGTGCCGAGTTCTTCGGCGACACGGCTGGCGACGCTGCGGGCAGCGATTCGACGCGGCTGGGTGTGGCCGATCAGACCGTGCTGGCCGCGACCGATCTCCAGACAGATTTTCGGCAACTGGGTGGTTTTACCCGAGCCGGTTTCGCCGGCGATGATCAAGACCTGATGCTTCTCCAGCGCCTTCTTGATTTCGTCGCGCTTGGCGGCAATCGGCAAACTGTCGTCGTAGCGAATCACCGGCAGGCTGGCCTTGCGCGCCAGCACCTGATCACAGGACGCCTGCATGCGCGTCACCCATTGAGCCAATTTGGCCTCATCGGGCTTCTTGCGCAGCTCAAGCAACTGCCGCCGCAGCCGGTGACGGTCGGCGAGCATGGCGTGGTCGAGGTTTTTCAGCAGTTTGTCGATGGAGGGCGATTCGTCGGTCATCGGGTACGCAATTCGGTCGTCTATTTGTGCAGGGGGCCGATTGTCGCAGATTTGCCTCCGATTGACCTGCTTCCCCTGTGTGATCGTTCCCACACTCAGCGTGGGAACGCAGCCAGGGACGCTCTGCGTCCCGGAAGCGGACGCGGAGCGTCCGGTGAGGCATTCCCACGCAGAGCGTGAGAATGATCAGGGACGGGTTATTCGTTATCGAGGCCTTTGCGGCGATACGGAAAGACATCAATGACTTTCCCCGCCCGAATCGCCTCCTGCAAACTCTTCCAGTAATCGGCGTTGTACAACTCGCCATGCAACTGATCGAACAACTTGCGCTGCCCCGAATCGGCGAACAGGAACGGCGGAAACTCTTCGGGAAACACATCCAGCGGCCCGATCGAATACCACGGTTCAGAGGCCATTTCGTCCTCCGGTGTACGCGGCGCGGGAATGTGGCGGAAGTTGGCTTCGGTCAGGAAACAAATCTCGTCGTAGTCATAAAACACCACGCGCCCGTGTCGGGTGACGCCGAAGTTTTTCAACAGCATGTCGCCGGGAAAGATATTCGCCGCCGCCAGTTGCTTGATCGCCAACCCGTAGTCCTCCAGCGCCTCGCGCACTTGGGCATCGTTGGCGTTTTCCAGGTACAGGTTGAGCGGGGTCATCCGCCGTTCGGTCCAGCAGTGGCGGATCAATACTGTTTCGCCCTCGACCGACACCGTCGACGGCGCTACGTCCAGCAATTCCTCAAGACACGCCGGATCGAACTTGCTCAGCGGAAAACGGAAATCGGCGAATTCCTGGGTGTCGGCCATGCGCCCGACACGGTCGACGCTTTTCACCAGTCGATACTTCTCGATCACCGTCGCCCGGTCGACGTTTTTCGACGGCGAGAAACGGTCCTTGATGATCTTGAACACCGTATTGAAACCCGGCAGGGTGAACACGCTCATGACCATGCCGCGCACACCGGGGGCCATGATGAATTGGTCGTCGGTGTTGGCCAGATGATTGATCAACGCGCGGTAGAACTCGGACTTGCCGTGCTTGTAGAACCCGATCGAGGTGTACAGCTCGGCGATGTGTTTGCCCGGCAAAATTCGCCGCAGGAAGCCGATGAACTCCGCCGGCACTGGCACGTCGACCATGAAGTACGAACGGGTGAACGAGAAGATGATCGACACATCGGCTTCGTCGGTGATCAACGCATCAATCTGAATCCCGCGCCCTTCGCGGTGCAGCAGCGGAATCACCAGCGGCCATTGTTCATCGCGGGTGTAGATCCGTCCGACCAGGTACGCGCCTTTGTTGCGGTACAGCACGGAGGAAAACAGCTCGACGGCCAGCTCCGGATCCTTGCACACCCAGTCCGGCAGGTTCTCGCGCAGTTGCGCTTCGAGGCGGCGCAGGTCGCCGGGCAAATCGGCGTAATCCTCGCTGAAACGGTAGTCGGCGAAGATGCTTGCGAGCATTCCCGACAACTGCCCTTGCGGCTTGTACGTGCGGGTTTGCGCGGCACGGGCCCGGCGCAGGCTCGGGCGCGTGGTGTGGATGAACATGCAGCCGTCGCTGATCAGGTCGTGGCTGAACAGCCCGCAGAAAATCGAGTTGTACCAGGTTTCGGAGAGCTCATCGTCGAAGCGCAGGTCGATGACGCTGATGTAGGCGCTTTTCACCAGCGGCCAGCAGCTGACATTCATCAGCGTCTCGTCATCGAAGTATTCGCGCAGGCGGGCGATGGTTTCGCCGACTTTTTCTTCGTAGAGGTTGATCCGCGCCGCTGACGCCGTCTGCGCTTCCTGCCAGCGCGCCTGCTCGAAGCGCTCGCGGGCGCCATCGGTGATCCGGCGGAAGTGCTCGCGGTAATCGTCAAAGCCATCGAGGATCATGCGGGCGATGTCGGTGGCTGGCCATTGCTGCGGCATAGAGAGACCTCGGCGTGCGTTTGGAAATCTGTGCCTGAGCTTAGTCACGGAACCGCAGGCAGGTGAAGTGCAATTTCGGCCAAATCAGCGGCAGGGTTGTACGCCGAAACAGTTTTTGCAAAGTTTTTTTAATCGACCGTTCGGTCAGTTTATCGCCTGTTCAGTCGCTGTCGCGGTCCGGCGCCAGCCTGCGGATTCTCTGGCTTTCGCTTCAAAAAGAGAGCGGACGGCTCTAGTCCGTGGTTTTGCTGGAAACACACGTCGCGTCAGCCAAGACTCCAGATTGGTCTTACCAAAATAGTGGCACTTTGATATACAGCCCGCCATCACCTCCCTTCACAACAAGATCCTCGCTCACGAGGGCAACCTCTCCCTCAAAGATCAAGGAGCACATTGATGTCTATCCGCAATCTGCGCATCGGTTTGCGCGCCAGTCTGAGTTTCGCCGTTTTGGCCGCATTGCTGGTGGCGGTCGGCCTGTTCGGCCTGGGCCAGATGAAAACCCTGCGCGAGAGTGCGGCGGTGATTGAACAGTCATGGATGCCGAGTATCGAGAGCATTCACGACGCCGCTGCGAACATTGCCAATATTCGCCTCGAATCCTTGCGCCTGATCACCAGCACTCAGCCTGCCGTGCGCGACAGAAGCAAAGGCATCATCAAGGCGCAGCGCGAAGAATTGCTCAAGCGCTTGGGCGACCACAAAACCCTGCTCACCAGTGATGAAGAAGGGGCGATGCTCGAGAGCCTGGATGCCAACGTCGCTAAATACATGAGCATCCTCGAGCAGATCATCGTCCACATCGACGCCGGGCAGAGTGAACAGGCCTACACGCGCCTGAACAATGAACTGGCGCCGCAGGGAACCCTGCTCGACAAGGCCCTGGAGCAGATGATCACCTTCAATCAGCAAGGCGCAGATGACGCCGCCAGGTCGGCCGCCACGGCGTACGAGCAAGCGCTGTGGATTGTCGCGGCGATCATCGTCATCGCCTTGATTGCCACCCTGCTGCTGGCCTGGCTATTGACCCGCAGCATCACCACGCCGATCAATCAGGCGCTGAACGTGGCGCGGCGCATTGCCTCCGGTGACCTCAGCGGCCAGATCGCCAGCAGTGGCAAGGATGAAGCCGCGCAGTTGCTCGATGCGCTGGCCGAGATGCAGGGTAATTTGCGTTCGACCATCCGTGGTATCAGTGAATCAGCGCAGCAACTGGCGTCCGCTGCCGAGGAAATGAGTTCGGTAATGGAACAAAGCACTCGCGGCCTGCAACAACAGAATGACCAGATCGAACAGGCGGCCACCGCCGTCACCGAAATGAGCACAGCGGTGGACGAAGTGGCGGCCAATGCGGTGTCCAGCGCCGAAGCATCCGAAGCGTCCAATGAAGACAGCAAACATGGCCATGTGCAGGTCAGCGAGACCATCAGTTCGATTCAGGAATTGGTCAGCGCCGTGCTCGGTGCCTCCGAGCAAGCGGAAGGCCTGGCCACTCAGGCCCAGGACATCAGCAAAGTGCTCGAAGTGATTCGTGGCATCGCCGGGCAGACCAATCTGCTCGCCCTCAACGCAGCCATTGAAGCGGCGCGGGCCGGTGAGGCTGGACGCGGATTTGCGGTGGTCGCCGATGAAGTGCGCTCGCTGGCGCAACGCACGCAAAACTCCACCGAAGAAATCGAGCTGATGATCAGCAGTATCCAGCACGGCACCAGTGCCACCGTCGGCGCCCTGCAAAGCAGTGCCGAGCAGGCTGAACATACCTTGCGTCGAGCCAATAGCGCCGGCCAGGCATTGGAGAAAATCACTGCCTCGATTTCGCAGATCAACCAGCGCAACCTGGTCATCGCCAGCGCAGCCGAGCAACAGGCACTGGTGGCCCGCGAAGTCGATGAAAATCTGGTGAACATCCGCGATCTGTCGACGCAAACCGCCGCGGGCGCGACGCAGACCTCGGCGGCGAGCCAGGAGCTGTCGCGTCTGGCCGTGGATCTCAACGGGCTGGTCACACGTTTTGTGATCTGAGCCAGTTCAATGCCCGATTAGCGGTTGCCTTCGACAGGGCGCTCGGCAACACTCTCGTCCCGATCAAGGAAGGAGCCCGCCGTGAGCCCTGTCGATATGTTCCGTATGTTGTCGCTGGCTGCCATTTGGGGCGCGAGTTTTCTGTTTATGCGAGTGATTGCACCGGTGATCGGCTCGATCCCGACCGCGTTCTTTCGCGTGTCGATCGCCGCCGCCGGGCTGCTGGTAATCCTCGGCCTGATGCGTATCAGCTGGGATTTCAAAGGCAAATTGAAAACCGTGATGCTGCTCGGCGTGATCAATTCCGGGCTGCCTGCAACCCTCTACTCAGTCGCCGCGCAAGTGCTGCCCGCCGGTTATTCGGCCATCTTCAACGCCACCACACCGTTGATGGGCGTGCTGATTGGCGCGCTGTTTTTCAGTGAAAAACTCACTGTCGCCAAGTTCAGCGGCGTGTTTCTCGGCCTGTTCGGCGTCGGCGTGCTGACCCGCGCCGGTCCCGTTGCGTTCGATCTGCAATTGCTGATGGGCGCCCTCGCCTGCCTGCTGGCGACCACCTGCTACGGTTTTGCCGGGTTCCTCGCGCGGCGCTGGCTGGACCACGCCGGCGGACTCGATCCGCGCCTGTCGGCACTGGGCAGCATGCTCGGGGCGACGTTGTTCCTGCTGCCGCTGTTCGGCTACAGCGTCATCACCACGCCACCGGTTAGTTGGGGCGGCTGGAATGTCTGGCTGTCGCTGCTGGGTCTGGGTCTGGGGTGCACGGCGTTTGCGTACATCATTTATTTCCGCCTGCTCAGCTCGATCGGCCCGGTGAAATCGATGACCGTGACCTTCATGATTCCGCCGTTCGGCGTGTTGTGGGGGGCGTTGCTGCTGGATGAGCCGTTGTCGATGGCGCATGTGTATGGCGGCGTGTTGATTGCGGCGGCGTTGTGGCTGGTGGTGAAGCCTTCGCGGGCGACAGTCCGCTAAGCGCGGTACACGGATTGCAACGATTTGGGCGATTGGCCGGTAGCGACGGATGCTCGAGAGCCGAATAGGCTGTTGAGCAACGGCTACACCCACTGATGGGGAGACATGGAATGCTCGAAATCACATGCCAAGAGAACGGACGTATTTGCGGTATCAGGTGTACAAATCACAGGCCAGGAAACAGGCAGGTGTCGTTACTCACCGGATGCAGTTTCATGAAGGAACAGATTTTTCGAAAGTCCGCTTCGAACCTATCGATGCCTTAGCACTAAGCGCATTTGAGCTTTGGGAGAATCCGCATTTTTGCTGGCGAGAGATTGCCGCATGGAAGTCACGAGAACCCTTGTCCCTGGATATCGCAATCTGGTTTGAAGATCAGCTATGCGGACTGTGCTTCGCCAATCCGAACAAAAGCCGTCAGAGAATTCGAATTGTGCGATTGGAGGGACGGCCCGAAGCGCCTCACCCGCTTAAAAAGCGTATTGCAATTTTGGCGATGATGGCCATTGATGAGTTTGCGCAAATATTCGGCAGTAAGTGCATTGAAGTCCAGGAGCCGCTACAAGGAGCAATGCCCGTTTATAAGGAACTCGGCTTCAAACTTGATTTGGAAGGCCGCCTTGTCCTCGCAGTAGAGAGTAAAGTATCGTGAAAACTGTTCAAGTAATGATCAACGAGGGCGGAAGCATGCGTAAATCCGTGAAAAAATCCCCCACGAAGAGAAGATCAATCAAAACGGACGAAAAGCTTATCTCCTCTGAGCTATCAACCAATCAGCAGCGCTTTCTTCAGTTGCTGATCACAGGCATCGAAGACGAACCCGACGTTCTCGCTGGACGGCGCTGACTCGCAGCCAATAAAAACCGCTCACAAGGAGCGGTTTTGTATCGCCTGATCAGCCTCAACCAAACAGCCAATAACCCAGCAACGTCAACACCACCACCGCCAGCACCGGGCGCAACACGCGGTAGGCCTTAGGGTGGCGACGCTTCCACTGTTTGACCACGCCGCTGAACTTGTCGCTGAAGTTCTTGCTCCAGGCGTAGGCCTGATTGATCCCGCCGACACGTTCGTCATCGAGGTTTTGCGGTGCGGTTGCACGGCCGAGGAACGCACTGATAGAGCGGTTGATGCGGGTCATCAGACGGTTTCGCAGTGGACGCTCGACGTCGCAGAACAGGATCACCCGAGTCTTTTCGGTTTCGTTCTTGACCCAGTGCACGTAGGTCTCGTCGAACATCACGTCTTCGCCATCACGCCAAGCGTAAACCTGACCGTCGACGAAAATTCGGCAGTCGTCGGAATTCGGCGTCGACAGGCCCAAGTGATAACGCAGGGAGCCGGCAAACGGATCGCGGTGCGGGTTGAGATGGCTACCGCCCGGCAACAGCGCAAACATCGCACCTTTCACGTTGGGAATCGCACTGACCAAGGCCACGGTTTTCGGGCACAGGGTTTCCGCCGATGGCAGCGGTTTGTCGTACCACTTGAGGTAGAAACGCTTCCAGCCCTTCTTGAAGAACGAACCAAAGCCGGCATCGTTATTCTTTTCAGCGGCGCGAATGTAGCCCTCGTCGAACAAGTGCATGGCCTCGTCGCGAATGGTTTCCCAGTTATCGCGCAGCACATCCAGTTCCGGAAACTTGCTGCGATCCAGATACGGCTTGGACGGCACGCCGGAAAACAGGTACATCAAAGCGTTGTAGGGGGCGAACAGTGCCGAGTGGTTGACGAACTGACGCAGCACCGGCAAACGCGCCTTTCCGCGCAAATGCACGTAGAGGATGCTGCCCACGAACAGCAGCAGCACCAACACCTTGGCGGCTAACGAAACGGTCATCAACGACTCCTTGAATAAAGACAACGCTGCGCAATGCCGTTCACTGGGCATGGCAGCCGGCCATGATAAACATTACCGGCCTCGGGCAAAACCCGCTGAAGCCAAGATTCAGTGTTAAGCATTGCGCAACAAAGCATTTATTAACATAACGATCCTGAACCCTGGCTGACCTGAATCAACAGGATTTACTGCTGATTCTCTTGTTCGGTGAACAGATCGCTGAACAACATGCTCGACAGATACCGTTCGCCTGAGTCCGGCAGAATTACCACAATGGTCTTGCCCTGCATTTCCGGGGTCTCGGCCAAACGCACCGCGACAGCCATCGCCGCACCGCAGGAGATGCCGCACAAAATCCCTTCTTCCTGCATCAGGCGCAGCGCCATGGCCTTGGATTCTTCGTCGGTCACCTGCTCGACCCGGTCAACCATGGCCAGATCAAGGTTTTTCGGCACGAAGCCCGCGCCGATACCCTGAATCTTGTGCGGGCTCGGCTTGATCTCTTCACCGGCCAGCGCCTGAGTAATGACGGGCGAGGAAACCGGTTCAACGGCCACCGAGAGAATCGGTTTGCCCTGAGTATTCTTGATATACCGCGAAACGCCGGTAATGGTTCCGCCTGTGCCAACGCCCGCGACCAGTACATCCACCGCGCCATCGGTATCGTTCCAGATCTCCGGGCCCGTGGTCTTTTCGTGAATGGCCGGGTTGGCCGGGTTGTCGAACTGCGCCGGCATGAAATATTTGTCGGCATCACTGGCGACAATCTCGGCAGCCTTCTCGATGGCGCCTTTCATGCCTTTGGCCGGTTCAGTCAACACCAGCTCGGCGCCCAATGCCTTGAGGACTTTGCGGCGTTCAATGCTCATGGACGCCGGCATGGTCAGCATCAATTTGTAGCCACGCGCGGCCGCGACAAACGCCAGGCCGATGCCGGTGTTGCCGGAAGTTGGCTCAACGATGGTCATGCCCGGTTTGAGTTTGCCGCTGCTTTCGGCGTCCCAGATCATGTTCGCGCCGATCCGGCACTTGACCGAATAACCCGGGTTGCGCCCTTCGATCTTGGCCAGGATGGTCACGCCACGCGGCGCAATACGGTTGATCTGCACCAGCGGTGTGTTACCGATGGAATGGGCGTTGTCAGCGAAAATACGGCTCATGGCTGGGTCCTTATGCAGCGTTGAATTCAGCCTTCCAAGGTAAGCCTGTTGCCCATCACAGTCCAGTCGGGTCGAAC
This sequence comes from Pseudomonas sp. WC2, assembly GCF_050586545.1. NCBI lineage: Bacteria > Pseudomonadati > Pseudomonadota > Gammaproteobacteria > Pseudomonadales > Pseudomonadaceae > Pseudomonas > Pseudomonas sp. WC2. The sequence continues at coordinate 16,455 of NZ_JBOBDR010000026.1, read as the reverse complement.
GTCTGTGGTCGCCGACAGTCAATCGCTTTACATCGTTGGGGAATTATCGTCATGAAGCGTCGCTACAGTTGGCCATTGTGGACTTTCGCCGGAATCGTGGTGCTGCTGATCGCCTTGCACATCGCCCTGCCTTACATGGTGCGCGACTACCTGAATGGCAAGCTTGCGGACATGGGTGATTACCGTGGCCAGATCACTGACGTCGATCTGGCCCTGTGGCGCGGGGCCTATAAGATCAATGGCCTGAAAATCGTCAAGGTCGACGGCAAAGTACCGGTGCCGTTCGTCAATGCACCGCTCATAGATCTGGCGGTCAGCTGGCACTCGCTGTGGTACGACCACGCGGTGGTCGCACAGGTGAGATTCGTCAAACCTGAAGTGAATTTCGTCGACGGCGGTGCCAACAAACAGAACTCCCAGACCGGTCAAGGCACCGACTGGCGCGAACAGCTGGGCAAGTTGCTGCCCATCACCCTAGACGAGGTGCAGATCAGCGACGGCAAAATCAGTTTCCGCAACTTCAACTCCAAACCGCCCGTCAATATGAACGCCACTAACGTCGAGGCGAGCATCTACAACCTGACCAACGTCGTCGACAAAGAAGGCAAGCGGGATGCCCGCTTCGAAGGCAAAGCCCTGCTGCTGGGCCATGCACCGCTGGAAACCACCGCAACATTCGATCCGTTGAGCAACTTCGAAGACTTCGAATTCCGCCTGCGCGCCAAAGACATCGAACTCAAACGCATGAACGACTTCGCCTCGGCCTACGGCAAGTTCGATTTCAACGCCGGCCACGGTGACGTGGTCATCGAAGCCAAAGCCAAAAAAGCCCAAGTCAACGGCTACATCAAACCGCTACTGCGCGACGTTGAAGTGTTCAACTGGCAACAGGACGTGGAAAACAAAAACAAAAGCATCTTCCGCTCAGTCTGGGAGGCATTGGTCGGTGGCACTGAAACGGTGCTGAAAAACCAGACGAAAAACCAGTTCGCCACCAAAGTCGAACTCAGCGGCAATGTGCATCAGCAAAATATCAGCGCGTTCGAAGCGTTTTTGCAGATTTTGCGCAATGGTTTCGTACAGGCATTCAATGCGCGGTATGAGCGGCCCAAGCCGGATGCGGGTTAGGGTTTGCGGTTTACGGTGTAACGACCGCAATCCTCTGCCGCTAACGTTGAATTCTGCTGCAGTGAATCCCAGCCTAGACAGGCCAGCGCCAGGGATCGGGGTACTGCCTCACGACCGTTGCTGTAGCGGCTGATACTGCGAGCACTAACACCTAGCGCTTCGGCTGCCTGATTGAGTGACAGGCCGGTTCGAGCACGCCAATCAATGAAAATCCGAGTGTTTTCATCAGCGGCATTCTGAGCCAGCGCATCCATATAAAGCGTGTCTGCACCGATCTGTATATCGGGTTCACACCATTCGACCGTCCAGCCGTCGTCGTCCATGGTGGCAGTCGCAAACACTTCGGCATCGAGCAACGGTTGCAGACCGGGATAAGCGTGAATATCACGGTCCAAATCAAGTGTCAGTGTCTGGCCATCAATAAAAGTCAGTGCCAAGCGAAAATTTGACAGCGCCTGCACAGCCGCCAGACGAGGCCTTTTCATGGGTAACATCGTTTCCAGTCCTCCAGAAGTTGCGCCTGATGCGAGGCAATCCACGCCAGCGCTTCTTTGATAACCAGTGGCGGCGCCCTACCCGTCATAACTTCAACGGTCTCAAGGCTAAGCATCACATCTACTCCACCACCGATCAGGTGAACGTGGGGCGGCGGATGATCCTTCTCGCGCAACTGAATGCGGTATTTGTCGCGAAATCGGTATTTAGTCGTCATGCCTGAGAGGCTATCGCCAAATCGGCGATACCTGAATACTGGCCATGCGCCGAGACTGAGTCAACATGTGACGCCCCATTCAGAGACTGAATAAGTCGTCTGCGTTCACAGTCGACCGGCCTGCGCGTTATAGTCGGGCATCCGATTATTTCGCCCCCGCCCTGCCCGTTCAGGTCGGCGTTACCGTTCGAGGATTAGCAGATGAAGTTCGAAGGCACCCAGGCCTACGTCGCCACCGATGACCTGAAGCTGGCGGTCAACGCCGCCATCACCCTGGAGCGGCCGCTGCTGGTCAAGGGCGAGCCGGGCACCGGCAAGACCATGCTCGCGGAGCAACTGGCCGAATCGTTCAATGCCAAGCTGATCACCTGGCACATCAAGTCCACCACCAAGGCCCATCAGGGTCTGTACGAGTACGATGCGGTCAGCCGTCTGCGCGACTCGCAATTGGGCACTGAAAAAGTCCACGACGTGCGCAACTACCTGAAGAAAGGCAAGCTCTGGGAGGCTTTCGAGTCCGAGGAGCGGGTCATTCTGCTGATCGATGAAATCGACAAGGCCGACATCGAGTTCCCGAACGACTTGCTGCAAGAACTCGACAAGATGGAGTTCTACGTTTACGAGATCGACGAAACGATCAAAGCCAAGAAGCGCCCGATCATCATCATTACCTCGAACAACGAGAAAGAGCTGCCGGACGCCTTCCTGCGCCGCTGCTTCTTCCATTACATCGCCTTCCCGGACCGCACCACCCTGCAGAAAATCGTCGACGTGCACTACCCGGACATCAAGAAGGACCTGGTCAGCGAAGCGCTGGACGTGTTCTTCGACGTGCGCAAAGTGCCGGGCCTGAAGAAGAAGCCGTCGACCTCGGAACTGGTCGATTGGCTGAAGCTGCTGATGGCCGACAACATCGGCGAAGCGGTGCTGCGCGAACGTGATCCAACCAAAGCCATTCCACCGCTGGCCGGTGCCTTGGTGAAGAACGAGCAGGACGTGCAATTGCTTGAGCGCCTGGCGTTCATGAGCCGTCGCGGTTCTCGCTAAGAGGCTGATGCCATGTTGCTCAACCTGTTCAATGAAATGCGCGCAGCCAAGGTGCCGGTGTCGGTGCGAGAGCTGCTCGACCTGATCAACGCGCTGAAACAGCGCGTGACCTTCGCCGACATGGATGAGTTCTACTACTTGTCGCGGGCGATTCTGGTGAAGGACGAACGCCATTTCGACAAATTCGACCGTGCGTTCGGCGCCTACTTCAATGGCCTGGAAAAACTCGACGATCACCTGCAGGCGCTGATTCCCGAAGACTGGTTGCGCAAGGAATTCGAGCGTTCACTGAGCGACGAGGAACGCGCGCAGATCCAGTCCCTTGGCGGCCTGGACAAGCTGATCGAAGAGTTCAAGAAGCGTCTGGAAGAACAGAAGGAGCGCCACGCCGGTGGGAACAAGTGGATCGGCACTGGCGGCACCAGCCCGTTCGGCTCCGGCGGTTTCAACCCGGAAGGCATTCGGGTCGGCGATGCCGGCAAACGCCAGGGCAAAGCGGTGAAAGTCTGGGATCAGCGCGAGTACAAGAACCTCGACGACTCGGTGGAGCTGGGCACGCGCAACATCAAGGTGGCCCTGCGTCGCTTGCGTAAATTCGCCCGCCAAGGCGCGGCGGAAGAGCTCGACATCGACGGCACCATCGACCACACCGCCAAAGATGCGGGCCTGCTGAATATTCAGATGCGCCCCGAGCGCCGTAACACCGTGAAGCTGTTGTTGCTGTTCGACATCGGCGGCTCGATGGACGCCCACGTGAAGATCTGCGAGGAGTTGTTCTCGGCCTGCAAGACCGAGTTCAAGCATCTGGAGTATTTCTACTTCCACAACTTCGTTTATGAGTCGGTGTGGAAGAACAACATGCGCCGCACTTCCGAGCGCACTTCAACCCAGGATCTGCTGCACAAGTACGGCGCCGACTATAAGGTGATTTTCATCGGTGACGCCGCCATGGCGCCTTATGAAATTACCCAGGCCGGCGGCAGTGTCGAGCATTGGAATGAAGAGCCGGGTTATGTGTGGATGCAGCGTTTCATGGAGAAGTACAAGAAGCTCATCTGGATCAATCCGTATCCGAAAGATACGTGGGGATATACCTCGTCGACCAATATCGTGCGGGATTTGATTGAAGATCAGATGTATCCGTTGACGTTGCGCGGGCTTGAGGAAGGGATGCGGTTTTTGTCCAAATGACGACCAGATCGTTCCCACGCTCCGCGTGGGAACGATCAAGTGAGCTGCACCGGGCGGCGTTCCGACGAAGCTTTTAGCTATTCCTGAAACGCTGCAAATACTCGACATGCTCACGGTGCGCAACTTCTTGCACCACCGGCCGCAGCCGCACCTGAGCCCCTGGCAGACACTGTGCCAGCCGCGCCAACGCCACCGGCGTCAACGCCCCCAATCGCGGATATCCGCCAATCGTCTGCCGGTCATTGAGCAACACAATCGGCTGCCCGTCCGGCGGCACCTGCACCGCGCCCAAGGGAATCCCCTCGGAAATCATCGGCTGGCCCTGATATTCCAACGCCTTGCCCAGCAAACGAATGCCCATGCGATCGGCGCGACTGTCGAGCGTCCACGCACTGTTGAACACATCGAACAGGCTCTGCCCGCTGAACTGACCGATCTGCGCGCCGAGCACCAGATCCAGCGGTGCAGTCGATTTCAGATCCGGCCGCAACGCCAATGGCACTTCGCGAACCATTAGCGCTTCCCCGTGATAACTCAGCGTCGCCCCCTTGGCCAACGGCAAGCCCATTCCATCGAGCCCGCCGAGTTCTTCGCGCACAACCGTCGCGCTACTGCCCAAGACCTTCGGAGCGTCGAAGCCGCCGGGCGCCGCCAAGTACGCCCGAGCACCGAGGTGCGGCTGCGTGAACTGCAATTTTTGCCCTTTGACCAATTTAAAGCTGCGCCACGGCGCGAGCGGCTGGCCATCGATTTGTGCGCCAAGATCCGCCCCGGCCAATGCAAGCAAACAATCCTCTTCTGCGAGGAGCGCAAACCCGCCGAGGGTGATTTCGATCACCGGCACATCCAGCCCATTGCCCAGCAGCCAATTGGCCCAACTCATGGAATTCCAATCCGCCGCGCCGCCCTGAGTCACGCCCAGATGCCGCACACCAAATCGTCCGGCGTCCTGCAACAGGCACAGCGGCGTACTCGCCTCAATCGTCAATCGGCTCATGCGTGTGCCTCCAGCGGCGTGTCGTCGCCACCCAGACCGATGAATTCGGCGTGGCTCACGGCTTCAAACCGCACGGTGTCGCCGGGTTGCATCAGGCTGTAGCCATCGCGATGACGGTCGAACAGTTTCGCCGGGGTACGACCGATCAGGTTCCAGCCGCCGGGAGACACCACGGGATAGGCCGCAGTTTGTCGTTCAGCGATGCCGACGCTGCCAGCCGCGACTCTCTTGCGCGGAGTGTTCAAACGTGGCGCTGCAAGGATTTCGTCAACCAGGCCCATAAAGGCAAAACCGGGCGCAAAACCGAGGGCGAACACCTGATATTCACGGCCACTGTGGCGACGTATTACCTCCTCCACTGCCAGCCCACTGCGCTCGGCCAGCAAGCTCAATTCAGGCCCGACACTGAGGTCGTACCAGACGGGCAACACATGGCACTGGCCGCCGCTGCGTGCATTGGGCGACAGATCAATCAATGCCTCGGCAATCAATTCCCGCGCCTGATTGGGGTTCAACTTCGTCAGATCGTAATGAACCATCAACGTCGTGTACGACGGCACCAGATCAATCAATTGATCGCCGAACACCGCACGCAAACGCTCGCTGGCAGCGAGCATCCACGGCATGTTGGCCTCAGCGATTTCATCGAACAGGCGCAGCATCAGGCAATCCAGTGCCACCACTTCAATCCTTGGGTTCATTGCGCGTCCTGCTGATTCAAGGCCTCGCGAATGCGCTGCACGGCGGCCACCGAACTGGCGTTGTCACCGTGTACGCAGAGGGTATTGGCATGCAGACGCAATGCGCTGCCATCGCTGGCGGTGAGGTTGCCGCCACGGGCGATGGTCAGCGCTTGCTCGATGATTTTCTCAGGGTCGTGATGCACCGCCCCCGGCAGTTGTCGCGAAACCAGTTTGCCGGCGCTGTCATAGGCGCGGTCGGCGAAGGCTTCGAACCACAGGGTCACGCCGTACTCGTCGCCAATCTGCTGCGCGGGCGAGTTATCGCGAGTGGCCATCAGCATCAGCGGCAGGACGCGGTCGTACGCGGCCACGGCCTGAATCACCGCGCGCAATTGCGCCGGATTAGCCATCATGTCGTTGTACATCGCGCCGTGGGGTTTGACGTAACTGACCCGCCCGCCCTGCGCCTTGCAGATGCCATCGAGGGCGCCGATCTGGTAATGCAAAATGTCTTGCAGCTCTTGCGCCGAATAGGCCATGGAACGGCGACCGAAGCCGACCAGATCCTGATAGGCCGGGTGCGCGCCGATCTGTACGCCGTGGCTCAACGCCAGGCTGACCGTCTTGCGCATGATGCTTGGGTCGCCGGCATGAAAACCGCAGGCGACGTTGGCGCAATCGATGAAGGGCATGACCTCGGCGTCCAGACCCATGGTCCAGCTGCCGAAGCTCTCGCCAATGTCGCAATTCAATAGCAGGCGGCTCACGGTGAACACTCCTGTAGGGGCTTGTCTTTTTTCTGTAGGACTTTGCTGCGCAGGTTATCAGTTACTGCGCATCGAGTTGCTTGCCACGGGTTTCCGGCAGGCTCAACGCCGCGATAATCACCACGCCGTAAGACACCGCCGCGAAAGCACCAATGCCCACGCTCAATGGCACTTTCTGGCTGAGCAAGCCGATCAGCAGTGGAAACAATGCCGCGAGCGCCCGACCGATGTTGTAGCAAAAGCCCTGCCCCGAACCGCGAATGCGCGTAGGGAACAGCTCCGTCAAAAACGCGCCCATGCCGCTGAAAATCCCCGAGGCAAAGAAGCCCAGCGGAAAGCCCAACCACAGCATTACGCCGTTACTCACCGGCAGTTGCGTGTAGAGCAGCACGATGGTGAACGAGCCCACCGCGAACAGAATGAAGTTCTTCTTCCGCCCCAGCAGATCGGTCAGATAGGCGCTGATTACATAGCCGACGTAGGAGCCGACAATTACCATCGCCAGATAGCCGCCAGTGCCGAGTACGCTCAAGCCGCGTTCGTTTTTCAGAAAGGTCGGCAGCCACGAAGTGATTGCGTAATAGCCGCCCAAAGCACCGGTGGTCAGCACTGATGCGCGGAACGTGGTGAAGAGCATGCCGGGCGCGAAAATCTCGTAGAACTTCGACTGATTCTCCGGCGTTTGTTGGGCCTTGGCTTCGCGATAGATCTCCGGATCCTTGACGAGACGACGAACGAAAATCACAAAAATCGCCGGCACGATGCCGAGGATAAACAGCGCGCGCCAAGCGTCTTCCGGTGGCAGGACAGAGAACAGCAGCGCGTACAGAATCGCCGTCAGGCCCCAGCCCAGCGCCCAACCGGATTGCACCATGCCCACCGCTTTGCCGCGATCCTTGGCGCGAATGACTTCGCCGATCAGCACCGCGCCAGCGGTCCATTCGCCGCCGAAACCGAAGCCCATCAAGGTACGGGCGATCAGCAGTTGTTCGTAGTTTTGCGCGAAGCCGCAGAGAAAGGTGAAGAAGGCGAACCACAGCACCGTCAGTTGCAGGGTGCGCACGCGGCCGATGCGGTCAGAAAGGATCCCGGCGACCCAACCGCCAATCGCGGAAGCAATCAGGGTGCTGGTGTGAATCAGTCCGGCTTCGCCAGTGGTGATGCCCCACATCGCAATCAGCGTCGGCACGACAAAGCTGAGCATCTGCGTGTCCATGCCGTCCAGACCGTAACCGATCTTGCAGCTCCAGAAGGTGCGGCGCTCCTGCTGGTTGATGTTGCGATACCAGTCGAACGGCCCGGGACGCGCCGTTGCCTTGGGTACTTCTAGGGTGTCGGGAGCACGCATGGCTTATCTCCGCAGGTTTTTATTGGTCTTGTTCGTAGCCCCGACGACGCCTATCGTGGGGACCGGATGCGTCGATTTTTCGTCGCGCGGCCCTGCTGCGTCCAACGAATAAAAACCCGCCTTAGCCATAAGAAAAATTTGTCACCCGAGCCTTGCCCATGAACCTGAAGTTTCTCGAGACCTTTGTCTGGGTCGCCCGCCTGAAGAGTTTTCGTCTGACCGCTGACAAGCTGTTCACCACCCAGGCGTCGATCTCCAGCCGCATTGCGGTGCTGGAAGGTGAGCTGGGGGTGAAACTGTTTTTGCGCGATTCGCGCGGGGTCAGCCTGACGCCGGAAGGCTTGAAAGTGCTGGAGTATGCCGAGCAGATGCTCGACACCATGTCGGCACTCAAGCAGTCGATCGAGACCCGCTCGAGCAAGGTTGGCCGTGTGCGCATCGGCGTGATGGACACGGTGATCCACACCTGGCTCAGCCCGTTGGTGGCGCAGATGACCGATCTGTATCCACGGGTGGAAATCGAATTGGTGGCGGATACCTCGCTGAACCTCTGCGATCAACTGCAAAAAGGCTTTCTCGATCTGATCCTGCAAACCGATCTGGTGCGCCATGAAAGCGTGCGCAGCCTGGAGCTGGCCAGCCATCCGCTGGGCTGGATCGTCGCCAGTAATTCGATCTACAACCGCGACTACGCCGACCTCGCTGAACTGGCGCAGGAACGCATCATCACCTACTCGAAAAACTCACGACCGCATCAGGATCTTGTGGCGTTGATGCAGGCCAACGGCGTAATGGCGCCGCGCTTGAATTGCGTGAATTCGGTGTCGGCGATTACCCGGTTGTTGCGCGATGGCTTTGGTGTGGGCGTGCTGCCGCCGGTGCTGGTGGCTGAGGAACTGGCGCGGGGGGAATTGATCTTGTTGGCGATTGATCAGCGGCCACCGAATTTACAGGTGGTGGTGTCGTGGCGGGTGGGCGTTGAATGGGTCGAGGAGATTGTGACGTTGTGTCAGCAGGTGTTGGCGGGGTATGCGCAGAAAGTCGGCAAGGACTACATCACCCTCACTGACTGAACATGATCGTTCCCACGCTCCGCGTGGGAATGCCTCAATGGACGCTCCGCGTCCGCTTTGGGACGCGGAGCGTCCCGGGCTGCATTCCCACGCAGAGCGTGGGAACGATCATCCGTGTGGGAACGATCATCAGAGACCGCGCACGTCGCGATCTTCGATCGGCCGGCTCTGGCGCAATCGCTTGCCGCCGAGCACCACCCAGTCGATCAAGCGGAAAAGGCATTCAATCCCGAACGACAGCAGCAACGCGCCGCTCATGCCCCAGATCATCGCTTCCGGGGTCAGCAGGATCTGGTAGCTGTAGCCATTCCAGGTTTCCTTGCGAATGTCCGGATCGGCCGCCAGCACCACTTGCAGGAAGCGGATGTACCACGGGCCCTGCATCGCCTGGAATTGTTTATCCAGCGCAAGCTGACGCGTGAGCAAGGTGTTCAGACTGTCGGCATCACTGCGGAAAATCGGATCCTCACTGGCGCGGTAATGCGCCACCAGCGCCTGCATATCGCCCTTGAAAAACTGTTCGGCAGTGCCCTGAAAGCCGCGCAAACCGGTCTGCGCCTCGATCAGATGCGCTTCGACACGTTTTGCATAATCGTTGATGAACCCCGGCACCTGGACACCGATCAACAGGCCCGCCGCAAACAACACCAGCCGTACATAACTGAGCAACATGGGGTGCAATCCTTATTCGGTCTTGCCTTGGCTGACGCATTCGCCGCGTCGCCACAGGCTCCATTGGCCCGGTTCGTAGCGGGTCCAGGTTTCGTTTTCGGTCAACGGTTCAGTGGCGATCACCGTCACCACGTCGTTGGGCGTGGTTTCCGCCTGGAAATCGACGATCACGTCGACATCCTTGAGCCGCGCAGGGCCAAACGGTGCGCGCCGGGTGATCTGTGCGAGTTTGGTCGAGCAATAGCAGAACAGCCAGTCGCCATCGCTGAGCAGGCAGTTGAACACGCCTTTGCTGCGATATTCGGCGCACGCGGCGACCAGATCCGGCAGCAGCTCTTCTACTTCGACCGGCTCCGGAAAGGCTGCACGCACGCGGTTGAGCAAATCGCAGAACGCCGCTTCGCTGTCGGTATCGCCGACCGGGCGGTAGAAACTTTTGATCGGGGTGAAGTCGGCGAGCTGGCCGTTGTGCGCAAAGCACCAGTTGCGTCCCCACAGTTCTCGGACGAACGGGTGGGTGTTGGACAGGCAGACCTTGCCGACGTTGGCCTGACGGATGTGGCCGATGACCACTTCACTCTTGATCGGATAACGCTGCACCAGATTGGCGACTTCCGACTCGCAGCTCGCCGCCGGGTCCTGAAACAGACGCAAGCCACGACCTTCATAGAAGGCGATGCCCCAGCCGTCGCGGTGCGGGCCGGTGCGACCGCCGCGCTGCATCAAACCGGTGAAGCTGAACACGATATCGGTCGGCACGTTGGCGCTCATGCCCAGTAATTCACACATGTGCGGACTCTCGGATTACAGGCGCGGCTCGACCCGCATGCGCTGCGGATTGCTCGGCACAGGTGGGCGGCCGTATCGATCATCGCCGGCACCGCCGAAGGGTTGATCGTCGTCGCGATCATCGGCACGGGCGGCGGCTTTAGCGGCTTCGGCCTGTTCACGACGGGCGCGGGAAGAGCGTTCGATCGGGAAACGAATCAGCACGAAGATCAGGTAAATGCCGAACGCGATCATGCCGTACATGAACAGATCGGAAATCGCCCGCCAGGCGTTGTTGCCGACCTTGAAGGCCAGGTCTAGCGCAGTGATGGCGATGGACGGTGCAACCTTGGCTTTCACCGGGTCGATGATGGTCGGGCTGAACAGCAACACCGCCATCAGCACGCGCAGTGGCTCGCGCAACCAGCGCCACATCCAGGTGGTCAGGCGCATCCATACCAACAGGCAGCCCACGGCGGCAAAGGCGTAGAGGCCCCAGGCGATCAGATAGTCGTTCTCGGTCATGGTGTCCATGGCAAGGCAGGCAAAGAGGCGCTTATAGTAACGACTTTTCGCCCGCCCGGCTTGTCCCAATAGACATGCGACCTGTGGGAGTGAGCCTGCTCGCGAATACGGACTGTCAGTTGAAACTTTGTTGTCTGACCCACCGCATTCGCGAGCAGGCTCGCTCCCACAGGGGAATGCGACAGTTTCACGAACTGCGAAAACCTTTATTCCGAACATTGTCCGAGAGCCTTTCATGCCCGAATCCGCCAACGTCATCAGCGCCCCGATTGCCCACAAAGCTGCCGGCGCCGACCCGTATGCCTGGCTGCAGGAGCGCGACACCGATGCGGTGCTCGATTACCTCAAGGCCGAAAACGCTTATCAAGAGGCGCAAACTGCCGATCAGGCCGACCTGCGCGACACTCTGTTCGAAGAGATCAAAGGTCGGATTCTCGAAACCGACCTGTCCCTGCCCTCGCCATGGGGCCCGTACCTGTATTACACCCGCACCACCGCTGGCGACGAATATGCCCGGCACTACCGCTGCCCGCGCCCGGCCGACGACAGCCTGACCCTCGATGAAAGCCGCGAGCAACTGCTGCTTGATCCGAACGAATTGGCCAATGGCGGCTTCTTCTCGCTGGGCGCCTTCAGCATCAGCCCAGACCATCAGCGTCTGGCCTACAGCGTCGACGCCACGGGAGACGAGATTTACACCCTGTTCGTCAAAGAGCTGTCCAACGACAAGGTCAGCGAACTGGAATTCGAAGACTGCGACGGCAGCATGACCTGGGCCAACGACAGCCTGACCCTGTTTTTCGGCGAACTCGACGACACCCACCGCCCGCACAAGCTGTTGCGCTATCGTCTCGACGGCACCGCTGCCGAGGAAGTGTTCAACGAGCCGGACGGGCGTTTCTTCCTGCATTGCTACCGCTCCAGCTCGGAACAACAATTGCTCTTGTCGCTGGGCAGCAAAACCACCAGCGAAGTCTGGGCGCTCGACGCCAATCAGCCGCACTTGCCGTTCACTTGCCTGGCGCCGCGCGTCGAAGATCACGAATACGATGTCGATCACGGCCTGCTCGATGGCGTGTGGACGTGGTTTATCCGCACCAACCGCGACGGCATCAACTATGCCCTGTATCAGGCGCCGGACACCGGCATCGCGCCGACCGAAGCCGACTGGCAGAACCTGATCCCGCACAACGACACGGTGATGCTCGATGGCGTCAGCCTCAACACCGAGGCCATGACCCTGAGCCTGCGCGAAGGTGGACTGCCGATCATCGAAGTTCACCCACACGGCCTGACGCCTTATCGCGTGCAATTGCCGGACGCGGCCTACAGCCTCTATGTGCAAAACAGCCTGGAATTCGAGAGCGACCGCATTCGTCTGCGCTACGAGGCGCTGAACCGTCCGGCGCAGGTGCGCCAGTTGATCCTCGCCAGCGGCGAGCAGACCGTGCTCAAAGAAACCCCTGTGCTCGGCCCGTTCGACGCCGACGCTTACGTCAGCCAACGGCTGTGGGCGACGGCACCGGACGGTACGCAAGTGCCGATCAGCCTGGTGATGAAACGCGAAATGCTCGGCAAACCGGTGCCACTGTATCTGTACGGTTATGGCGCTTACGGCTCCAGTCTGGATCCGTGGTTCTCTCACGCGCGTCTGAGTCTTCTTGATCGCGGCATGGCCTTCGCCATCGCCCATGTGCGCGGCGGCGGCGAGCTGGGCGAAGCCTGGTATCGCGCCGGTAAGCAGGAACACAAGCACAACACTTTCAGCGACTTCATTGCCTGCGCCGAATTCTTGATCCTCAACGGCATCACCACCGCCGAAAAACTGGCGATCAGCGGCGGCAGTGCCGGTGGTTTGCTGATCGGCGCCGTGCTGAACCAGCGCCCGGATCTGTTCGGCGTGGCGATTGCCGAAGTGCCGTTCGTCGACGTCCTCAACACCATGCTCGACCCGGAGCTGCCGCTGACCGTCACCGAATACGACGAGTGGGGCAATCCTGAAGAGCCGGAGGTTTACGAGCGGATCAAGGCTTATGCGCCGTACGAAAACGTCAGCGCACAGCATTACCCGCCGACGCTGGTCATCGCCGGCTACAACGACAGCCGCGTGCAGTATTGGGAAGCGGCCAAGTGGGTGGCGAAATTGCGCGCGACCAAGACCGACGACAACGTCCTGCTGTTGAAGACCGAATTGGGTGCCGGGCATGGCGGGATGAGCGGGCGTTATCAGGGATTACGTGACGTAGCGCTCGAATACGCATTTGTTTTCAAGGTTTTGGGCCTGGCCTGAGGAACTCCGTCGGTCACTTGGGTCTTAATTCCAGACCCAAGAGGCCGATACTCCCCGAGCTCCCACAGGGGCGGTGTACCGCCTTGAAAATGTGAAAACAAAAAGACCGTGCCGACATGTCAGAACCGACCTTCCTGAACAACGAAATCCGCGATTGGCTGATGGACTGCGGCCTGTTCGATCAATTGCAACTGGCCGACTTTGCGGCCGCTTCCGGCTACTTCAGCATCAGCACGGTGGCTGAGGGCGAGGCGATTTTCCGTGAGGGCGATGCCGGCAGCTTCATGTGCATCCTCCACACCGGTCAGGTCGCCGTGCAGAAAACCGGGCCCGATGGCCAAGTCATCACCATGGCCACCCTGCGCAGCGGTCGCGCCTTCGGCGAAATGGCCGTGCTCGATGGCGAGCGACGTTCGGCCACCTGCATCGCGGCGAGCAACTGTCAGTTGCTCAACCTCGGCAAAGACTCCCTGGAAAAAATGCTCAACGACGCGCCGAAGATCGCCGCGAAGATCATCCGCGCCCTTGCCGTCTCCCTGTCGAAACGCCTGCGCATGGCCGACGGCCAATTGGCCGCGCAGCAGGTTTAACCGCCGGGGGATTTCGCCTTGGTACCGTTCGGTTCGATGCCCGGCACCGGTTGATCCTTGCTCGGCGGGCTGGGCATTTCGATCGGCACTAGCGGCGGGCTGCCACTGCCGGCACCCGACTTGGGAATGGTGATCGGGGTGATCTGCGGATACGGCGTCGGTGTCGCGGTACCGGGCGAGCCGGGTTGCGGCGCCGGGCTGACCGGAATCGTCTGTTGCGCCTGCACTGCAGTAATCGAGAGCGCGGCCAGGGCAATGACCGTTAGAATGGTGCGCTTCATCAAGGGCTCCGTTTGGCCTCTAGTCTGCGCTCAGGCTACTCCCAACGGGCCTGCTTGCCTTCCCCCTTGTAGAGATTTCCATGAAACGTTTCGTTCTGCTCGACACCACCCCGATCCCTGAAAGCGGCGGTGCCCTGTGCCTGTTCGAGTATGGCGAGGATTTCGTCATCAAGATCCAGGGCGGCGACGGCGGGCAATTGATGAACACGCGCATGCACGGTTCCGAAGATGCGCTGGCCGAGATTCCGTGTCGCAAGGTGGCTGGCCGGGAAAATTCGCGCGTGCTGATCGGCGGTCTGGGCATGGGTTTCACCCTCGCCTCCGCGCTCAAGCACCTGGGCAAGAGCGCCGAAGTGGTGGTCGCAGAACTGGTGCCCGGCGTTGTTGAATGGAACCGTGGCCCGCTCGGCGAGAAGTCCGGCCGCCCGCTGCTGGATCCGCGCACGGTGATCCGTCAGGAAGACGTGGCCAAAGTGCTGCAAAGCGAGCCCAACGGTTTCGACGCGATTATGCTCGACGTCGACAACGGCCCCGAAGGACTGACGCAGAAGGCCAACAGCTGGCTGTATTCCGCCGCTGGTCTGAATGCCTGCGCCAAAGCTCTTCGCCCGAAAGGCGTGCTCGCCGTATGGTCAGCCAGCGCCGACAAGCAGTTTTCCGACAAATTGAAGAAGGCCGGTTTCAAGGCCGAAGAAGTCCAGGTCTTCGCCCACGGCAACAAGGGCACGCGCCACACGATCTGGATTGCCGAGAAGCTCAAAGGCTGAGCTAAACTCTGCCCATAACCGTCATTAGTCTTTTACAAAGGTGAACCCATGAGTTCGTCCACTCCAACCAACACGTCGAAGCTGGATCGCATCCTCGCCGACAACCAGCGCGACAAGGAAATGGGCTACCGCGACAAGGCCCTGAAGATGTACCCGCACGTCTGTGGCCGCTGCACCCGTGAGTTTTCCGGCAAGCGCCTGAGCGAACTGACCGTGCACCACCGCGATCACAACCACGACAACAACCCGCAGGACGGCTCGAACTGGGAATTGTTGTGCCTGTATTGCCACGACAACGAACACTCGCGGTATACCGATCAGCAGTACTTCAGCGAAGGCTCGCTGAGCACGCCGAAAATCGCCAAGGCGACGCATAACCCGTTTGCCGCGCTGGCCGGGTTGATGAAGAAAGAAGATTAAGCCAGACATGATCGTTCCCACGCTCCGCGTGGGAATGCCTCTTCGGACGCTCTGCGTTCGGCGGTTTAAGGGGACGCGGAGCGTCCCGGGCTGCATTCCCACGCAGAGCGTGGGAACGAGCGGTCTGACCACAACCGCCCAATCCCCGTATAATCGCCCTCTTTTTCCCGAAGGCACCCCGCTCGTGGCAGACAAACGGTACAGCTGCATTGGTTTGTATAACCCCAAGTCACCGGAGAACGTCGGTTCGGTGATGCGCGCCGCAGGCTGCTATGGCGTGGCCTCGGTGTTCTACACCGGCAAGCGTTATGAACGCGCCGCCGACTTCGTCACCGACACCAAACGCGTGCACTACGACATCCCGCTGATCGGCATCGATGATCTGAAAAAGATCCTCCCGCTCAACTGCGTGCCCGTCGCCGTGGAACTGGTCGAGGGCGCCCGCCCGCTGCCGGAATACACTCATCCGGATCGCGCCCTGTACATCTTCGGCCCGGAAGACGGTTCGCTGGATAAAGAAATCCGCGATTGGTGCGAAGACGTCGTGTACATCCCGACCACCGGCTGCATGAACCTCGCCGCCACGGTCAACGTCGTGCTCTACGACCGCATGGCCAAAGGCCTGAACACCCGCTCCGGGCCAAAATTCCGCTGAAGCGTCGTACATCCGATGGAACAAGCTGACCGCTGCGGCAGTCAGCTTGTTTATCCATTATTCATTGCCTGGAGAAAGATCATGACCGAGCTCAAACGCGTCGAGCGTATCGAATCCACCCCGTTCCAAAGCCGTTCCGAGCAAAACGTCGAAGGTTGGGAGCGCATCGGCTCGCTGGCCGGCGGCGTGATCATGGTCGGCAAAGGCCTGCGCCGTGGCGGTGTGTTCGGTCTGATTCAGGTGGCGATTGGCGGCGTGGCCATGGCCCGCGGGATTACCGGGCACAGTTCGATGAAAAGCCTGATCGAGAAGAGTCGTCAGGACATGAACAATGTGCGCGCCAAGATCGAACGGGCCGGCGAAGAGCTGAGCAAGCTGAAAGCCAATGCCGAAGCGGCGACCAGCACCGCCACAGTGACCGGCAATGATTCGGTGAAATCGCCGAAAGCCGGGGTTTGATCCGAGAGTTGCGGTGGGGCTGATGGCCCCTTCGCGAGCAGTTCGAATCGTCGCACCGTCGCTCCCACAGGGGAATACATTT
>NZ_JBOBDR010000025.1:0-91821 GCF_050586545.1 Pseudomonas sp. WC2 | reverse complement strand
GCCTGCAGGAAAGTTCTTACAGCACGCGTTGACGTCGTCCGGCTGTCACAATCTGCCGACAATGCTAAGGTTCTGCCCTAGCTTTTGTACTTTTCCAAGGAAGCCCTTATGCCGGACGCCCAGTCCCTCAACGCTGCATTCATGGTGGTCCAGAGCAACAGCCTGGACGAACTGCGCAGCCTTGTGATCAGCATCATGCGGCGCTATCCACTGGCGCCCCTGGAAAACGAAATTGCGTTGGTCCAAAGCAATGGCATCGCCCAATGGCTCAAGCTGGCTTTGGCGGAAGACCCTGAGGAAGACGATCTTGGTGGCTGCGGTATTGCTGCGGCGATTGATGTGCAACTGCCCGGCAGCTTTATGTGGCAGCTCTACCGAATGGTTCTGGGTCGAGAAGAAATTCCGGCCAAATCTTTGCTCGATAAAGCCCCGCTCACCTGGCGCCTCATGCGGCTGCTCCCCCAGGTTATCGAACGCGCGCATTTCGAGCCGCTGCAACGATTCCTCACCCACGACACGGACTTGCGCAAACGCTACCAACTCTCCGAACGCCTGGCGGATCTCTTCGACCAATATCAGGTGTATCGGGCTGACTGGCTTGAGGATTGGGCTGAAGGGCGCCACCAGTTGCGCAATGTCAGAGGCGAAGTAAAACCTCTGCCAGCCACCAGTTGCTGGCAAGCCGAATTGTGGCGTGCACTGTTGAATGACGTCGGTGAACAAGGCATGGCGCAGAGTCGCGCCGGTGTTCACCAGCGCTTCATTGAGCGGATCAACAACCTCACTGAAGCCCCGGCGGGCCTTCCCTCGCGAGTGATCGTTTTCGGGATTTCCTCATTGCCAGCGCAAGTCCTGGAAGCGTTGGCCGGGCTCGCGCGTTTCAGCCAGGTTTTGCTCTGCGTACACAACCCATGCCGTCATCACTGGGCGGATATCGTGGCCGACAAGGACTTGCTACGGCACCAGTACAAGCGACAATCGCGCAAGAGCGGAATGCCTGTTGTCCTGGACCCGGAGATATTGCACCAACATGCCCACCCGCTATTGGCTGCATGGGGTAAGCAAGGCCGTGACTACATCAACCTGCTCGACAGTTACGACGATCCCAACAGCTATCGCTCAGCGTTTCGAGATGGTCGCATCGATCTGTTCAGCGAAACTCAGCCGCAGAATCTGCTCAATCAACTTCAGGACGATATCCTTGAGCTACGCGCGCTCAACGAAACGCGTGAGCACTGGCCCGCTTTTGATCTGACAAAAGACAATTCGATCCGTTTTCACATTGCCCACAGCGCTCAGCGCGAAGTCGAGATCCTCCACGACCAGCTCTTGGACCGCTTCAGCGCCAACCCGAATTTGCGTCCTCGCGATGTCATCGTGATGGTGCCGGACATCGACAGTTATGCACCACACATCCGTGCGGTGTTTGGTCAACTCGAACGGCACGATCCGCGTTTCATTCCCTTCACACTGGCGGATCAGGGCCAGCGTGGTCGCGATCCGCTGCTGATCGCTGTCGAACACCTGCTCAAACTGCCGGACAGCCGTTTTCCCGTCAGTGAAATCCTCGACCTGCTCGACGTTCCCGCTCTGCGTGCGCGCTTCGGCGTCGAAGAACGCGACTTGCCGACGCTGCACCGTTGGATCGAAGGCGCCGGTGTCCGTTGGGGCATGAGCGCCGAGCAACGCGCAGGACTTGGTTTACCTGATCAGCTGGAGCAGAACAGCTGGCATTTTGGTCTGCGCCGAATGTTGCTGGGTTACGCCGTCGGCAGTGCGAGTGCCCACGCAGGGATCGAGCCCTATGATGAAATCGGCGGTTTGGACGCCGCACTGATTGGACCGCTGGTGGCTTTGCTTGATGCGCTGGAACTCGCGCACCAAGAGCTTACGCAACCCGCCCAACCCAAAGAGTGGGGCCAGCGACTGCAAGCACTCATGCAACTGTTCTTCAAAGCCAGCAATGAACACGACGATTACTTGCTGACCCAACTCGAAGAGCTTCGCGAAACCTGGCTGGAGACCTGTGATGCAGTGGCGCTGGTCGATGAGCTGCCGTTGACGGTCGTGCGTGAAGCCTGGCTCGCCGGGCTGGATCAGGGGCGTTTGTCGCAACGCTTTCTGGCTGGGGCAGTAAATTTCTGCACGCTGATGCCGATGCGCGCCATCCCCTTCAAACTGGTGTGTTTGCTCGGCATGAATGACGGTGATTACCCGCGCGCGCAGCCGCCATTGGACTTCGATCTGATGGGCAGCGACTACCGCCCGGGTGATCGTTCCCGACGGGAAGATGACCGTTATCTGTTGCTCGAAGCACTGCTGTCCGCGCGCAATCAGCTCTACGTCAGCTGGGTCGGTCGCAGCATTCGCGACAACAGCGAGCGCCCAGCGTCGGTGCTGATCGGCCAGTTGCGCGATCACCTCGCCAGCGGCTGGCGGTTGCTCGACGAAGGTCAGGATTTGTTGGACGCCATGACCGAAGAGCATCCGCTGCAGCCTTTCAGTGCACGCTATTTCCACGAAGGCTATCAACTGTTCAGCTACGCCAGCGAATGGCAGGTACTGCACCAACAGCATTCGCCTCAACATAACGCGGAGTTACTCTCTCCCTTTATTCAGGAGGAGCCGCTGAGCCTCGCGCTGCTGCAGGATTTCCTGCGCAACCCGGTAAGGCACTTCTTCACGCAGCGACTCAAGGTGTATTTCGAGGCTGCCGAAGCACCGTTGGCCGATGAGGAGCCCTTTGTGCTCGACGCGTTGCAGCGTTATACGTTGAGCGACAGTCTGCTCGAAGCAGCGCTGCGGCAACCGGACAATGTCGATAAAGCACTTGAAATTCAGGCCCGGCGTCTGCAAAACAGCGGGCTGTTGCCAATGGCCGGCTTCGGCGAATGCTTGCAGCGGGAACTGATCGAGCCGCTGCCGGACCTGCTGCAGCGTTATCAACAGCTACTGGCGTTATGGCCGACACCACTGACCAGTGCCATCCCGATCAGTCTCGACTTGCAGGAGTTGCGCCTTGAAGGCTGGCTCTCAAGTCTGCATCAGCGCAGCGATGGTGGTGTGTTGTCGGTCACGACGATTCCCAACAGTATCGGCTCGATCAAAAGTCGTAAGTGGCATCGACTGACCAAACCATGGGTCAATCATTTGGTCGCCTGTGCCAGCGGGTTGTCATTGACCACGGCACTGGTCGCCAGCGACGACACATTGCTGCTTGAGCCGATGGAGCAAGATCGCGCACTGCGGTTCCTTGGCGATCTGCTTCTGGCTTGGCAGGCTGGCATGCGCCAGCCATTACCGATCGCCGTGAAAACCGCTTTTGCCTGGCTGTCGCAAACCGACCCGGTCAAGGCCGAAGCGGCCGCCCGCAAAGCCTATGAAGGTGACGGTCAGACCAGCGACGGCGAGCGCCGCGAGAGCCCGGCGTTGTCGCGACAATTTGCCGACTTCGATGCATTGCTTGCCGACGAAACATTCTCCGGATGGTGCGACGCCTTATACCGCCCATTGCTTGAAGCCCCTTGGCGTTCATTGTCCAGCGAAGGGGCACGCGCATGAGTACGAAGACACCCTTGGCGCTGGCGTTCCCCCTGCGCGGCAGCCAGTTGATCGAAGCCAGTGCCGGTACCGGCAAGACCTTCACTATTTCTGCGCTTTATCTGCGCCTGATCCTGGGCCACGGAGGCGAAGCCAACAGCTTTGGTCGTGAACTGTTGCCGCCGCAAATCCTCGTCGTGACGTTCACCGATGCCGCGACCAAAGAACTGCGCGAGCGGATCCGCACACGACTGGCCGAGGCGGCACGTTTTTTCCGTGACGAGACGCCGGCACCGGACGGGTTGATCGCCGAACTGCGCGACCAATTCGAACCTGTGCAATGGCCCGGTTGCGCCAATCGTCTCGATATCGCCGCGCAATGGATGGACGAAGCCGCCGTCTCGACCATTCACAGTTGGTGTCAGCGCATGCTGCGCGAGCATGCGTTCGACAGCGGAAGTTTATTCACTCAGTCACTGGAGACCGATCACAGCGATCTGCTCGGCGAAGTGTTGCGCGATTACTGGCGGCTGTTCTGTTATCCGATGCAGGGTGACGCGCTCAATTGGGTTCGCAGCAACTGGGGCGGTCCTGCGGCATTGTTGCCGCGCGTGCGCGGATTGTTCGCCAGTGAGCGCGACAGCGCTGAGGGGCAAGCGCCCGCCGAGCTCATTGAGGCGTGCTTGCAAGAGCGCCGCGCAGCATTGATCGAACTGAAAATGCCTTGGCGCCAGTGGGCAGACGAGTTGCTCGCCATCTGTCATCAAGGCGTTGCCAGCAAGGCCGTCGATGGTCGCAAGATGCAGGCGCGTTATTTTGAACCGTGGTTCGAGAAGCTCAAGACATGGGCCGAAGACGAAGCCATGGAGCAACTGGACATCGGCACCGGTTTTAGCCGATTGACCCCTGACGGTATGGCTGAGGCCTGGAAAGGTCAGGCACCGAGTCATCCCGGCCTCGACGCCATGGCCGGGCTCAAATCCAGTCTCGATACATTGCCCACACCCGACGCCGCTGTCCTGCAACACGCGGCCAAGTGGGTCGGTGCGCGGTTTGAAGAAGAGAAGCGTCGCCGTGCCGAAATGGGTTTCGACGACATGCTCCTGCGCCTCGATGCTGCGTTACAGTCCGAAGGTGGCGAGCGACTGGCGACGTTGATCCGCGAGCAATTTCCGGTCGCACTGATTGACGAGTTCCAGGACACCGACCCGGTGCAGTACCGGATCTTCGAAAGTATCTATCGCATTGAGGACAACAGCCCTGACACCGGGCTGTTTCTGATCGGTGATCCCAAGCAGGCGATCTACGCGTTTCGCGGTGCGGACATCTACACCTATTTGCGTGCACGTCAGGCCACCACCGGTCGCCTGCACACGCTGGGCACCAACTTCCGCTCCAGCCATGGCATGGTCAACGCGGTCAACCATGTATTCGCACGCGCCGAGTCCCGAGAGCAGGGGCGCGGCGCGTTTTTGTTTCGGGAGAAAAACGGCGAAAACCCGGTGCCGTTCCAGTCCGTAGAGTCTCAGGGGCGCAAGGAAAAACTGCAGATTAGCCGGCAGGACGTTGCGGCCCTGAACGTCTGGCTGCTGCCCAGCGATCAGCCATTGTCGGGCGCGGTCTATCGGCAGCAATTGGCAGCGGCCTGCGCCAGCGAAATTACTGCGCTGCTCAATGGCGGACAAAGCGGCAGCGCAGGATTCACACAGGAAGAAAAAGAGTTCAGAGGCCTGCGCCCCTCAGACATCGCCATCCTCGTGCGCGACGGTAAAGAGGCTCAGGCTGTGCGTGGTGAACTCGCCGCTCGGGGAGTGCGCAGCGTCTATCTGTCGGATAAGGATTCGGTGTTCGCGGCACAGGAGGCTCACGACCTGTTGTCCTGGCTCAAGGCCTGCGCTGAACCGGACGTAGAGCGTTCACTGAAAGCCGCACTGGCCTGCATCACCCTGAATCTGCCACTGGTTGAGCTGGAACGGCTGAATCAGGACGAGCTGGTCTGGGAAACCCGCGTCATGCAGTTCCGAGGCTATCGCGAACTCTGGCGCAAGCAAGGCGTGCTGCCCATGTTGCGGCGCCTCCTGCACGACTTCCATTTGCCGCAAACCTTGATGATGCGCAGCGATGGCGAGCGGGTGCTGACCAACCTTTTGCACCTGTCGGAGCTGATGCAGCAAGCCGCCGCAGAACTGGATGGTGAGCAGGCGCTGATCCGCCATCTGGCCGAGCTTTTGGCATTGTCGGGCCAGGCGGGTGAAGAACAGATCCTGCGTCTGGAAAGCGATGAGCAACTGGTCAAAGTGGTGACTATCCACAAGTCCAAAGGCCTTGAGTATCCACTGGTATTCCTGCCGTTCATTTGCTCGGCTAAGCCAGTGGACGGTAGCCGGTTGCCGCTGCATTACCACGACGCGGCGGGAAAGGCTCAAGTCAGTCTCAAGCCAACCGCCGAGTTGATCGCGCAGGCGGATGAAGAGCGTCTCGCCGAAGATCTGCGTTTGCTCTATGTCGCCCTGACCCGCGCGCAACATGCCTGCTGGTTGGGCGTCACAGACCTCAAGCGCGGCAATAACAACAGCTCGGTGCTGCATCTTTCTGCATTGGGTTACTTGCTGGGCGGTGGCGCTGTTCTGGGCGAATCCACCGGGCTCAACCGTTGGCTGGAAGACCTGCAACAGAACTGCGCGGCGATCAGCATCGCCGATATGCCGCCGCCCACCGCCGAACACTATCAGCCGCCGCGCAACGAGGCCGTGCTCAGTGCCACGCTATTGCCTAAGCGCAAGGCCAGCGAAAACTGGTGGATCGCGTCCTATAGCGCACTGCGTATCAGTGATGTGCTGAGTGTCGGCAGTGATGAAGCACCGGACAGTCCCCAAGCACAGAAGCTGTTCGATGACGAACGCCTCGACCCGGATGCGCCGCGCGAAATCATTTCCGGCGGCGCCGATATCCATCGTTTCCCCCGTGGCCCGAATCCCGGAACATTTCTCCATGGTCTGCTCGAGTGGGCGGGTGATGACGGTTTCGCCGTATCTCGCGAGATGCTTGAGGATGCGATTGGCCGTCGCTGCAATCTGCGCGGTTGGGAAGGCTGGATCGTCACCCTCAGTGACTGGCTGCAGCATCTGCTCAAATCGCCATTGCCGATTGCGAGCGGGCAGCCGCCAGTGATTCTCGAGCAACTCAAGCAGTACCGCGTCGAGATGGAATTCTGGTTCGCCAGCCATAAAGTCGACGTGCTCAAACTGGACGAGCTGGTGCGTCAGCACACCCACAATGGCGTGGCCCGAGTGGGGGCAGAACCGGTGCAACTCAACGGCATGTTCAAAGGCTTCATCGACCTGACCTTTGAGCACAATGGTCGATACTACGTGGCCGACTACAAGTCCAACTGGCTGGGTGTGGATGATCTGGCCTACACCGAGCAGGCCATGGAACAATCGATCCTCGATAACCGCTACGACCTGCAATATGTGCTGTATCTGCTGGCGTTGCATCGCCAGCTCAAGGCGCGGTTGCCCGACTACGATTACGACCGGCATGTCGGTGGCGCGCTGTATCTGTTTCTGCGGGGCACGCGGGCCGACAGTCGCGGGGTTTACTTCGCCCGTCCGCCGCGCGAGTTGATCGAGCGTCTGGACCGAATGTTCCAGGGCAAACCCGAACCCAAAGCCGAACCCGCATGGGAACAGGGAGTCTTGCTATGAGCCGCACCTTCGCTGATCTGCTGCCGACCCCGTTGGCAGCGGACAGTCTGTCGAGACTGTCG
The DNA here is from genome assembly GCF_050586545.1 of Pseudomonas sp. WC2. Classification (NCBI taxonomy): domain Bacteria; kingdom Pseudomonadati; phylum Pseudomonadota; class Gammaproteobacteria; order Pseudomonadales; family Pseudomonadaceae; genus Pseudomonas; species Pseudomonas sp. WC2. Next base: position 84,512 of record NZ_JBOBDR010000025.1, on the reverse strand, counting down.
CCCCTCACCAGCGCTGACGATTTGCTGCTGTTGCTCACCCGCTGGGTCGAGCGCGGCTGGCTGCGTGCACTGGACAAAGCCTTCGTAGCCTTTCTCTACGAACTCGAGCCTGACACCGATCCCTTGGTACTGCTCGCCGCCGCACTGACCAGCCATCAATTGGGCCACGGCCACGTCTGTCTGGATCTGTTCGAAACGCTCAAGGCCCCGGACTTTGCCCTGTCGTTGCCACCCGAAGGCGACGTGCAAGGAGGCGTTTTGCTGCTGCCTTCGCAATTGCTGGAAGCGCTTGATGGCGTGCATTGGTGCAAGGCGTTGGCGGGCAGTGGTCTGGTCGCGCTGGCGGTCGATGACCGTGAGGCGGCGCAGCAGCGTCCGCTGGTCCTTTCCGGGAAGCGCCTGTACCTGCGCCGTTACTGGGCTTACGAAAGACGCATCGACACCGCATTGCGTCAACGCCTCGAACACACCGAAGCGACGCCGGAAGATCTGCCGCAGCGGCTGAATGAATTGTTCGGATCAGCGAGTTCCGCTGAGGTTATCGACTGGCAAAAGCTCGCCTGCGCCCTCGCCACCCGCAGTGCTTTTAGCATTGTCACTGGCGGCCCAGGCACCGGCAAAACGACGACGGTGGTGCGCTTGCTCGCGCTGCTGCAAGCGCCGGCAGTGGAGGCCGGTCACCCCTTGCGGATTCGCCTTGCCGCGCCGACGGGCAAAGCCGCGGCACGCTTGACCGAGTCGATCAGTCAGCAAGTGCAATCGCTGGAAGTCGCCGAAGACGTGCGGGCGAAAATCCCCTGCGACGTGACCACCGTGCACCGTTTGCTCGGCAGCCGCCCAGGCACGCGACACTTCCGCCACCATGCCGGCAACCGCTTGCCGCTGGATGTACTGGTAGTCGACGAAGCGTCGATGATCGACCTGGAAATGATGGCCAGCCTGCTCGACGCGCTGCCGGCCCACGCGCGTCTGGTGCTGCTGGGCGACAAGGACCAACTGGCGTCCGTGGAAGCCGGCGCGGTACTGGGTGACCTGTGCCGTGACGCGGAACAAGGTTGGTACAGCCCGCAAACCCGCCGATGGCTCGAATCGGTCAGTGGGGAAACCCTGCAGGACAGCGGTTTGCAGGAAGACATCGACGGCTCCCATCCACTGGCCCAGCAAGTGGTGATGTTGCGTCATTCGCGGCGCTTCGGTGAAGGCAGCGGCATTGGTCAGCTCGCGCGACGCGTCAATCAGCAGTTGCCGGACGAGGCGCGCCAGCTACTGGCCGCCGGGCACTACGACGATGTGTTTTCACTGCCACTCAAGGGCGAGCACGACCACAAACTTGAGCGTCTGCTGCTCGAAGGTCACGGCGACGGCCCGCAAGGCTATCGGCATTATTTGAGCGTTTTGCGCGACAAGCGCCCGTCCGCCACAAGGCCGCTCGAGCATCCAGACTGGACCGACTGGGCACGCGAAGTCTTGCAGGCATTCGATACCTTTCAACTGTTATGTGCCGTGCGCAAAGGACCTTGGGGTGTTGAAGGTCTGAACCAGCGCATCACCAGCGCATTGCTCAAGGCTCGCCTTATCGACAGCGACCAGCAATGGTACGAAGGCCGCCCCGTGCTGATGACCCGCAACGATTATGGTCTGGGCTTGATGAACGGCGACATCGGCATCGCGCTGAAGCTGCCCGAGCGCGAAGGACCTGATGCTGGCAAATCGGTGCTGCGCGTAGCCTTTCCGCGCAACGATGGTCAGGGTGGCGTGCGCTTCGTCTTGCCGAGTCGACTTAACGACGTTGAAACCGTCTACGCGATGACGGTGCACAAGTCGCAGGGTTCGGAGTTCGCCCACACCGCGCTGATCCTGCCGGATGCATTGAACCCGGTGCTGACCAAAGAGCTGATCTACACCGGAATCACCCGCGCCAAGCACTGGTTCACGCTGATCGAGCCGCGCGCCGGGGTGTTTGAGGAGGCCGTCCAGCGCAAGGTCAAGCGTCTCAGCGGACTGATGCTGGAACTGGAGGAGGGTAGCGAGCCTCGCCCGTGAAAATCCTGAGGATGGGCGGCGATTACTGACCAAACAGTCAGGCGCCGCTGTCTCGCTGGCGTTCCACCGCTGTGCTATCGTTGCGGCATCATTTCGCTACGATCCAAGAGAATCCCCGCATGAAGGTGTCTGTCTGGGCGACAGAGCGCGTCGTTGGCTGCAAGCTCGCGTGGCTGGTCGGTCTGCTCTGGCTGTTGACGGGCGCGTCCGTCGTGCAAGCGCAGACGCCGCCGGGCATGGCAGAGCATCGTGCGCAGTCTGTCACGCAAGTGGTTCTCGGCATCCTCAGTTACGCCCGTTGGCCGGTGGAACCTGCGCAACTGCGCTTGTGCATCGTCGGCCCTACCGAATACACCGATGATCTGGTCAAAGGCACCACACAGGCCACTGGCCGACCAGTCATCGTCCGTCGACTGCTGGCCGACAACCCGGCGATCGTCAACGAATGCGACGCGGTGTACATCGGCAAACTCACCGCAGATGAGCGCAGCCGTCTCTTCGCATCCTTGATTGGTCACCCGGTGCTGAGCATCAGCGAAGGCGGCGATCAGTGCACCGTGGGCAGTCTGTTCTGCCTGCGCGTCGGTGACGAACAGGTGTCCTTTGAGGTCAATCTCGATTCCGTTGCCCGCAGCGGCGTACGCATTCATCCAAGCGTGCTGCAGTTGTCCCGTCGCAAACCGGCGGCACCATGAGACTGTCCAGATCGAATAGCCGCCCAACCCTGGGCTCGGTGCTTGGCCGTGGGCATTTGACCGTCGCGCTGATGGCGGTGGCGATGGCCAGTGTCTCGCTGACCCTGCTTGGGGTTCTGGCACTGCGCGTATACGCCGACCACAACCTGCACCTGATTGCCCGTTCGATCAGCTACACCGTGGAAGCAGCGGTGGTGTTCAACGATAAAAGCGCCGCCACCGAAGCGCTGGCGCTGATTGCGTCCACTGAAGAAGTGGCGGATGCGCAGGTGCTGGATGCCCAAGGTCGAGTGCTCGCACGCTGGCAACGCGCGGAAAACGGCTTGTTCTCTGAACTGGAGATGCAGATCACCCGCGCCCTTCTGGAGAAACCGATCAGCTTGCCGATCGTGCATCAGGATCGTGAGATCGGCCGTATTCTGCTCACTGGTCATGGCGGCAGTCTGATGCGTTTTCTGCTCAGCGGTCTCGCCGGGATTCTGCTCTGCACGGCCATCAGTGCCTGGGTGGCGATCTACCTGGCGCGTCGTCAGCTACGCGAAATCATCGGCCCGCTGCGCAGCCTCGCGACCGTGGCCCACGCCGCGCGCAGCGAGCGCGCACTGGATCGCCGCGTGCCGCCCGCGCAGATTGCCGAACTCGATAACCTCGGCAATGACTTCAATGCCTTGCTCGATGAACTCGAGTCCTGGCAGAACCACCTGCAAAGTGAAAACGAAACCCTCGCGCATCTGGCCAGCCACGACAGCCTCACCGGTTTACCGAACCGCGCGTTTTTCGAGGGGCGCTTGATCCGCGCTTTGCGCAATGCCGGCAAACTCAATGAGCGCGTTGCCGTGCTGTTTCTCGACAGTGACCGCTTCAAGGGCATCAACGACAACTTCGGGCATGCCGCCGGTGATGCGGTGTTGGTAGCCATTGCCAATCGGATACGCGCGCAGTTGCGGGAAGACGATCTGGTGGCCCGTCTGGGCGGTGACGAGTTCGCCATATTGCTCACGCCCTTGCACGAAATTGATGACGCCGAACGCATTGCCGAGAAGATTCTCGACAGCATGGACATGCCCATTGCGCTGCCGGGCGACACCAGTGTCGTGACCTCGCTCAGTATCGGCATCGCGGTTTTTCCGGATCATGGCGCCACCCCCGGGAGCCTGCTCAATGCCGCCGACGCGGCGATGTATCAGGCCAAGCGCCTGTCGCGTGGCGCCCAATTCACGGCTGGGGCGGAGCACCCGGTCGAACCCGTTCAAACCAGGAGCTAATTCCGTGTTCTCACTTCCAATCCGACTGTTTTCCGCGCTGCTGTTGATGGCTGCACTGACATTGACCGGTTGCCAGACTGCGCCGCAAAAAGGCCTGACCCCGGCGCAGGTCGCGGTGCTCAAACAGCAAGGTTTCGAGCTGACCGATGAAGGCTGGGAGTTTGGCCTGTCCGGCAAAGTGCTGTTCGGCAGCGACGTCGAAAGCCTGAACCCGGAAAGTACCGAGATCGTCGAGCGCATCGGTAAAGCGTTGCTGGGCGTCGGCATCGAGCGCGTGCGGGTCGATGGCCACACCGACGCGTCGGGCAAGGAAACCTACAACCAGCAACTGTCGCTGCGCCGCGCCAAAAGTGTCGCCGCCGTGCTGGGTACGATCGGCATGAAGCAGGAAAACATTCAGCTGCAAGGCCTTGGCAGCAAAGAGCCAGTGGCATCCAACGATACGGCGGCGGGTCGCACCGAGAACCGCCGCGTGGCGATCGTGGTCAGCAACGACTAATCGGCGAACTTCATTTCGCCGGTTTCCCCCATCAACAGACCCTGATTGCGCTCGGTCACCTCGCGGATGTAATCCCACAACAGGGTGATCCGCTTCAACTTGCGCAGGTCCTCCCGGCAGTACATCCAGAACTGCCGGGTAATGTCGATTTCCTCCGGCAGCACCGGCAGCAAACGCGGATCCTGCGCGGCGAGGAAGCATGGCAGAATCGCCAGCGAGCGCCCTTGCTGGGCCGCGACGAATTGCGCGATCACGCTGGTGCTGCGCAAGTTGGCGCTGGCGCCCGGCAGCACGTTCGCCAGATAGAGCAGCTCCGAGCTGAACGCCAGGTCATCCACATAACTGATGAATTGATGCTTGCCCAAGTCTGCCGGGCGGCGGATCGGTGGGTGTTTGTCGAGGTAGTCCTGGGTCGCGTAGAGCTGCAAGCGGTAGTCGCAAAGCTTGCAGCAGACGTACGGCCCATGCTCCGGCCGCTCCAGCGCAATGACGATGTCGGCCTCGCGCTTGGACAGGCTGATGAAGTGCGGCAGCGGCAGGATATCCACCGAGATCGCCGGGTAGGCGTCGACGAAATGACTCAATTGCGGGGTGATGAAAAAACTGCCGAAGCCTTCGGTGCAGCCCATGCGCACGTGCCCGGACAGCGCCACGCCGGAACCTGACACCTGCTCGCAGGCCATGTGCAATGTGCTTTCAATCGACTCGGCATAACCGAGCAAACGCTGGCCTTCGGTGGTCAGGACAAAGCCGCTGGTGCGCGACTTTTCAAACAGCAAGGTGCCGAGCGCAGCTTCCAGCGAACTGATCCGCCGCGACACCGTGGTGTAGTCGACCGCCAGCCGTTTGGCGGCGGTGCTGGCCTTGCGGGTGCGGGCGACTTCGAGGAAAAACTTGAGGTCGTCCCAGTTCAGCGAGCCTAAAGAGGTGATGTTTTTTTGCATGATGGACGGGCTTATATGTGCGTTCTTATTAGAAGTTTGCACATCTATACTCCAAAAACAGTCCGACAACCAATTCGTGACACACGCCTCATCTCAAGGCGAACCCTTCGCCTTGGCTCCTACGATAAAAACAAGTTTCGGAGACCAGCATGAACGCATCGCTTACGCCCAACGAAACCACGGTCCAGAAGGTCAAGCTGCTGATCAACGGCGAGTGGGTCGAGTCGCAGACCACCGAGTGGCACGATATCGTCAACCCGGCAACCCAGCAGGTATTGGCCAAAGTCCCGTTCGCCACCGCCGCTGAAGTCGATGCCGCCGTCAGCGCCGCTCAGCAGGCCTTCCAGACCTGGAAACTGACGCCGATTGGCGCGCGCATGCGCATCATGCTCAAGCTGCAGGCGCTGATCCGCGAACACTCCAAGCGCATCGCCGTGGTGCTCAGCGCCGAACAGGGCAAAACCATTGCCGACGCCGAGGGCGATATTTTTCGTGGCCTGGAAGTGGTTGAGCACGCCTGCTCGATCGGCACTCTGCAAATGGGCGAGTTCGCCGAGAACGTCGCCGGCGGCGTTGATACTTACACCCTGCGCCAGCCAATCGGTGTGTGCGCCGGCATCACGCCGTTCAACTTCCCGGCGATGATTCCGCTGTGGATGTTCCCGATGGCCATTGCTTGCGGCAATACCTTCGTCTTGAAGCCTTCGGAACAGGATCCGTTGTCGACCATGCTTTTGGTCGAGTTGGCGATCGAGGCCGGCGTTCCGGCGGGCGTGTTGAACGTGGTTCACGGTGGCAAAGATGTGGTGGATGGCCTGTGCACGCACAAGGACATCAAAGCGGTGTCTTTCGTCGGTTCGACCGCTGTCGGTACTCACGTTTACGACTTGGCCGGCAAACACGGTAAACGTGTGCAGTCGATGATGGGCGCGAAGAACCACGCCGTGGTGCTGGCGGATGCCAACCGCGAGCAAGCGCTGAATGCCTTGGTCGGTGCCGGTTTCGGTGCGGCCGGGCAACGTTGCATGGCCACCTCGGTGGTGGTGCTGGTCGGTGCGGCAAAACAATGGCTGCCCGATCTAAAAGCACTTGCGCAGAAACTCACCGTCAACGCCGGCAACGAGCCGGGCACCGATGTTGGCCCAGTGATCTCGAAAAAAGCCAAGGCGCGGATTCTCGATCTGATCGAAAGCGGCATCAAGGAAGGCGCCAAGCTCGAACTGGACGGTCGCGACATCAAGGTTCCGGGTTACGAGCAGGGCAACTTTGTCGGCCCGACCCTGTTCTCGGGCGTGACCACCGACATGCAGATCTACACCCAGGAAATCTTCGGCCCGGTGCTGGTGGTGCTGGAAGTCGATACCCTTGATCAGGCGATTGAGCTGGTCAACGCCAACCCATTCGGTAACGGCACCGGCCTGTTCACCCAGAGCGGTGCAGCGGCGCGTAAATTCCAGACTGAAATCGACGTCGGTCAGGTCGGCATCAACATCCCGATTCCAGTGCCGGTGCCGTTCTTCAGCTTCACCGGTTCGCGCGGTTCGAAACTCGGCGACCTCGGCCCGTACGGCAAGCAAGTGGTGCAGTTCTACACGCAGACCAAAACGGTCACGGCGCGCTGGTTCGATGACGACAGCGTCAACGACGGCGTGAACACCACCATCAACCTGCGCTGAGGAATCGACCATGAAAATCGCATTTATCGGTCTGGGCAACATGGGCGCGCCGATGGCGCGCAACCTGATCAAGGCCGGCCATTCGCTGAACCTGGTCGACCTGAACAAAACCGTGCTGGCGGAACTGGAGCAACTGGGCGGCAGCATTCGCGCTTCGGCGCGTGAGGCGGCCGAGGATGCCGATCTGGTGATCACCATGCTGCCGGCGGCTGTGCATGTGCGCAGTGTCTGGCTCGGCGAGGACGGTGTGCTCGCTGGTATCGGCAAAGGCGTGCCGGCGGTGGATTGCAGCACGATAGATCCGCAGACCGCTCGCGATGTCGCTGCCGCTGCGGCCAAACAAGGCGTGGCCATGGCGGATGCACCGGTCTCTGGCGGCACGGGCGGTGCGACCGCTGGCACCCTGACCTTCATGGTCGGCGCCACCCCGGAACTGTTCGCCACCCTGCAACCGGTGCTGGCGCAGATGGGCCGCAACATTGTCCATTGCGGTGAAGTCGGCACCGGGCAGATCGCCAAGATTTGCAACAATCTGTTGTTGGCGATTTCGATGGTCGGCGTCAGCGAGGCGATGGCGCTGGGCGATGCATTGGGCATCGACACGTCCGTGCTGGCCGGGATCATCAACAGTTCGACCGGTCGTTGCTGGAGTTCGGAGATGTACAACCCGTGGCCGGGCATTGTCGAAACGGCGCCGGCGTCGCGCGGTTACACCGGTGGCTTCGGTGCGGAACTGATGCTCAAGGATCTCGGTTTGGCGACAGAAGCGGCGCGTCAGGCCCATCAACCGGTGGTGCTCGGCGCGGTGGCGCAGCAGTTGTATCAGGCGATGAGTCAGCGTGGGGACGGCGGGAAAGATTTCTCGGCGATCATCAACAGCTATCGCAAGCCTGCAATAGAAGGTCAGCGCTAAACAAACTGTGGGAGCGAGCCTGCTCGCGATGACGGCGCTCGCTTCAACAAGGAAGTGACTGACCGTCCGCTTTCGCGAGCAGGCTCGCTCCCACAGGGAAAATGCGTGTGTTGGAAATTTTTTGCCGGGAATCACGTCGGGTGATCTCCCGGCTTTTTTGCATCAGGCGAACACGAAATATTTGCGCACGGTTTCGACCACTTCCCACGTGCCTTTCATGCCCGGCTCAACCACAAAAATGTCGCCTGCGCGCAGATGGATCGGCGCCATGCCGTCCGGGGTGATCACGCAGTAGCCTTCCTGGAAGTGGCAGTATTCCCACTTCACGTATTCAACGCGCCACTTGCCCGGCGTGCAAATCCACGTGCCCATGATCTTGCTGCCGTCTTCGCTGGTGTAGGCGTTGAGGTTGACGGTGTGCGGGTCGCCCTCGAGTTTCTCCCATTTGCAGGCGTCGAGTACCGGCAGCGGATGGGTGTCGCGCAGAACGGTGATAGGGGCGGTCGCGGTCATGTGAGCTCCGGGCAGAAGGAATTGAAGTCGCACCCTATAGCGCTCGGTCAGTGCTCAGTTGTCTGGGGTCGACATCGATCTGCTCAGAAACGCGCGCTCTGCCCCTTAGGGGAGAGTCAAGGCGTGCAACAGGGCTTTGGCGTAACTCGGCAAATGAGCGAAATCCTTGGCGCACAGCATCAAGGTGCGGCGGGCCCACGGTTCGTTGAGGGGCACGCTTTTGATGTTTTGCGGCGATGCACGTTCGATGGCGGCCAGCGGTACAACGGCCAGCCCGGCACCTCTGCCGACCATGCGCATCACGCCATCGAAACCGTCGGCGCGAATCCGCACCTGCATCCTCGTGCCGCTGTGCAGGGCCTGTTCTTCCAGATAAATCGCCAAGGCACTGTCGATGCTGAGTCCTACAAAGTCGTGGTGCAACGCGTCGCTGAAACTGACGTCGGCGGCGTCAGACAGCGGGTGATCGATGGGCAGAATCAGCACCAAGGGATCGTCGCGGAACGGTTGTGTCTGTAGGTCACGGGTGTCGACCGCGTCGGAGACAATGCCGAGGTCCGCCGCTCCCTCGCGCAAGGCGTGGGTGATGCGCGCGCTGGGCAGCTCCTGCAAATCGATGTCGAGATTGGGCTGGTCGCGCAGAAAGTCCGCGAGTACTTCCGGCAGGTATTCGGTGATTGCTGTGGTGTTGCACAGCAGTCGCACCTGACCTTTGACGCCTTGGGCGTAGTCGGCGAGGTCCTGCTGCATGCGTTCGGCCTGTTGCAGGAGGATGCGCGCGTGGTGGGCGAGGGCTTTGCCGGCGGGTGTGGGCGTGACGCCACGGCGCCCGCGCTCGAGGAAATCGGTGCCGAGCGAGGCTTCCATCGCACGGATTCTGGCGCTGGCGGCGGCGAGCGAAAGATGGCTGCGCGCGGCGCCGGCGGTGATGTTGCCGGTGTCGAGAATGTGCAGGTAGAGGCGCAGGTCGGTGAGGTCGAAGTGCATGGTTAGCCCTTGGGTTTGTGGTGGCTGGGCCATCAGCCCCAACGTAAATATCAGCCTCTCAAAAAAGCAGAGGCAGCCTCAGTATATGGCAGATTTTCAGCCAACCTCCGCTTGCCGCACAGTTACACCATGAACACACTCACCGACTTCTACCAACACCTCGGCCTGGCCCTGTCCCTGTTGGTTATCGGCACCTTCATCCTCGCTGGCCTGATCAAAGGCGTGATCGGCCTCGGCCTGCCCACCGTTGCCGTGGGCCTGTTGGGTCTGGCTATGGCGCCGTCGCAGGCAGCCGCTTTACTGATCATCCCTGCCACCCTGACCAACCTTTGGCAACTGGCATTCGGCGGGCATTTGAAAGCCCTGATCCAACGCCTCTGGCCAATGTTGCTGATGATCTTCCTCGGCACCGGCATCGGCACGTTGTGGATCGGCATGGCGGGCGGACATTGGGTGGTGCGCGGGCTCGGCGCGGCGTTATTAATCTACGCGTTGAGCGGATTATTCCTGCCAACGCTGCAGGTAAATCCTCGACATGAACGCTGGCTCGGGCCGGTCTGTGGGGTAATCACCGGCGTCATCACCTCCGCCACTGGGGTCTTCGTGATTCCGGCAGTGCCTTATCTGCAAGCGCTGGGTCTGGATCGCGATCAACTGGTGCAGGCGCTGGGTCTGTCCTTCACCGTGTCGACATTGGCGTTGGCCGCCGGATTGCTCTGGCGCGGCGCCCTCGGCGGCGGCGAATTGAGCGCTTCGTTGCTGGCGCTGATCCCCGCCGTCCTCGGCATGCTGCTCGGTCAATGGCTGCGACAGCGGATCAGCGCTGTGCTGTTCAAGCGGGTGTTCTTTATCGGTCTGGGCGCGCTCGGCGCCCATCTGCTGATCAGCGGTTAGCCGAGGCTTCGCTGAGCATATCGATGGCGCGGATATCGAAATCGCGCTCCAAATACTCCATGCGCTCGGCGAAAAATGCCTTCATGTGCGGCAGGTTCGAATGCACATCCAGATCTGCCTGCGATGCCCAGATTTCGTAAAAGATAAACAGCGATGGATCTTCTTTATCACGCAGCATGTGGTACTCGATGCATCCGGGCTCCGCGCGGCTCGGCTCGACATAGGCGCGAAACATTGCCTCAAACGCCTCGGCTTTTTCCGGGCGGGTCTTGGCGTGCAGGATAAAACCCTGGCGTTCACTCATCGCAGCAACTCCTCAAATTCGAATGGCCGCAAATGCTATGGCAACAATCGGCATTCGATTCGTGCTTTTTGGTCAAATGTATTTTGCGCAATCACGGCTTATTCCGCGCGAGGCAGATCGTTAATCTGCCGCCATTCAAATTTCTCTTCTCCACCCAGCCCGACGGCTGCGCCGAGGTCTTCTCATGAAAAAAGTATTGCTACTCAATGGCGGTAAAAAATTCGCCCACTCCGACGGTCGTTACAACACGACCCTGCACGAAGCTGCACTGAGCGTGCTGGATCGCGGTGGTCTCGACGTTAAAACCACCTTCATCGACGAGGGCTACGACGTCGCCGAAGAAGTGGCGAAATTCCTCTGGGCCGACGTGATCATTTATCAGATGCCGGGCTGGTGGATGGGCGCGCCGTGGACGGTGAAGAAGTACCTCGACGAAGTCTTCACCGAAGGCCACGGCAGCCTCTACGCCAGCGATGGCCGCACCCGCTCAGATGCGTCGCAGAAGTACGGCAGTGGCGGCCTGATTCAGGGCAAGCAATACATGCTGTCGCTGACCTGGAACGCACCGCAGCAAGCCTTCGATGACCCGACTGATTTCTTCGAAGCCAAAGGTGTCGATGCGGTGTACTTCCCGTTTCACAAGGCCAACGAGTTTCTCGGCATGACCGGGTTGCCGACGTTCCTCTGTGTCGACGTGATGAAGCGTCCGAACATCGAGGCTGATGTGGCGCGGTATGAGCAGCATTTGACTGAGGTGTTTGGCCTCAAGGGCTGATGCTCGGCTACTATCGAAGGCCTGAGCCTGCGGGGCAGGCCAATCGATTTGAGGACACCCGTGAAAGCCAGATCCGATGAGTTGCAGATTTTCGTCTGCGTGATCGAATGCGGTTCGATTTCCGCCGCCGCCGAACAGGTCGGGCAGACGCCCTCAGCCGTCAGCCGCACGTTATCGAAGCTGGAAGCCAAGCTCGACACCACGCTGATCAACCGCACCACGCGGCGCATGGACCTGACCGAAGAGGGCAAGTACTTCTTCGAACACGCCAAGCTGATTCTCGACCAAATGGATCAACTCGAAGAACGCCTGTCGTCACGCCAGCAAACCCCGTCCGGGCGTTTGCGCATCAACGCCGCCTCGCCATTCATGCTCCACGCGGTGGTCCCGTACATCGACGAATTCCGTCAGCTCTATCCGGACATTCAGCTGGAACTCAACAGCAATGACCTGATCATTGACCTGCTGGAACAAAGCACCGACATCGCCATTCGCATCGGCACCCTCGCCGATTCGACGCTGCACGCGCGTTCGCTCGGTTGCAGTCCGCTGCTGATCGTCGCCAGTCCTTCGTATCTGAAAAAGCATGGCGCGCCGCAGCAAGTCGCTGATCTGAGCGACCACACCTTGCTCGGCTTCACTCAGAACGAAGGCCTCAACCAGTGGCCGCTGCGTTACGTGCACGGTGATCGTTGGCCGATCACTCCGGCGATCAGCGCCTCCAGCGGCGAGACCGTGCGCCATCTGGCACTGGAAGGGCAGGGCATCGCTTGCCTGTCGCACTTCATGACCATCGATGACATTCGTGCCGGGCGCTTGAAAGTCCTGCTCGGCGAATTCAACAGCGGATATCGCCAGCCGATCAACGCGGTGTACTACCGAAACTCGCAATTGGCGCTGCGTATTCAGTGCTTCCTCGACTTCATCCAGAGCAAACTCGCTGCTTACGCCAGTGCCGATTTCAAGGGCTGATTCGTGACCCCTGCGCAAGAGTGATTTGGCTGAGGGCGGGTGTTTCCCTCGGGTCCACGGGCCGATACTCGTCCCATCACTTACCCACGCAGGGAGTTACTCCATGAACGTATTCGTCACCGGCGCTGTCGGTTTTATCGGCGGCTCCATCGCCACGGGTCTGGTTCAGGCCGGGCACAACGTCACCGGTCTGGTGCGCAGCGCCGAACAGGCCGATGAGCTCAAAGAACTCGGCATCATCCCGGTCATCGGCACCCTCGACGACGAAGCATTGCTTGGCGACCAGGCCCGCACCGCCGACGCCGTGATCAACGCAGCCAGCAGTGACCATCGTGGTGCGGTCGAAGCCTTGCTCGATGCCTTGCGCGGTTCCAACAAAGTGTTCCTGCACACCAGCGGTTCGAGCATTGTCGGCGATGCATCGGGCGGCAAGTCCAGCGACGTCATCTACTACGAAGACAATCTGCCGGCACCTACCGTCGACAAAGCGGCTCGTGTGGCCATCGACAATCTGATCCTCGCCGCGGCGAAGGACGGGGTGAATTCCGCCGTCATCTGCAACACGCTGATCTACGGCCACAGCCTGGGCGTCAATCGCGACAGCGTGCAACTGCCGCGACTGCTCAAGCAAGCACGCAAAAGCGGCGTGGTGCGCCACGTCGGCACTGGCCAGAACATCTGGTCCAACGTGCACATCGAAGACGTCGTCGCCCTGTACCTGCTGGCGCTGACTAAAAACGTCCCAGGTACTTTCTACTTCGTCGAAAGTGGCGAAGCGTCGTTCATCGACATGACCACCGCCATGGCCCAAGCGCTGAACCTCGGCCAACCGCAAGACTGGCCATTGAAAGACGCCGAAGCCGAATGGGGCTACGAAATGGCCAACTACGGCCTCGGCTCCAACAGCCGAGTGCGCGGCAAACATGCCCGTGAACTGCTGGGCTGGGCACCGAAGCGCACATCGGTGGTTGAATGGATTCGTAACGAAATGGTGTGAGTTCTGCAAGCCAGCTCCCACAGGTTTTGCACTCTGTCTGAGGGCGCGCGATCAGAACTGTGGGAGCGAGCCTGCTCGCGAAAGCGGTGCGTCAGTCGACGGGGATGTTGGATGTGACTAAGCCTTCGCGAGCAGGCTCGCTCCCACATTGGTTTTGTGTTTGTTCAGGAAGCATGTAAATCCCGCCCCGCGATTTTCATTAATCGCGACAAGACATATCCATTCGCGACACGCCTTACCTCTCCACGAAAATTACTTTCATGTGGTTTGAAATCTCGATCTCGAAATGATTTATGAGTTTCACAACCCATTCGAACGTGACCCTTTCGAGGAGTACCGCATGACACCTGACTTCGGCTATTGGCTGCTGGTGTACGCAGCCGTTGCCATCATCGCTTTGATCGTTCTGATCGCCCGTTACCGGCTCAATCCGTTCATCGTCATCACACTGATTTCCATCGGGTTGGCGCTGGTCGCGGGGATGCCGGCGTCCGGGGTGGTGGGGGCTTATGAGGCCGGGGTCGGTAAGACGCTGGGGCATATTGCGCTGGTGGTCGCGTTGGGGACGATGCTCGGGAAGATGATGGCCGAGTCCGGCGGCGCCGAGCAGATGGCGCGCACGCTGATCGATAAATTCGGCGAAAAGAACGCGCATTGGGCGATGGTCTGCATCGCTTTTCTGGTCGGGCTGCCGTTGTTCTTCGAAGTCGGGTTCGTCTTGCTGGTGCCGATTGCCTTCACCGTGGCGCGCCGCGTGGGTGTGTCGATTCTGATGGTCGGGTTGCCGATGGTCGCTGGCCTGTCGGTGGTGCATGCGCTGGTGCCGCCGCACCCGGCGGCGATGCTCGCGGTGCAGGCTTATCAGGCCTCGGTCGGGCAGACCTTGCTGTATGCGATTGCCATCGGCATTCCCACCGCGATCATTGCCGGTCCCCTGTACGCCAAATTCATCGTGCCGCGCATTCACTTGCCGGCGGATAACCCGCTGGAAAAACAATTCCTCGACCGCGAACCGCGCGACAAGCTGCCGGGTTTCGGGATCACCATGGCGACCATTCTGCTGCCAGTGGTGTTGATGCTGCTCGGTGGCTGGGCCAACCTGATTTCCACGCCCGGCAGCGGCTTCAATCAGTTTCTGCTGTTCATCGGCAACTCGGTGATCGCGCTGCTGCTGGCGACTTTGCTGAGTTTCTGGACGCTGGGCATCGCTCAGGGTTTCAGCCGCGAATCGATTCTGAAATTCACCAACGAATGCCTGGCGCCCACCGCCAGCATCACTTTGCTGGTCGGTGCTGGCGGTGGCTTGAACCGGATTCTGGTCGACGCTGGCGTCACCGATCAAATCGTCGGCCTTGCTCACGAATTCCACCTGTCGCCGCTGATCATGGGCTGGTTGTTCGCCGCATTGATGCGCATCGCCACCGGTTCCGCGACCGTGGCCATGACCACCGCGTCAGGCGTGGTTGCGCCGGTGGCCATTGGTCTGGGATATCCACACCCGGAGCTGTTGGTGCTGGCGACCGGCGCCGGCTCAGTTATCTTTTCCCACGTCAACGACGGCGGCTTCTGGTTGATCAAGGAATACTTCAACATGACGGTCGCGCAGACGTTCAAGACCTGGACCGTGCTCGAGACGCTGATTTCGGTAGTCGCGTTCGGCCTGACCGTCGGCCTTTCTTACCTGCTGTAACCGGAGCCCGCCGCCCATGGACATCCTCTACCAGATCCGCGCCCGTCAGGATTTCTTCAGTGCCGGTGAGGGCCGCATCGCCCGGCTGATGCTCGACGACGTCGGGTTCGCCGCGAGCGCCAGCCTCGAAGACCTCGCGCAGCGCGCCGAAGTCAGCACCGCCACGCTGTCGCGTTTCGCCCGCACCGTCGGCTGTCGCGACCTGCGTGATCTGCGTCTGCAACTGGCCCAGGCCAGTGGCGTCGGCAGTCGTTTTCTCGACCCGGCGGGCACGCCTGAGCAGTCGGCGTTTTACGGGCAAATCGTCGGCGATATCGAAACCACCTTGCGTCAGCATCTGGCCGGATTCGACGAATCACGCTTCGCCGACGCAGTGAAACTGCTCGGCCAGGCACGGATGATTCATGCCTTCGGCATGGGCGGTTGCTCGACGCTGTGCAGCGATGAATTGCAGGTCCGCCTGGTGCGTCTCGGTTATCCGATCGCAGTGTGTCATGACGCGGTGATGATGCGCGTCACCGCCGCCAGTCTGAACGCCGAGCAAGTCGTTATCGTTTGTTCGCTGACCGGCATCACCCCGGAATTACTCGAGACGGTCGAACTGGCGCGCAACTACGGCGCACGCATTCTGGCGATCACCCGCGCCGATTCGCCGCTGGCGGAACTGGCCGACATCGTCCTGCCGCTGCAAGGTGCGGAAACCTCGTTCATCTACAAACCGACGGCGGCGCGCTACGGCATGCTGCTCGCCATCGACGTGCTCGCGACCGAGCTGGCGCTGGCCAATCCTGAAGACAATCAAGAACGTCTGCGGCGGATCAAACTGGCCCTCGACGAATACCGTGGCGGCGACGATCACCTGCCGCTGGGAGACTGACATGCTGTACGACACCCTGATTCGCAATGCCCTGATCATCGACGGCAGCAACGTGCCCGGTTACCGCGCCGATGTGGCGATTCGCGAGGGCCGCATCGAGCGTATCGGCGACTTGCACGATGCCACGGCGACCGAAGAAATCGATGCCGCTGGCCGCGTGCTGGCGCCGGGTTTCATCGATGTGCACACCCACGACGACACCGTGGTGATTCGTCAGCCGGAGATGCTGCCCAAGCTCAGCCAGGGCGTGACCACGGTGATTGTCGGCAACTGCGGGATCAGCGCCTCACCGGTGAGTCTGAAGGGGAATCCGCCCGATCCGATGAACTTGCTCGGCTCCGCGGCGGCATTCGTTTATCCACGTTTCAGCGATTACCGCGCAGCGGTCGAAGCGGCGAATACCACGTTGAACGTTGCCGCACTGATCGGCCACACCGCGCTGCGCAGCAATCATCTGGATGACCTGTTCCGCACCGCGACGCCCGAAGAAATCACTGCGATGCGCGAACAGTTGCGCGAAAGTCTTGAGGCCGGTGCGTTGGGTTTATCCACAGGCCTGGCCTACGCGAGTGCCTACAACGCCTCCACCGATGAAGTGATGCAACTGACCGAAGAACTCACGGCATTCGGCGCGGTGTACACCACCCATCTGCGCAGCGAATTCGCCCCGGTGCTGGAAGCGATGGACGAGGCGTTTCAGATTGGTCGTCACGCCAAATCGCCGGTGATCATTTCCCACCTCAAATGTGCCGGAGTCGGAAATTGGGGGCGCAGTCCGCAGCTTCTCGCTTCGTTGGAAGAAGCGGCAAAAACCCAGCATGTGGGCTGCGATTGTTACCCGTATGCGGCGAGTTCTTCGACGCTGGATCTGAAGCAAGTCACCGACGCGCATCGCATCACCATCACCTGGTCGACACCGCACCCGGAAGTCAGCGGCCGTGACCTGATCGATATCGCTGCCGAATGGAGTCTGCCGTTGCTCGATGCCGCCAAACGCCTGCAACCGGCGGGCGCTGTTTATTACGGAATGGACGAGGCCGACGTACGAAGAATCCTCGCGCACCCGCTTTCGATGGTCGGCTCTGACGGACTGCCGGAAGACCCGTTCCCGCATCCGCGTCTGTGGGGCGCTTTCCCACGGGTGTTGGGACATTTCAGTCGCGACGTCGGCCTGTTTCCATTGCACACCGCCGTGCACAAGATGACCGGGTTGTCGGCGGCGCGATTTGGTTTGAAGGAGCGCGGCGAAATTCGTGAAGGCTATTGGGCGGATCTGGTGTTGTTCGATCCGGCGACCGTGCGGGATGTCGCGGATTTCAATGATCCGCAACGCGCGGCGCAGGGGATTGATGGCGTATGGATCAACGGCGTGTTGAGTTATCGCGATGGTCAGGCGAATGGGCGCAGGGAAGGGCGATTCCTCGCACGTCAGGGCGATCTGCGCGACAACTTTCATTGAGGATTCGTGGCGTGCGTCACAGTGATGGCACTCTGAGATTAAAGAAAGCCATCATCAAGCCGAATTCCTGACATCCACCCCGGCTACACTGTGGGGCCAATCAGTCAGGGAGCACCCCATGAGCTTCGGCAAAACCACCCCGATCCTGCGGATCTTCGATGAAGCCAAGGCTGTCGAGTTTTACGTCGATTTTCTCGGTTTCAAGATCGACTGGCAGCATCGTTTCGAGGCGAATTTTCCGTTGTATCTGCAGGTGTCGCGAGGCGAGTGCGTGCTGCATCTGTCCGAGCACCATGGCGATGCGAGTCCGGGTTCGGCGCTGCGGATCGAGACCGATGAGCTGGAAGCGTTTCAGCAGCAATTGGTGGCCAAGGATTACAAGTTCTCGCACCCGCAGATTCAGGCGATGCCGTGGGGGAGTCAGGACATGACGATTGCTGATCCGTTTGGGAATCGGTTGGTGTTTACCAATGCGATCAGCCTGTAAGCGCAGGATCAGTGTTTGCTCGGGAACGCGTTGGCTCAGTCACGCAGGTAGTGAATGTGATATCGCATTCGCGAGCAGGCTCGCTCCCACATGGGGGCGGCGGTGACACCAGATTTGTAGCTACCCCGATCAACTGTGGGAGCGAGCCTGCTCGCGAAGAGGCCAGAACATTCACCCCCGATGCATCTGGCGAAACTCCCCCGGCGGCATCCCCCGCCGACCCTTGAAAGTGCGATGAAACGAGCGCGGTTCGGTAAACCCCAGATACTGCGCAATGTCTTGAATCGGCAGCGTACTGTTGAGCAAATAATGCTCAGCCAGCTCCTGACGCAAATCATCGAGAATCCGCTGATACGACGTCCCCGCCTGATGCAACTGCCGCTGCAATGTCCGCACTGAAACCGTAAGCTGCTCGGCGACTTGTTCCTTGCGCGGCAACCCCTCCTTGAGCAACTGACGCAGAATGCTCTTCACCTGTTGCTCAAGCGTCGCGTCCTCCAGCGTCGCCATCAATCCCATCGCGTGTTCTTCAAGCGTGCGCAGTAATTGCGCATCGGCCTGTCGCAACGGCAACTGCAAATACGCCAGCGGCACGATCAGCGCCGAATAAGGCTGTTCGAACAGCACCGGGCAACCGAAAAACGCCTCGTACTGCTGGGGCGTAGCCTCGGCCGGGCACGCATGTTCGAGCCAGACAGCGGCCGGCGACAACTGCGTATCAGCAATCCATCGCGCATAGTGCAGCCATGACCCCAAGACATTTTCCACCAGATGCCGACGAATCCGTGGGCGCTGATAACGGCAGGTCCAGATCAGATGCACGTGGCCATCCAGCACCTCGACGCGGCTGACGCCCATGTCGCCGACCAGTTTCTCGAAAGGCATGATCCGGCTCATCGCGTCACCGAGGGTCGCGCAGTTCATGGTGATGTAGCCGAGCACGCTCCAGGAATTGGGCAGGACGAAAGTCGCCGCGTTGAGCCCGAACAACGGGTCCCCCGAGTGTTCGCAGAAATAATCCAGTAACCGTTCATGCGCCTCACCGGGCAAGCGCAGGGTGTTGTCGCTCAACTGCTGCGCCTGCAAACCCGCCGCTGCCAACGCCGGCTCGATGGCCATGCCGAGTTGTTCGGCGTGGCGCAGGTACTTGAGCAACGGCGGAACCGAGGTGAAGCCAAGCGATTGCATGATCGCATTCCTTTGATCAACGGCAGCGGAGGCGGACGAATAGCCTGAAAGGTAATTTGAAACCGCGACCAAAGTAAATGGCTGACGCTGGCGCGACGTTTGACTCAATTGGCTACAGGAATGGGCCGGATACGACCACGGGTGCCGAGCAAATAGCGCTGGAGAAGCGCTGGCGGAGTTGAGCTGGATTTGCTTCGCGTTGAGAGCGGAAGTGTTTATTTTCGAGGCATGACCACGCATCAGTAGCGCAAGCCATAACGCAATCGCGGGCAAGCCCGCTCCCCCAGGTCATGAGTCGGACACAACCTCTGTGAACGACTCAGAACCCTGCGGGAGCGGGCTTGCCCGCGATTGGTTTTTTGCTTCAGCGCTGATTGAGGATCAAACGCGGAAGTGGCTGACCATCTGCTGCAACTGACCACCCAAACGTGCCAGTTCAACACTCGATGCGGCGGTCTCATCACTCGCCGCGGCAGTCTGTTCCGACACGTCGCGCACGTTGATGATGCTGCGGCTGATTTCTTCAGCCACGGCGCTCTGCTGTTCGGCAGCGGCAGCGATCTGCTGGTTCATCGACTGGATGTTCGACACTGTGCGGGTGATGTTTTCCAGCGACGCGCCAGCCTTGCGCGTCAGGGCGACGCTGCTGTCGGTCAGTGCGCGGCTGTTGCTCATTACTGCCGACACTTGCTGCGTGCCGTTCTGCAGACCCGCGACCAGGCCTTCGATTTCTTCGGTGGACTTCTGTGTACGCTGGGCCAGGCCACGCACTTCGTCGGCAACCACGGCAAAACCACGACCGGCTTCACCGGCACGCGCCGCTTCGATCGCGGCGTTGAGCGCGAGCAGGTTGGTCTGTTCGGCAACGGCTTTGATCACGTCCATGACGCTGCCGATCTTGTCGCTTTCCTGTTGCAGCACGCTCATGGCTTCGGTCGAACGCACCACTTCGCTGGCCAGACGTTCGATCTGCGCGATGGCTTCGTTGACCACTTTGTCGCCTTCACGGGCTTCGCCGTCAGCGGCGGCAGCGGCTTGCGAGGCTTCTTCGGCGTTGCGCGCGACTTCCTGCACGGTGGCAGTCATTTCGTGCATCGCGGTGGCGACCTGATCGGTCTCGACTTTCTGGCTGTTCACGCCGGCGCTGGTCTGCTCGGTGACGGCGGACAACTCTTCAGCGGCGCTGGCGATCTGGGTGACGCCGTCGCGGATGCCGCTGATCAAATCGCGCAGGGTCACGCCCATACGCGCGATGCCTTGTTGCAGCACGCCGAGTTCGTCGCGGCGGGTGACGGTGACGTTTTGGGTCAGGTCGCCGCTGGCGATACGTTCGACCACAGCCAGGGTTTCTTGCAGTGGACGGGTGATCTGACGGGTGATGATCACCGCAGCAATCACGCCAACCAGCAGTGCCAGCAGCGTGCTGATCAGTTGCAGGGTACGGGCCTGAGCACTTTCGGCGTCACGACGGTCGAGCTGGATCTGATACAGCTGCTCGCTGAGGGCGACGATGGTGGTGCCCTGATCGGTCATTTCCTTACGCGCCTGCACCGCATCAGTGTTGGCATTTTTAAACGCCATCAACGCGCTGCGGTAGTTGCCCAGCGCCGTTTCCAGCTGACGCAGGGCGTCTTGCTGGCTGTCAGCGAAATGCACGTTTAATTGCTTGAGGCTGGCGATGGCCACATCGAGCTGGCGGACGGCTTTCTGTTCGGTCTCGGCGTTGGTGGTGGCCATGTAACCGCGCACTTCATAGCGCGTGAGGATGAACGCTTCCTTGGCGGTGGTGATCGCCTGGAACTGTTCGAAACGCTGCTCGCTGATGTCCATCTGCTGCACGCGTTTGCTGATCGCTTCGATCTGGGCGTATGCGGCTTCGGCATTCACGGCCATGGTGTCGCGTGCGCTGTTGCCGGTGCGATAGGCATTGCGCATTTTGTTCAGCGACGTCTGGTACTCAGCGATGGTCGCTGCCTGATCCTTGAGCAGTTTGACGTTTTCCGGGCTCTTGAAGCTGCTGATCAGCTTTTGCTGTTGAGCGGCAAACGCTTCGAGGGTGGTCTGCACGTTTTGCGCGGCGGTTTCATCGCCGTTGGTCAGCATGTATTGCAGACGCACCACGCGCAGTTTGGTCAGGCCCGAGTTCAACTGGGTGATGTCACTCATCCAGTTGCTGCGGTCAATCAGGCCGCCCAGGCTGGTCCAGCCCGTCAGGGCCAGCACGCAAGTCAGGGCCAGCACGAGGCCGAAGCCCAAGCCCAATTTCATGTTCACGCTGATGTTGCCGAACCAGCTATTCATCAAAAATCCTCCAGAAACGTTGGGTTTCTTTGTCGTCGGTTAGGCTGGAAGATTGTTGTTTTTTTGAGCCAGCAAGGGTGTTAGCAGGTGTTTATCGGCAGCAAACCCGAGAGCTGAAAGGATTTTTGTCGGACAGAATTTGTAACAGGCATTCTTGAGGCTTTTTTGTGACTGGAGGGTTCTAGTTGTTGCTGGGGGATATCTTCGTAACCGACGAAGTAATACGCCTGCCGCCCGACCTTCATGGTCTTCAACACTTTCAGTGGGGCAGCGGGTTCGATGTCGGCGGCAATGACCGCCACGTGGGTTGGCGAGACGCGGAGAAAGGCCCGCAACTGCGCGTCGGTATCCAGACCCTTGAGCACGCTCTGCGTATAGAACACGCTGGCGCCGCCGACCCGTTCGTTGGCTTGGAACAACGCCACTTGATGACCGTCCGCTTGCAGCGCTTGAATGTGTTCGGTCAGCGGCAGGAACGACAGATGTTTATCCGCGTTGGGCAACGCCCATTGAGCGGCGCCGAGATAACTGGCTATCACGACGGTCAGAACGCCGGCGGCCAATGCCTGACGATGACGAGCGATTCGGCCGACAAAGCTGTGGATCGATTCGTACGCCTTCAGCTTGTCGCACAGCACGCCTGCATATTCGGCGGCAATCACCGCTGCTGCCGGCGTCATCGACATCAGGTACACCGTGCGCTTGCTCGACGCCAACGTCAGCATGATGAATTGCGCAACAATCCACAGGCTGAAAAACAGCAGATAACGATTAGCCTTGAGCTGTTTGCGGAAATGCCACAGCCCCAGATACACCAGAATGTTCCACGGCAAAAACGCTTGCGGCAACTTGGCGAGATAATAATAGAACGGCTCGTAGTGCCCGGCCTCGACGAACGATCCGCTGAAGCGGCCGACGCTGTTGGTCAGCAGCACTTCTCTGACCGCTTGCGCTCCGCCATGTTGATAAAGCACAACGAGCCAGATTAATAGCGGAATCAGCCCGATCACCGTCAGCAATCCCGGGCGCAACCAGTCTCCGATCTTCAGGCGTTTATCGAGCAGGGTATCGGCCAGCAGATAAGCAAAAATCACCACGCCCGGCATCGCCAGCCCCAGTACACCTTTGCTCAACGTGGCAATGGCGATTCCGACCACAAACAGCAGCGAATTACCGGCAGTCGATACGCGCTGCGCCTGGAAAAACGCCAGCAGCGCCATCGTCACACCGAGCGCCAGCAGCGCATCCTCACCGACGCCCCGCACGTTGCTCCAGTAACTGGCCATGGTCGCCAGCAAAATTCCCGCCGTCCATGCGATCGTTTTCGGCCGTCCGAAGCGCCGCAACATGCCGTACAGCGCCATCACACTGAGCAGTCCAGCTACCGCCGACGCCAGCCGCACCGCCCATGGCGACACGCCGAACACGCGCATGGCGCCGGCGTCGAGCCACAGACTCAGCGGTGGTTTTTCCAGAAACGGTTCGCCAAACAGACGTGGCGTGACCCAGTCATTGTCCAGGTGCATCTCCATGGCGATGCCGGCAACGCGGGCCTCGGTTGAGCCTTGCAATTGATGCCCCCCCAGCGCGAAGAAAAACAGCAGGGCGGCAAGCAGAAACAGCGAAGGGGCGGCGCGCGACATGGTTTCAGGCTACCGAGAGGAGCGGGAACCTCGAGCATACGTCGCCATTGCTGAACAAATCGTGAAGCTCACGCCAATGGTCGCGACCAACGCTTGTCCGGCGCCTCGAACACTGGATTGACCAAGGACGTCAGCACATGATCCTGCCAGCGCCCGGCAATGTTCAGATACGCCTTGGCATAACCCTCACGCTCAAATCCCAACTTCTCCAGCAGCCGTGCGCTGCGTTCGTTGCCGGGAATGTAATTGGCCATGATCCGGTGCAGGTTCTGCGTATCGAACATGTAACCAATCCCCGCCTCCAGCGCTTCGCGCATCAAGCCCTGACCCTGATGCGCCTCGTCGATGTGATAACCCAGATAACAGGCCTGGAACGCACCGCGAATAATCCCACTGAAATTACACGCGCCGATCATTTGCTGGCCGTCCTGAGTCAACAACGCAAAATGCATCGCCAGTCCCGCTTCAAACGCACTGGCCTGGATTTCGAGGCGGCGGCGAATTTGTTCGGTGGAAAAGTATTCGGTGGTGCGGATCGGCGACCAAGGGGCGAGGTGGCGCAGGTTGCGTTGGTAGAACGCACTTTCCAGGCTGGCTTGTTCCGGAGCGAGGATCGCCAGCGTCAGGCGTTGGCAGGGCAGAGACAGCAGCGGCATCGGGCACTCCTTGACGAAGGATCTACCGGCAGCGTCGCGCAATTGCCCGGGGGACGGCAAGTGGTGATGAATTTCAGGCAAAAAAAAGCCCGCGGGAGAGCCGCGGGCGAACCGTAGTTTCTTGAATGAGCGAGGGGACTTTACAGGGTTGGGTGTGAAGGGGCGGTGAAGAAAAATTCATGTCGCTACGGCTGGCGTCACTGAACTCTGCAGCCCATCTTCAGCTCACGAGGACAGTTTCAGCGCCCATACAAGACTGTATTCATCAGCGCATTGACCTGATTTGGCATCGTATGGATGAACCAGTCGAAAGCGAGACCTGAGGTGAGCAAGTATGCAAGACCCAACAAGACCGGCATGAACAGCATGTTTCTGCGCAGATTGGCGTACTTGCGGGTTTTTCTCGATAGCCACGGCTCATCAGAGCCATTGGTATTCGGATGAGCACCGGCAACGATGAAGTACGTTGAAAAAAGCATCATTCGAAGGCTCGCGTAGATGAAAAGCAACACGCCGGCCAAATGCAGCAAAAACCAGTGGATGTCTTCGAGGACAAAATATTTTTTTATGCCCGTCAGGCCTTGCTCATTAATGATCTGCTGGCTGTATGCAAAGTTTTGCGGCGCTTGTGTCGGCGTAAACGCTTCGTCCGTGATGAAGGTCGCGACCACACAGAAGGCCAAGGAAAAAAACAGCGCAACCACCCATGTGCGGCCAGCGAAGAAGCCCCGGTAAAGGCTGTGCAGTGTTCCTCCTGCCCACAATGAAAGGGTGAACAACGTTATCCACGACAGAACATTAAGAATTTCGGCTCTGAAAAACAGGTAAATCACTCCTGCAAGCACCAGCATCATGCAGATGATCGGAGTCATATCCTGGTTTTTATCAGGCGTTCCGGCACCCGGAGGATTCACCACGGTGTTGAACGTGAGGTTCACCGAACTGCCCGGCTGATTGGCGGATTGTGGTGACTTGCCTTTGAGTATCCGATCCAGAATGGCCCCGAGAAACAGGCCGAGGAGGGTGAAGAACAACGAAATGTAGATATCGACTTCTTTCGATTGGATTGTTTCGATCAAGCTCATCTTTTATCGCCTTCCCTGTGCAGATTGAGTGTTTCCACTTTGTCACTGGTTTTCGCTGCGAGGCATCCAGCCAGCCGCGGAATACTAAATGGAGCGCTCTGTAGGCGCCGCCCAAACCCCAGATGCGACAAAGCCCGCACTTGGCGGGCTTTGTCGTTGAAAGTTGGTGGAGCCGGGGGGATTTGAACCCCCGTCCGCCAGTACTCCGCTGTCGGTACTACATGCGTAGCCGTTTCTATTAAGTTAACCCTCAGCGACCCGAAGGGCAGGGTGCTTTGGGCGAGTTGTGTAAGTTTTAGCCGCTTCGTCCACAACGTACTGCACGGCGATTCTGTTCTATATGACAATCACTTTGGGTTTACAGACATCCCCTGGTGATTGCTGGACCCGAAGGTACCAGAAGCTCAGGGCTAAGGCTGCTTACGCAGCGAGAGCGAATTCCTGGCCGTAGTTTTCGTCATTGGCAACTATAAGTAGTTGCAACAGTGGATTTACGACTTCTGTTACCAAGTCGGCATGCACCTAAAGTTTCGCAACCGGCGTCGAATCCTAAACGGCCCCGAACTCATTGCTCAGTACATCTGTTTGAGCAACAAGCGTGTGCAGTGTACGCCAATCAGTCCCTAAGGCCAACCCGAAGGTTGGCCGGGCGCTGATCAGTTGTTGGTGCCGGTGGCTTTGCGCAGTTCGACGATGGTTTGCGAGGTTTCCGCAACGCAGTCATCGATCTTGCCCTCGGCCTTGAGCGACTGAGCTCTGCTCACACTGGCGTTAGCACGCTGACTCAGTTCCGGGTTCGCTGACAGCTGGCCCTTGGCATTGTTGATGGTCTGAATATTGGCATCACACAGGTCAGCAGGCTTGTCAGCGGCGAACGAAGTGGACGCCATCATCGATGCAGTAACGAACAGACCTAACAGTACAGAACGTTTCATGTGTATCTCCTTGAACCGAGTGGGTCCAGACTTCGCTGGCCGTCAGGACGGGCAACCGTATGGAAGAAAAACCCCGATCAGTCGGGGTTAATCTGTGGACTACAGCCGCACGCAAGGGTTCTATTTTTCTTCAGCAGGCCTTCGCCCTAGTCACTCGATCCACCAGATAGACCAGCCCGTGGTAGTCAATTCCGCCATGTTGCGTCAGGCCGATTTCACAGGTGCGGCTGGTGGAAATCCCCTCGCTGCAATGCTGCACCGCATCCTTCAGCGTGCGCAGCGAATGGCTATTGAGCTCCGGCGTGGTGAAGCCCTTGTCGCCGGCAAACCCACAGCAATGAATGCCTTCCGGGATCACCACGGTGTTGCTGCATTTGCGCGCCAGATCAATCAACGCCTGACTTTCGCCCAGATGTTGCGTGCTGCAGGTCACGTGCACGGCAATCGGTGCGTCCTGCGGAGTGAAGTCCAGTCGTTCAAGAAGATGCGTACGGATAAAGCGCACCGGGTCGTACAGATCCAGACGGGTTTCTCCTACGTCCTGCACCAGCCGCAGCGTGCATGGGCTGGTGTCGCAGTAGATCGGATCGAGCCCGCCGCGACTGGCGTGCAACAGTGCGCTGATCAGCTCCTGGCGCTTGTGTTCGGCTTGTTCGGCGTAGCCCTTGGAGGCGAAGGGCTGACCGCAGCAGAGGTTGTCCTGATTGTCCGGGAAGACCACTTGGTAACCGGCCTTTTCCAGCAGTCCACGGGTTTTGTCGTAGAGCGACATCTGCTCTTTATCACCCGCTGCCGGGCCCATCACCCGCGATACACAAGCGGCCAGATACACCACACGGGGGCGTTCGTCCGACACGCTCGGGCTGAAGCGAATGGCTTTCTCCGGTTGCGGCATCGCATTCGTCCACAGCGGCACCTGGCCTTTGGACAATCGCGTAATCGTTGCCGAAAGTTTCGCCAGACGCGGCGCTCCGAGCATCATTCGGGCGCCGTTGGCCACGTGCAGGATGAAGCGTGCGCCTTGCAGAGTTTTGGCGAAATTTCCTTCGATCCAGTCAGCGGTTTTCTGATGCGTTGCGTGTCGGCCACGCAGCTTTTTCACCAGCTCGCCGGTATTGATGCCTACAGGGCACCGTTGCGCACACAGGCCGGTGGCAGCGCAGGTTTCGATGCCTTGGTATTCGTAAGCTTTTTCCAGCTCGGTGGTGTCAACGCCAGCACGTTTCTTCGCCTGAATATCGCGCCAGATCACGATGCGCTGGCGCGGGCTCAGTGTCAGACCTTTCGACGGACAGACCGGTTCGCAGAAGCCGCACTCGATGCACTTATCCACAATCTCATCCGCCGCCGGCAGCGGTTTCAGATGTTTGAGATGGATCTGCGGATCTTCGCTGAGCACCACGTCGGGATTGAGAATGCCGTTCGGGTCGAGCAGACGTTTGAGCTGCCACATCAGTTGGTAGGCGTCGCTGCCCCATTCCAGTTCCACGAACGGCGCCATGTTGCGCCCGGTGCCGTGTTCGGCTTTCAACGAGCCGCCAAACTCCACCGCGACCAATTGCGCGACGTCGTCCATGAACGCTTGATAGCGTGCGACTTCTTCCGGGCTGTTGAAGCCTTGGGTGAAGACGAAGTGCAGATTGCCTTCCAATGCGTGTCCGAAAAGGATCGCTTCGTCGTAGGAATGTTTGTCGAACAGTTCGATCAAGCGATTTACGCCGATGGCCAGTTGTTCGACCGGGAACGTCACGTCTTCGATGATCACCGTGGTGCCGGTTTTACGCACGGCGCCGACGGCGGGGAAGGTGTCTTTGCGGATCGCCCAGAGCTTGGCGTTTTCGGCAGGGTCTTCGGTGAAGTCGACCTGCTTCTCCACCGGGAAACCACTGAGCGACGCCATGATCTGCGCCAGTTGTTCCTGTAGCAAAGTGGAAGATGCGGCGCGGGATTCGATCAACAGTGCGCAGGCATTATTCGACAGTTGTTGTACGAAAGCCGGCATGCCCGGTTTGTCCTGCACTGAACGCAGACTGCGACGATCCAGCAGTTCCACCGCAGACACTGGTTGGCTTTTCAGCACAGTCACTGCGTTGCAGCAGATTTCCACATCCGGGAAGACGATCAGCGCCGAGGCCTTGCTCGGGTGATCGATCACGGTGTCGTAAGTCACCGCGCTGATGAAGCCGAGGGTGCCTTCGGAGCCGACCAGCAAGTGGCTCAAGATATCCACAGGCTCGTCGAAATCCACCAGGGCGTTGAGCGACAGGCCAGTGGTATTTTTCAGACGGTATTTGTGGCGGATTCGTGCAGCCAGTTCGGCGTTGGCGCGGGTCTCGCGGCCCAATGTCGCCAAGCGTTCGAGCAGATCGCCGTGACTGCTGCGAAACGCTGCGACACTCGCAGCGTCTTCGGTATCGAGGCGCGTGCCATCGGCCAGTACAAGACGAATCCCGGCCAGTGTGTGATAGGTGTTTTGCGCGGTGCCGCAGCACATGCCGCTGGCGTTGTTGGCGACGATGCCGCCGATCTTGCAGGCGTTGATCGACGCCGGATCCGGGCCGATCTTGCGCCCGAACGGTGCCAGCCATGCGTTGGCTTGAGCGCCGATCACGCCGGGTTGCAGACGAATCTGCGTACCTTGGCCGCGAATCTCGCGCGCGTTCCAGTTATCCCCAAGCACAATCAAAACGGAATCGCTGATCGCCTGTCCGGAAAGGCTCGTGCCTGCCGCACGGAAGGTCACCGGGACGTTATCGCGCTGGGCCAGTTTCAACAGCGCGACGACTTCATCTTCAGATTCAACGCGAATCACCAACTGAGGAATCAGCCGATAAAAACTCGCATCGGTGCCGAAGGCCAAAGTCGACAAGGGATCGTCGAATCGGCGATCCGCTGGGATCAGCTGTTGCGCATCACGCAGGAAATTCGCAGGAAGCGTCATTGGTCCTCCAGGATCAGAACCACCAGGTCTTTCGGGCCGTGTGCGCCGTAAGCCAGCACTTGCTCGATGTCAGCGGTTTTCGACGGGCCGGACACCAGCAACGCGTTGGTCGGCATGCCTTGCGCCCATTCGAACTCGTGTTGCACCTGATAGAAGTTGTCGCGGATTTCACTGGCCTTGAGCAGGGCGAAATGTACCGGCGGCACCAGGCTCATCAGCCGTGGTTCTTCGCGGGTTGGCCACATGATCAGACTGCCAGTGGCGGCAATCGCACCGAGGGTGCCGGTGAGGCTGGCCGGGGTGTCGTTGAACAGTTCGGCTTTCCACTCTTCCATCGGCCGGTCGTAGGATTTCAGCATCGGCAGATCAGGATTGTTCGCCCAGTGCTGTGTGATTTTTTGCCCGTGAGCAGTAGTCGGTGCAATCAACAGGCTCGGCAACTGACGATCGCGCAGCAATTGCGCGAGCAGGGCTGGCCATTCTTCGCCCGAAGTCAGGTGAATTTCGGTGTGCACCGCTTCCATCAATTTGCGCAGTTGCGAGATGCGTTGTTCGGCGCTGTAGGTGTAAGGCTGCGTCACCAGATCGACATCGAAGTCGTCGGCAATCGGCGTGGTTCCCGTCAGACTTTTCCGCAGTTTGCCGAGGATATTTTGCTTGGCGCTCATCAGCGATCTCCCTGTTTGGCCAGATGCTCGCGGGCCATGTCGTGCAGTGAGCGAGCGGCGGGTTTCGGCGCGCTGTGGTTTTGTGTCCACGGGCCGACGTTGCTCGGGGTCAGCGCACGCAGGCGCGTGGCGAAGAAACCGAACAATCGATACAAGGTTGGTGAGCTGTTGAGCCTGGCCCAGGCGTTCCAGATAAAGCGTTCCTTGCGCGAATACTTGCTGCCCTGACCGCGCATCACTTGATTCGGACTGTCCGGGGCTTTGACGTTTTCTTCGCGCAGGCGTCGCAGGATCGCCGGAATAGGAATTTTTACCGGGCAGACTTCACCGCAGGCACCGCACAGCGACGACGCACTCGGGTGATCCGGAACCTTAGCCAGTCCGACCATGTGCGGCGTGATGATTTTGCCGATCGGCCCCGGATACACTTCGCCGTAGGTGTGGCCACCGACGCGGGTGTAAACCGGGCAATGATTCATGCAGGCGCCGCAGCGGATGCAATTCAGGGTCTGGCGCAATTCGCTGTCGGCGAAAGCCTGGCTGCGACCGTTATCGAGCAGCACCAGATGCACTTCCTGCGGGCCGTCGAGTTCATGCGCCTTGCGCGGGCCGGAGATCATGTTGACGTAAGTGGTGATCGGAATCCCCAGCGCGGAACGGGTCAGCAATGACAGCAGCGGCACCACGTCACGCAGGTTTTCTACGACTTTTTCGATGCCGGTGACGGCGATGTGCACCGGCGGCACGGTGGTGGTCATGCGCCCGTTGCCTTCGTTTTCCACCAGCAGCAGGGTGCCGGTTTCGGCCACGGCGAAGTTGACACCGGAAACGCCGATGTCCGCTTCGAAGAATTTCTGCCGCAGGACTCTGCGACCTATCTGAATGAGTTGGTCAACGTCCTTGGTGTATTCCACGCCAAGTTTGTCGTGGAACAAGGACGCGACCTGACCGGCATTCTTGTGGATCGCCGGCATAATGATGTGTGAAGGCTTCTCGTGGTCGAGCTGGACGATGTATTCCCCCATATCGGACTCCAGACATTCAATGTCTTGAGCCTCGAGGAAATGGTTCATCTCCATCTCTTCGCTGACCATCGATTTGCCCTTGATCACTTGCCGCGCCTCGTGAGCGCGGATGATCGATAAGACGATGCCATTGGCTTCGTCCACCGTTTCCGCCCAATGCACTGTCACACCGTTGCGGGTCAGGTTCTGTTCCAGTTGCTCGAGCAGGTCGGGCAACTTGGAGAGCGCGCGGGCCTTGATCGAATTGCCCAGTGCGCGCAGATGTTCTCTTTCATGGGGATCACTGAAAGCGGCTGCCCGCTTGACCATCAATGAATCCATCGCCGTGCGGAAGTTGTTCCGCAGCTGCTGATCACCCAAGGCGTTGTGCGCCCGGGTGCGGAAATCTTCTTCTACGGCGACCGTAGGAATAATCGCGGAAGTGCTCATTCCGCACCTCCGGTTCGTTGCCACAAGAAGCTGGCGAGATGTTGCCCGCGTAGCGCTTCTTTTTGTTTCTCCAATGCGCCGTTGATGTTCATCAAACAGCCACAGTCGGCGCTCAAGACCTGATGCGCGCCGGATTCCTTCAGCGATCGGGTCTTGTCCGCCACCATCGCGCCGGAAATGTCTGGCATACGGACGCTGAATGTTCCGCCGAAGCCACAGCATTCGCTTTCGTGGTCGTGGTTGACCCGTTCCACGTTGCTCAACTGCGCCAACAACTCGCGTCCGTGCAGGTGGGTGTTCATTTCGCGGCGTGCCGAACACGAGGTGTGCAGCGCGACTTTCACCGGTTCGCCGCTGTCCTTGAGCTGTACCTTGCAGACGAACAGCAGAAACTCGGCCAGTTCATAGGTGCGGGCCGCAAGGGCAAGGACCTGTTTCAACGTTTCCGGCTCGTCCTTGAACAAGTCGGCGTAATGTTCGCGCAGCATGCCCGCGCAGGAACCCGACGGCACCACCACCGGGAAATCCTCGGCAAACAGCGCCAGTTGCGAGCGCGCCACGGTCCGCGCCTGCTCGGTGTAACCCGAGGTGTAGGCCGGTTGTCCGCAGCAACTCTGCCCTTGCGGGTACTCGACCCGAATCCCTTCGCGCTCCAGCAAGTGGATCGCGTCCATCCCGGCTTCGGGGTAGAACAGGTCGACCACGCACGTGCCGAACAGGTAGACCCGCGACGGTTTCTCGCTGGGGTATTGCCGAGGTTCGGGCAGTGGCGGTGCCACGCGGGTCGCGTTCGGCACAGCGTTGTAAAAAAGCTCGCTCATCAGGCGTGTCTCCGGGTGGGCCCGGTTATCCGTCTGTGGCGGCTGCTGAATATAAAGAGCGTTGCTTTCAGCAGCCTTACAGACTGGGTTGTGAATTGCTGACGCTGGCATCACGGACCGGCGTCGGTTTTATTTCTTATCGGTTTAATGCACCAGCATGCCGGTGAACCAGTAGGCCTGAGCCAAGGTGATCAGACCGACAATCGTTGCAAAGAATAGGCTGTGCTTGAGGGTGAAGCGGAACAGATCCGATTCCTTCCCCACCAGACCGGTCGCGGCGCAGGCCACGGCGATCGATTGTGGCGAGATCATTTTCCCGGTGACGCCGCCGCTGGTGTTCGCTGCGACTAGCAGGGTGTCGTTGACGCCGATCTGATGTGCGGTGGTTGCTTGTAACGAACTGAACAGCGCGTTGGATGAAGTATCCGAACCGGTCAGGAACACGCCGAGCCAGCCGAGGAACGGCGAGAAGAACGGGAATGCTGCGCCGGTCCCGGCCAATACCAGGGCCATGGTCGAAGACATGCCGGAGTAGTTGGTGACGAAGGCGAACGCCAACACCATGCCGATCGACAGGATTGGCCAGCGCAGTTCGTAGAAGGTCTCTTTCAGAGTGGTAAGACCAGTTTTGAAATTGATCTTCAACACCAGCATCGAAATCAGCGCGGAGAAGAAAATCGCCGTGCCGGTCGCGGAAATCGGATCGAGTTTGAACACGGCCGGAATGGCAGTCGGAGCAGCCACGATCGGTGCGGTTTTGATCACCAGTTGATCAAGGTGGGGGATCGCGAAGTTGAACACCCAGCTGTACATCGAGCCGCCAGCGGCGAACATCGCTTTGAAAGGCTTCAGCGTCCAGATGGTCACCAGCACGGTGAGGATCAGGAACGGCGACCAGGCTTTGAAAATTTCCCCGAGGCTGTAAGGCGACGCCACGGTAGTCCGCTTTTGCCCGAAACCGCCGACGCTGGCGGTTACCACCGAGGCGGACACGGCGCCGGCGATGTGTTGTCCGGCGGCGCGTTTCGGCTGCCAGACTTTCAAAAACAGGGTCAGCGATATCAGGCTGGCCAGGGCCGAGGTGATGTCCGGCAGCTCCGGTCCAATGAAGTTCGAGGTGAAGTATTGGGTGACGGCAAAGCTCAGGCCGGCAACCAGTGCGGCTGGCCAGGTTTCGCGCACGCCGCGCAGGCCGTCCATCATGAACACCAGCCAGAACGGTACGAACAGCGACAGCAGCGGCAGTTGCCGACCCGTCATGGCGCCGATCTTGAACGCGTCGATACCGGTGACTTGGCCGGCAACGATGATTGGAATCCCCAAGGCTCCGAACGCCACCGGTGCGGTGTTGGCGATCAGGCACAGGCCGGCGGCGTACAGCGGGTTAAAGCCCAGTCCTACAAGGAGTGCGGCGGTAATCGCCACGGGTGCGCCGAAACCGGCGGCACCCTCCAGGAACGCACCGAAGCAGAAACCGATCAGCAGCACTTGCAGGCGCTGGTCGTCAGTAATCGATAGAACCGAGCTGCGAATGACCTCGAACTGACCACTTTTCACCGTCAGTTTGTAGAGGAATACCGCCGCGACAATGATCCAGGCAATCGGCCACAGACCGTAGGCGAAGCCATAACCGGCGGCGGCGAAGGCCATGTCGACCGGCATCTGGAACGCGAAGATCGCCACGGCAATCGACAGGGCGAGGGTGATGCTCCCGGCCACGTGGCCCTTGAGGCGGAACACCGCCAGCGCGAGAAAAAAGAACACGATGGGAATGACTGCCGCGAGTGCGGACACGCCGAGACTGCCGAGCGGGCTGTAGAGCTGTTGCCAGGTTTGCATATGGGGTGGCCCCTAATTGTTGTTGGTCAGGCACTGTCAGCGTTCTTGGATAATTGGTAATACCAATTTACAATCGCTGTTGGCTAGGGTAAAAGCCTTGGTATCGGTGTGTCAATTTGCCGCGCTAAAACTTTTGTCGAACAAGCGGCGCAGATCGCATCTGATCCGGTTTGGGCAGATGGCGTGTGGTAGGTGTCGGCAAGGCGCCGATAGGCCAGAATAGAGAGCCCGGCGAGCGGTCGGGATCGTGGAGAAATGAGTTATGGGGTTTGATCAGATTCGGCAGCGCCGTTTGTCTGACGATATCGTCGAGCGACTCGAGGGGATGATCCTTGAGGGCACGCTGAAGTCCGGCGAGCGACTTCCGGCGGAGCGCACGCTGGCCGAACAATTTGGCGTGTCACGGCCGTCGCTGCGGGAGGCGATTCAGAAACTGGCGGCCAAGGGGCTGCTGATCAGTCGCCAAGGCGGTGGCAATTATGTGGTGGAAAGCCTCGGTTCGACCTTCAGCGATCCGCTGTTGCAGCTTCTCGAAAGCAATCCGGAAGCGCAGCGTGACTTGCTGGAGTTTCGCCACACTCTGGAGGCATCGTGCGCCTATTACGCAGCATTGCGCGCGACGGATGTCGATCGCGAGCGGCTGACAGCGGCGTTTGAAGAATTGCAGGATTGCTATTCACGCCATGACGAAGTCAGTCGAGCGGAGGAGGGCGCGGCGGACGCGAAATTCCATCTGGCGATTGCCGAAGCCAGTCATAACGCGGTGTTGCTGCACACCATTCGCGGGCTGTTCGATCTGCTCAAGCGCAACGTGGTGACCAACATTGGCGGCATGTACAAGCAGCGCACGGAAACCCGCGACATGCTGATCACTCAGCATCGGGAATTGTATCTGGCGATTATCGAAGGACGCGCCGAGCAGGCGCGGGAAGTCTCCAGCCGACACATTTTGTATGTGCAGGAAGTGCTGGAAGAGGTGCGGCAGGAGGTTCAGCGCATGGCTCGGGCGGAGCGGCGCAAGGGGATGTGATCAGTTATTTCTGCGTTGATGCGGCAATAGCTTTCGCGAGCAAGCTCGCTCCCACATTGAAATGCATTCCAAGGTGGGAGCGAGCTTGCTCGCGAATACAGCAGAAGAAATTAATCTTCCTTGCCCTTGTTGCGCACCGCACGCTGCAACTCACGACCGGCGTCGCGTTCGCGCTCGGTGTCACGCTTGTCGTATTCCTTCTTGCCCTTGCCCAGAGCGATCTCGCACTTGACCATGTGCTTGCTCCAGTACCAGGACAGGCAGACGCAGGCGTAACCCTTTTGCTGCACCATCGCGGCAAGCTTTTCCAGCTCGCGGCGGTTGAGCAGCAGTTTGCGCGTGCGCACCGGGTCAGCGATGACGTGGGTGCTTGCGGTCATCAGGGGCGTGATGTGGCTGCCAAGCAACCACGCTTCGCCATCCTTGAGCAGCACATAGCTGTCGACCAGCTGTAGCTTGCTTGCCCGCAGACTTTTTACTTCCCAGCCGGCCAGGACCAGACCAGCCTCGAACTTGTGCTCGATGAAGTAATCGTGTCGCGCCTTTTTGTTCTGCGCGATGGTCCCTGTTGGGTGTTTCTTCTGTTTAGCCATAGGGGCGGCATTATATGGAGATAAACGGCTGTCGGCTACGGTGATGCTGCGTGCTTGAGCAGGTTGAGTGAATCCCGGACAATGCGGCCTCTTTTTCTAACGCTTGGGCGTGATAAACGATGTCGACAGACAAGGTTTCTGTCCACGGCAGTTGGGCTAGCCGCTGGGTATTCATACTCGCCGCGACCGGTTCGGCCGTGGGACTGGGTAGTATCTGGAAGTTCCCCTACATGGTCGGGGTGTACGGCGGCGGCGCCTTTGTGCTGATGTTTCTGGCGTGCATCGCGCTGATCGGCATCCCGGTCATGCTGGCTGAAACCCTTATCGGCCGGCGCGCCCGGCAGAGTCCGGCGAATGCACTGAAGGTGCTGGCGCTCGAGGCCGGGCACTCGGGCAAGTGGTCGTGGGGCGCCTTTGCCGGGATGATCACGGCGTTATTGATCCTGTCTTTCTATAGTGTGGTCGGCGGCTGGTCGCTGGACTACATCGTCGACATGGGGCGCGGCGACTTCCAGGGCGCCACGGCCGATCAGGTCGGCGCCTACTTCGGTAATGTCATCTCCAATCCATGGCGTCTGACACTTTGGCACACGATTTTTATGCTGCTGTCAGCCTATGTGATCGCCAAAGGCGTGGTCGCCGGGCTTGAGCGGAGCCTGCG
Source organism: Pseudomonas sp. WC2 (assembly GCF_050586545.1). Taxonomy (NCBI): domain Bacteria; kingdom Pseudomonadati; phylum Pseudomonadota; class Gammaproteobacteria; order Pseudomonadales; family Pseudomonadaceae; genus Pseudomonas; species Pseudomonas sp. WC2. Next base: position 48,707 of record NZ_JBOBDR010000025.1, on the reverse strand, counting down.
CATCATGATGCCGCTGCTGTTCGTGATGATTCTGGTGTTGCTCGGTTACAGCATGACTACCGGGCATTTCATGGAAGGCGTGCATTTCATGTTCGACTTCCACCCGGAAAAAGTCCTCGATGGCTTGTTGCCAGCGATGGGTCACGCATTCTTCTCGCTGAGTGTCGGTGTCGGCTCGATCATGATCTACGGCGCTTACATGCCGAAGAGCTCGTCGTTGTCCGGCACGGTGGTCGGCGTGGCACTGCTCGATACCTTTGTTTCGCTGGTTGCCGGTCTGGCGTTGTTCCCGATTGTCTTCGCCGGGGGATTGAACCCGAGCGAAGGGCCGGGCCTGATGTTTGTCAGCCTGCCATTTGCATTTGGTAATGTCGCGTTCGGGCAGTTGATGGGCGTGGTGTTCTTTGTTCTGGTGGCGATTGCTGCCTGGAGTTCGGCGATTTCCCTGCTGGAACCGATGGTTGCCTATCTGGTTGAGCGCACGAAAATCAGCCGCGCCTGGGTCACTTTCTGGCTGGCATTCATCTGCTGGTTCGTCGGTTTGGGCACGGTGTTCTCCTTCAATATCTGGAGGGAAGCCAAATTTTTCGTGAACGAAGGCGGGATGTTTCACCTCTACCAATGGGGTGCGCAGAGCGGTCTGGACTTCTTTGGCGTGATCGATTTCTTCACCTCGCGGATCATGTTGCCGCTCGGTGGCTTGTGTTTCGTGCTGTTCGCGGGATGGGTGATGGGGCGTGACGCGGTGCGCGACGAATTGTCGATCCGCAGCCCGGCACTGTTCGCCCTGTCCTTGTTCTTGATGCGCTACGTGGCGCCCATCGGCATTCTTGTAGTGTTTGCCGCTCAGCTCTGGAAGTAACGCTCACATGACGACACATATTCAACGATCGGCATTGCTGCCGTACCCGGCGCAATTTCTCTACGACCTGGTCAACGACGTGGCGCGTTACCCAGAATTTCTGCCGTGGTGCTCCTCCGCTGAAGTGCTGGAAAGCTCGCCTGAGCATATGCGTGCCAGCGTAGGGGTGGCGAAGGGCGGGCTCAGCCAGCATTTCGTCACGCGCAATACGCTGGTGCCGGGGCAGTCGATCGAAATGAATCTGGAAGAAGGCCCTTTCAACCAGTTGCATGGTGTTTGGGTCTTCAAGGTGTTGAACGAAAAGGCCTGCAAGATCAGTCTCGATCTGTCGTTCGATTATGCCGGGCCGCTGGTGCGCGCCACCTTGGGCCCGCTGTTCAATCAGGCCGCCAATACGCTGGTGGATGCGTTCTGCCAGCGCGCCAAGCAAATGCATGGTTGAGCCGGTGATCGAGATAGAGGTCGTTTACGCGGCTGTGGATCGTCAGGCTTTGCGCTCGGTCAGCGTGGCGCCGGGGATGACGGTTCGGGCAGCGGTGCTTGCATCGGGTATCGGTAGCGAGTTTCCTGAACTGAATCTGGCGGAGTGCCCGCTCGGAATCTTCGGCAAAGTGGTTGCTGATCCTGATGCGCGGGTGATTGAGGCGGGGGATCGTATCGAGATTTACCGTCCGTTGCTCGCCGATCCTAAAGAAGTTCGGCGCTTGCGTGCGGCCAAGGCTGCCGAAGCCAAGGCTCGGAATCTGTAAACCCAAATCGCAGACAATAAAAAACCCGGAATTTCCGGGTTTTTTATTGCGTCGCAAATTATTGCGGCGAGGTGTCCAGCGGCTCTGGTGTTGGAACCGGAACGGTTTCTACACCATCGACGTCCTTCTGGATCTGATCCAGCAAGGAACCTGGCTTGGCCGGTTTTTCCGGCTGTGGCTTCTCGGCGTTTTCAGCAGGAGCGGTCACTGTCGTGCCACTGTCCTTGCCGAGAATGGCTTCGTCACGGCTGACGCCCGGCATAAAGTCACCGGACAAGCTGACAAGCTGGTCGTTTGAGTTGAAAATAACGCTAATGCGTTCCTGTTGGCGTTCACCGCCACCCGGTTGCAGGCTGTACAGATAATCCCAGCGATCGGCATGGAACGTGTCGGCAAGCAGAGGGTTACCCATGATAAACCGTACTTGCGGCCGGGTCATTCCCGGGCGTAACTGGTCTATCATGTCCTGCGTGACGACATTGCCCTGCTGGATGTCGATTTTGTAAACCCCGGGGAATGAACAACCGGCGAGTGCGAGCAGTCCCACAAAGGTGAAACTGGTTAGCAAGAGCTTGGTGTTTTGCATCGGTGGGCGACTTCCACTATCTTGGCTGGGACAACGTAAACGCCGATCATACCCGCATTAAGAGAAGCTGCGAAGCAGCATCGCGAGAAAGCTGACCATGGTTGAAAATAGCGAACTACGCAAAGCCGGCCTCAAAGTGACCCTGCCACGGGTCAAGATCCTGCAAATGCTCGACTCTACCGAGCAGCGTCACATGAGTGCCGAGGACGTCTACAAGGCGTTGATGGAAGCTGGTGAGGACGTCGGTCTGGCCACGGTTTACCGTGTACTGACCCAGTTCGAAGCGGCTGGCCTCGTGGTCCGTCATAACTTCGACGGTGGCCACGCGGTATTCGAACTGGCTGACGGTGGCCACCACGACCATATGGTCAACGTGGAAACCGGTGAAGTGATCGAGTTCTTCGACGAAGAAATCGAAAAACTTCAGAAGTCGATCGTCGAGAAGCATGGCTTTGAGATGGTTGATCACAACCTGGTGCTGTACGTCCGCAAGAAAAAGTAAGCATGTCGCGCGAATTCCGGTTCGCGAAACGAGCGAAGGCGACCCAAGGGTCGCCTTCGTGCTTTCTATTGTTTCAAAATCTTATACTTTCGCGGTAACGACCATTTTTTTCGCGTGAGCCAACGATTCCTTGGTCAGATCGATGCCGCCGAGCATCCGCGCGACTTCTTCTATACGTTCGTTCTTGCTCAGTTTGGAGACGGCGGTGTGCGTGGCTTCCTCCCCTCGTACTTTATGCACAAACAGATGCTGGTGACCCTGCGCTGCCACTTGCGGCAAGTGCGTGACGGTCAGTACCTGTCCACGATCACCGAGGCGCCGCAGCAGTTGGCCAACAATTTCGGCCGTCGGGCCACCAATGCCCACGTCCACTTCGTCGAATACCAGCGTTGGAACGCGGGACGTCTGCGCGGTGATCACCTGAATAGCCAGGCTGATCCGTGACAGCTCACCACCGGAAGCGACTTTCGCCAGTGCCTTCAGCGGCTGGCCCGGGTTGGCACTGACCAGCAATTCGACCTGTTCGAGGCCATTGGGTAGCAACTCATCGCTGCTGTTGGCCTTTAACTCGATGGTGAATCGACCGCCCGGCATGCCCAGTCGCTGAATTTCCTGCTCAACCGCGCTGGCTAGACTGCCGGCAGCCTGATGACGCAAATCGCTCAGTTCCCGTGCCTTCTCTTGATAGTGGCGCGCGTAGGAGGCCAGCTCTTCACTCAAGCGCTCGATGGATTCGTCATTGGCGTTAAGGGTTTCGATTTCATCCAGCAGCTTCTGCTGCATTTCTCCGACTTCCGTCGGTTGAATCCGGTGTTTGCGCGCCAAGGTATAGATCGCGTCGAGACGTTCTTCCAGATACTGCAGGCGCGCGGGGTCGGCATCGAAGTTGTCGAGGAAGCGATTGAGTTCGCCGACCGCTTCTTCGACCTGAATCTGTGCACTGGTCAGCAGGCTGCTTGCTTCACCCAGTGCGCCCACCGAGTTATTCACACTCGACAGGCGATTAAGGCTCGCCGTCAGCGCGTTTAGCACATTGCCTGAATCACTTTCACTGCATTGCTCGACCACTTGCCGGCAGATGCCCAGCAGGGTTTCGGCGTTGGTCAGGTTTTTGTGTTCCTGCTCCAGTTGCTCGAGCTCGTTATCGCCGAGGCCGAGGTTTTCCAGTTCTTCGAGCTGATAACTGAGCAATTGGTGGCGGGCGCGTTGCTCGTCGCCGGAATTGGAGAGTCGCTCCAGTTCCTGGCGAGTCTGGCGCCAGCGCTGAGCGGCCAGCTGCACCTGACGGGCCAGATCAGTGGCGCCGGCATATTCGTCGAGCAAGCGGCGATGGGTATCGGTTTTAAGCAGGGACTGGTGTTCGTGCTGGCTGTGGATATCGATCAGCAATTCGCCAAGGGACTTGAGATCGCCAAGCGGGCAGGGCGTGCCATTGATATAGCCGCGCGAACGTCCTTCGCTGGTGATGACTCGACGCAGAATGCACGGGCCATCGGTCTCCAGATCACGCTCGGCCAGCCAGGCGCTGGCTTCGGGAATGTCGACCAGGTCAAAGGTCGCGAGGATATCGGCCTTGTCGGCACCGGGACGAACCACGCCACTGTCGGCGCGATCACCCAGCGTCAGGCCCAGAGCGTCGAGCATGATCGACTTGCCGGCGCCGGTTTCCCCTGTGATCACGCTCATCCCGCGATCGAGTTCGAGATCGAGATGTTCAACGATGGCGTAGTTATGTACGGACAGGTGCACCAGCATAAAGGCCGCTCCCAGGCTTAAGGTCTGGTTATTTATACAGTGTTTTGTTTCGCGCTGACAATGCCCTCCCTTAGGTCGATTTGCTTGAACTAAAAATTTCCTTAGCGCATTGAGGAATGACGATTCGACACTTTTTTGTAGGGTTAATGTTTGAAGGCCCTTGAAGCCTGATTTTGCGGCCCCATATATCGGGGCAGAAGCGCGAGTCAGGCTCGCGGACGTAATTGAAAGGAGAATTCTATGGCTGACGAACAGACAGTAGATACGCAAAACCCAGATGCCCCTCAGGCGCCGGAAGGTTCGAGTGATGACCTGGCGACCCGTGTGCAAGTGCTCGAAGAGCAATTGGCCGCAGCGCAAGATCAATCTCTGCGCGTAGCTGCCGATCTGCAGAACGTCCGCCGCCGTGCCGAACAGGACGTCGAGAAGGCGCACAAGTTTGCCCTCGAAAAATTTGCCGGCGACCTGCTGCCGATCGTCGACAGCCTGGAGCGCGGCCTCGAGCTGTCGAATCCGGACGACGAAAGTATCCGCCCGATGCGCGAAGGTATCGAGCTGACGCTGAAAATGTTCCACGACACCCTCAAGCGTTATCAGCTGGAAGCGATCGATCCGCATGGCGAACCGTTCAACGCCGTTCAGCATCAGGCGATGGCCATGCAAGAAAGCGCCGACGTAGAACCGAACAGCGTTCTGAAGGTGTTTCAGAAGGGCTACCAGCTCAACGGTCGCCTGCTGCGTCCGGCCATGGTTGTGGTCAGTAAGGCGCCTGCGCCAATTTCGCCTTCGATTGATGAGAAGGCTTGAAATTAGCCGGAAGGCCCCCATTTAGAAGTCAAGCGTTTAAGTATTACCGCAGTCAGCCACCACTGCTGCGGCAAAAAAATCCAAAGTTTCGGGAGAGTTAACATGGGCAAAATTATCGGTATCGACCTGGGGACTACCAACTCCTGCGTCTCCGTGCTGGAAAACGGCAAAGCAAAAGTTATTGAAAACGCTGAAGGCGCGCGTACCACGCCGTCGATCATCGCTTACGCCAACGATGGCGAAATCCTGGTAGGTCAGTCGGCCAAGCGTCAGGCTGTGACCAACCCGCACAACACTCTGTACGCCGTTAAGCGTCTGATCGGTCGTCGTTTCGACGAAGAAGTTGTGCAGAAAGACATCCAGATGGTCCCTTACAAGATCGTCAAGGCTGACAACAACGACGCTTGGGTTGAAGTGAACGGCCAGAAAATGGCGCCGCCACAAATCTCGGCTGAAATTCTGAAGAAAATGAAGAAGACCGCCGAAGACTACCTCGGCGAGCCAGTGACCGAAGCGGTGATCACCGTTCCGGCCTACTTCAACGACAGCCAGCGTCAGGCGACCAAAGATGCCGGCCGCATCGCCGGTCTGGACGTAAAACGTATCATCAACGAACCAACCGCAGCCGCTCTGGCTTACGGTATGGACAAGGCCAAGGGCGATCACACCGTGATCGTTTATGACCTGGGTGGCGGTACTTTCGACGTTTCCGTGATCGAGATCGCTGAAGTTGATGGCGAGCACCAGTTCGAAGTACTGGCTACCAACGGTGACACGTTCCTCGGCGGTGAAGACTTCGACATTCGTCTGATCGACTACCTCGTCGACGAATTCAAGAAAGAAAGCGGCATGAACCTCAAAGGTGATCCGCTGGCCATGCAGCGCCTGAAAGAAGCCGCTGAAAAAGCCAAGATCGAGCTGTCTTCCGCTCAGTCGACCGACGTCAACCTGCCGTACATCACTGCAGACGCGACCGGTCCTAAGCACTTGAACGTGAAGATCTCGCGCGCCAAGCTGGAAGCACTGGTTGAAGACCTGGTTCAGCGCACTATCGAACCTTGCCGCATCGCCATGAAAGACGCTGGTCTGGACGTTGGCGCGATCAACGACGTGATCCTCGTCGGTGGTCAGACCCGTATGCCGCTGGTGCAGAAGCTGGTTACTGATTTCTTCGGTAAAGAAGCTCGTAAAGACGTTAACCCGGACGAAGCTGTTGCCATGGGTGCCGCGATTCAGGGTGCTGTTCTGGCCGGTGACGTGAAAGACGTTCTGCTGCTCGACGTCAGCCCGCTGACCCTGGGTATCGAAACCATGGGTGGCGTGATGACCGCGCTGATCGAGAAAAACACCACGATTCCTACCAAGAAATCGCAAGTGTTCTCGACTGCCGACGACAACCAGGGCGCTGTGACCATTCACGTGCTGCAGGGTGAGCGTAAGCAAGCCACTCAGAACAAGTCCCTGGGCAAGTTCGACCTGGCCGACATTCCACCTGCTCCACGTGGCGTGCCGCAGATCGAAGTGACCTTCGACATCGACGCTAACGGCATTCTGCACGTTGGTGCGAAAGACAAGGCCACCGGCAAGACTCAGTCGATCGTGATCAAGGCCAACTCCGGTCTGTCCGACGAAGAAATCGAGCGCATGGTGCGTGACGCCGAAGCCAACGCTGAGGAAGATCGCAAGTTCGAAGAGCTGGCTGCTGCCCGTAACCAGGGCGACGCACTGGTTCACTCGACTCGCAAAATGATTTCCGACGCGGGCGACAAGGTCACCGCTGAAGAGAAGACTGCGATCGAAGCTGCTGTGGTCGCTCTTGAAGCCGCTGTCAAAGGCGACGACAAGGCTGCTATCGAAGCGAAGGTTGAAGAGCTCTCGAAAGTCTCCGCTCCGGTTGCTCAGAAGATGTATGCCGAACAGGCTCAGCCAGCTGATGGCGCAGCCCCGCAAGGCGAATCGGCTGAGAAGGCTGACGACGTTGTCGATGCAGAGTTCGAAGAAGTCAAAGACCAGAAGTAAGTTGTTGGTCGGCCGGTTGACTGCCTTCGGGCAGTGACTGGTAGGATGTCGCCGCGCGGGAGCTAGCTCCCGCGTTGGCGTATCTGGAATACGCGAATTTTTACAGCATGCGACAACGTTCGGATGTTGGCGGTATGGCTGAAGATGCTCCTGCTTTTCACGCCGAAAGTACCGCAAGAAACAAAGACCAGGATCGTTGAATTGACGTGAGTTGGGTCCGGGCCTGTATTGGGGCTCAACGAGTTTGGCCATCCTCAGGAGGGGTTTGCCGAACGTCCTCAAGAGTGCGGAAGACTTATGGCAAAGCGTGACTATTACGAAGTGTTGGGTGTTGAGCGTGGCTCAAGCGATGCAGACCTGAAGAAGGCCTATCGCCGTCTGGCGATGAAGCATCACCCGGACCGTAATCCCGATGACAAAGCGTCGGAAGAACTGTTCAAAGAGGCCAACGAGGCCTACGAAGTGCTGTCCGATTCCAGCAAACGTGCAGCTTACGACCAGTACGGTCATGCCGGTGTCGACCCGAGCATGGGTGGCGGCGGTGCCGGTTTTGGCGGTCAGAACTTCTCTGACATCTTTGGTGATGTCTTCAGTGACTTCTTCGGTGGCGGGCGCGGCGGTTCCCGTGGCGGCGCTCAGCGTGGCAGCGATTTGCGCTACACCCTGGAACTGAATCTGGAAGAAGCGGTGCGCGGCACCTCGGTGAATATCCGCGTTCCGACACTGGTCAATTGCAAGCCGTGCGACGGTTCGGGTGCCAAGAAAGGCTCCTCGCCTTCGACGTGCCCGACGTGCGGCGGCATCGGCCAGGTGCGTATGCAGCAAGGCTTCTTCTCCGTGCAGCAAACCTGCCCGCGTTGCCATGGCCAAGGCAAGATCATTTCCGATCCGTGCGATTCCTGCCACGGTGACGGACGCGTTGAAGAGTACAAAACCCTGTCGGTCAAAGTGCCGGCTGGCGTTGATACCGGCGACCGCATTCGTCTGTCCGGCGAAGGCGAGGCGGGTACGCAAGGTGGCCCGACGGGCGACCTGTATGTGGTCATCAATGTGCGCGAGCACGACATCTTCCAGCGCGATGGCAAGCATCTGTTCTGCGAGGTGCCGATCAGCTTCGTCGACGCAGCACTGGGTGGCGAACTGGAAATTCCGACACTAGATGGTCGCGTCAAACTGAAAATCCCTGAAGGCACCCAGACCGGCAAGCAATTCCGCGTCCGCGGCAAAGGTGTGGCGCCGGTGCGTGGCGGTGGTGCGGGCGACTTGATGTGCCGCGTCGCGGTCGAGACCCCGGTCAACCTGAACCGTCGTCAGCGCGAATTGCTGGAAGAATTCCGCAGCTCGCTGGCGGACGACAACAGCCACTCGCCGAAAACCACCGGTTGGTTCGACGGTGTGAAGCGTTTCTTCGGCGATCTGTAAGGAGTCGGCATGCGACGTATAGCTGTGATGGGCGCTGCTGGGCGCATGGGTAAAATTCTGGTCGAGGCCGTGCAGCAGCGCGCGCCGCTGACCGGGTTGACCGCTGCCGTGGTTCGTCCTGGCAGCACGCTGATCGGCGTCGATGCCGGCGAGCTTGCTTCGTTGGGTCGTATCGGCGTGCCGTTGTCCGGGCATATCGAGGCGGTGGCTGAAGAGTTCGACGTCTTGATCGACTTCACCCTGCCCGAAGTGATGCTGAAAAACCTGGCGTTCTGCCGCAAGGCAGGCAAGGCCATGGTCATCGGCACTACCGGGCTGGACGCTGCGCAGAAGCAGTTGCTGGTAGAGGCGGGCAAGGATATTCCGATCGTCTTCGCGGCCAACTTCAGCGTCGGCGTCAATCTGTCGCTGAAGTTGCTCGACATGGCAGCGCGGGTGCTGGGTGACGAGGCCGACATCGAGATCATCGAAGCCCATCACCGTCACAAGATCGATGCGCCGTCGGGTACGGCGTTGCGCATGGGTGAAGTGATTGCCAGTGCGCTGGATCGTGATCTGCAGAAAGTTGCGGTGTACGGTCGCGAAGGTCACACCGGCGCTCGCGAGCGCGAAACGATCGGTTTTGCCACTGTGCGCGGTGGTGATGTGGTGGGTGATCACACCGTGCTGTTTGCCTGCGAAGGTGAGCGTCTGGAGATCACGCACAAGGCGTCGAGTCGCATGACGTTCGCCAAGGGTGCGGTGCGCGCTGCACTGTGGCTGGACGGTCGTGAGCCAGGGCTGTACGACATGCAAGACGTGCTCGACCTGCGTTGATTCAATGCCGAATCCGGCGCAAACGCCCTGTTTGCGCTGGTTTTTCTTCGCTTGGTGACGTCCTGTCGCATTCTCCGCCCTATAAGGCACTTCAGCGGTAGACCAAAAAAGCCTTTTTCTGTAAGCTACAGCTTTAGTGTGTCCACTAAAAGCGCGCAGAATAATTCAGTGAAGAAGCGGGGTGACGTGTCCATACGTCACTCCGCTTTTTTACAACCTGCGATCGCCCTTTCATGCGTTATTTACGGGAGGTCTTCTTGACTAAGCCAGCCATACTTGCCCTTGCTGATGGCAGCATTTTTCGCGGCGAAGCCATTGGTGCCGACGGTCAAACCGTTGGTGAGGTGGTGTTCAACACCGCAATGACCGGCTATCAGGAAATCCTTACCGATCCTTCCTACGCCCAACAGATCGTGACCCTGACCTACCCGCACATCGGCAACACCGGCACTACGCCGGAAGATGCCGAGTCCGATCGTGTCTGGTCCGCCGGCCTGGTCATTCGTGATCTGCCGCTGGTAGCGAGCAACTGGCGTAACACGATGTCCCTGTCCGACTACCTGAAAGCCAACAACGTTGTGGCCATCGCCGGTATCGACACCCGTCGCCTGACCCGCATCCTGCGTGAAAAAGGCGCTCAGAACGGCTGCATCATGGCCGGCGACAACATTTCCGAAGAAGCGGCCATCGCCGCTGCGCAAGGCTTCCCGGGCCTGAAGGGCATGGATCTGGCGAAAGTCGTCAGCACCAAGAAGCAATACGAATGGCGCTCGACTGTCTGGGATCTGAAGACCGACAGCCACGCGACCATCGACGCTTCCGAACTGCCATACCACGTGGTTGCCTACGACTACGGCGTCAAGGTCAACATCCTGCGCATGCTGGTCGAGCGCGGCTGCCGCGTCACCGTGGTGCCGGCTCAGACTCCAGCGGCCGACGTGCTGGCGCTGAAACCGGATGGCGTGTTCCTGTCCAACGGCCCTGGTGACCCGGAGCCATGCGACTACGCGATCAAGGCGATCAAGGAAGTACTGGAAACCGAAATTCCGGTGTTCGGCATCTGCCTCGGTCACCAACTGCTGGCACTGGCCTCCGGCGCCAAGACCCTGAAAATGGGCCACGGCCACCACGGTGCCAACCACCCGGTGCAGGATCTGGACACTGGCGTTGTGATGATCACCAGCCAGAACCACGGTTTCGCGGTAGACGAAGAAACCCTGCCAGCCAACGTGCGTGCGATCCACAAATCGCTGTTCGACGGCACCCTGCAAGGCATCGAGCGCACCGACAAGAGCGCGTTCAGCTTCCAGGGCCACCCTGAAGCGAGCCCGGGCCCGAACGACGTCGCGCCACTGTTCGACCGCTTCATCAACGAGATGGCCAAGCGACGCTAAGCGTTCGCCTTGAGACTGTAGAGAGAAGCCCCTCGAGGGCGGCCCCGACACCGGTGGCCCCCTCGGGACTTCAGAAATCGATCAAGACGGCTTGCCGACTGACCTGCGGATTTGAGTGACAAACCCATGCCAAAACGTACAGACATTAAAAGCATCCTGATTCTCGGCGCTGGCCCGATCGTTATCGGCCAGGCCTGCGAATTCGACTACTCCGGCGCCCAGGCCTGCAAAGCCCTGCGCGAAGAGGGTTACCGCGTCATCCTGGTGAACTCCAACCCGGCCACCATCATGACCGATCCGGACATGGCCGACGCCACCTACATCGAGCCGATCAAGTGGCAGACCGTTGCCAAGATCATCGAAAAAGAACGTCCGGACGCGGTGCTGCCAACCATGGGCGGCCAGACTGCTCTGAACTGCGCCCTGGACCTGGAGCGCGAAGGCGTTCTGGAGAAGTTCGGCGTAGAAATGATCGGCGCTAACGCCGACACCATCGACAAGGCTGAAGACCGTTCGCGTTTCGACAAGGCGATGAAATCCATCGGCCTGGCGTGCCCGCGCTCCGGTATCGCCCACAGCATGGAAGAAGCCAACGCGGTCCTCGAAACCCTGGGCTTCCCGTGCATCATTCGTCCGTCCTTCACCATGGGCGGCACCGGTGGCGGTATCGCTTACAACCGTGAAGAGTTCGAAGAAATCTGCGCCCGTGGTCTGGATCTGTCGCCGACCAAAGAGCTGCTGATCGACGAATCGCTGATCGGCTGGAAAGAATATGAAATGGAAGTTGTCCGCGACAAAAAGGACAACTGCATCATCGTCTGCTCGATCGAAAACTTTGACCCGATGGGCGTGCACACCGGTGACTCGATCACCGTGGCTCCAGCACAGACCCTGACCGACAAGGAATACCAGATCCTGCGTAACGCCTCGCTGGCGGTACTGCGCGAGATCGGCGTCGAGACTGGCGGTTCCAACGTTCAATTCGGTATCTGCCCGAACACTGGCCGCATGGTCGTGATCGAAATGAACCCGCGTGTATCGCGTTCCTCGGCCCTGGCTTCGAAAGCCACCGGTTTCCCGATCGCCAAAGTCGCGGCCAAGCTGGCTGTGGGTTACACCCTCGACGAACTGTCGAACGACATCACTGGCGGCAAGACCCCGGCGTCTTTCGAGCCGTCGATCGACTACGTCGTGACCAAGCTGCCACGTTTCGCCTTCGAGAAATTCGCCAAGGCTGACGCACGCCTGACCACTCAAATGAAGTCGGTTGGCGAAGTCATGGCCATCGGCCGTACCTTCCAGGAATCCCTGCAGAAAGCCCTGCGCGGTCTGGAAGTGGGCGTTTGCGGTCTGGACGAGAAACTCGACCTGAGCAACCCGGAAAGCATGAGCGTGCTCAAGCGCGAACTGACCGTGCCGGGCGCCGAGCGTATCTGGTACGTGGCGGACGCTTTCCGCGCTGGCCTGTCGGTCGAAGACATCTTCGGCATGAACATGATCGACCCGTGGTTCCTGGTGCAGATCGAAGATCTGATCAAGGAAGAAGAGAAGGTCAAGACCCTGGGTCTGTCCGCTATCGACCGCGATCTGATGTTCAAGCTCAAGCGTAAAGGCTTCTCCGATCAGCGTCTGGCCAAGCTGCTGGGCGTGACCGAGAAGAACCTTCGCACCCACCGCCAGAAGCTGGAAGTGTTCCCGGTTTACAAGCGCGTTGACACCTGCGCCGCCGAGTTCGCCACTGACACCGCCTACCTCTACTCGACTTACGAGGAAGAGTGCGAAGCCGCGCCGTCGGGTCGCGACAAGATCATGATTCTGGGTGGCGGTCCGAACCGTATCGGCCAGGGTATCGAGTTCGACTACTGCTGCGTTCACGCTGCTCTCGCTCTGCGCGAAGACGGCTACGAAACCATCATGGTCAACTGCAACCCGGAAACCGTTTCCACCGACTACGACACTTCCGACCGTCTGTACTTTGAGCCGGTAACCCTGGAAGACGTACTGGAAATCTGCCGCGTCGAGAAGCCGAAAGGCGTGATCGTCCAGTACGGCGGCCAGACTCCGCTGAAACTGGCTCGCGCTCTGGAAGCCGCAGGCGTGCCAATCATCGGCACCAGCCCTGACGCCATCGACCGCGCTGAAGACCGTGAGCGCTTCCAGCAAATGGTTGAGCGTCTGAACCTGCGTCAGCCGCCAAACGCCACCGTGCGCAGCGAAGACGAAGCTGTTCGTGCTGCCGCGAAAATCGGTTATCCGCTGGTGGTGCGTCCGTCCTATGTACTGGGCGGCCGTGCGATGGAAATCGTTTACAAAGAAGACGAGCTCAAGCGTTACCTGCGTGACGCGGTGCAAGTGTCCAACGACAGCCCGGTGCTGCTTGACCACTTCCTCAACTGCGCCATCGAAATGGACGTGGATGCGGTTTGCGACGGCAAAGACGTGGTGATCGGCGCGATCATGCAGCACATCGAACAGGCGGGCGTTCACTCCGGTGACTCCGCGTGCTCGCTGCCGCCGTACTCGCTGCCGGCGCACATCCAGGACGAGATGCGCGAACAGGTCAAGAAAATGGCCCTGGAACTGGGCGTTGTCGGCCTGATGAACGTGCAGTTGGCGCTGCAAGGCGAAGACATCTACGTCATCGAAGTCAACCCGCGCGCCTCGCGTACCGTACCGTTCGTATCGAAGTGCATCGGTGTTTCCCTGGCGATGATCGCTGCCCGCGTGATGGCCGGTAAGACCCTGAAGGAAATCGGCTTCACCAAAGAAATCATTCCGAACTTCTACAGCGTGAAAGAGGCGGTCTTCCCGTTCGCCAAATTCCCTGGCGTTGACCCGATCCTCGGCCCAGAGATGAAGTCGACCGGTGAAGTGATGGGCGTCGGCGACACCTTCGGTGAAGCATTCGCCAAAGCCCAGATGGGCGCGAGCGAAGTCCTGCCGACCGGCGGTACTGCGTTCATCAGCGTGCGCGACGACGACAAGCCGCTGGTTGCAGGCGTGGCCCGTGATCTGATCAACTTGGGTTTCGAAGTGGTTGCGACTGCCGGCACTGCCAAGCTGATCGAAGCCGCAGGCCTGAAAGTGCGCCGTGTGAACAAGGTGACCGAGGGTCGTCCGCACGTGGTCGACATGATCAAGAATGACGAAGTCACCTTGATCATCAATACCACCGAGGGTCGTCAGTCGATCGCTGATTCGTACTCCATTCGTCGTAATGCCTTGCAGCACAAGATTTACTGCACCACCACCATTGCTGCTGGCGAAGCTATCTGTGAAGCGCTGAAGTTCGGTCCGGAAAAGACCGTGCGCCGCTTGCAGGATCTACACGCAGGATTGAAGGCATGAGCATAACCAAGTACCCAATGACTGTTCAGGGCGCTCGCGCCCTGGAAGAAGAACACACTCACTTGACCAAGGTCGTCCGTCCGAAGCTCAGCCAGGACATCGGTACGGCCCGCGAGTTGGGTGACTTGAAAGAAAACGCTGAATATCATGCCGCCCGCGAACAGCAAGGCATGGTCGAGGCGCGGATTCGTGACATCGAAGGCCGGATTCAGAATCAGGTCATCATTGATGTCACCTCGATTCCGCATACCGGCAAAGTGATCTTCGGTACCACCGTCGAAATCGCCAACGTCGAGACTGATGAAAGCGTCACTTACCACATCGTGGGTGAGGATGAGGCTGACTTCAAACTCGGCAAGATTTCCGTCGGCTCGCCTTTGGCCCGTGCCTTGATCGGCAAGGAAGAGGGCGATGTGGTCGCCGTGAAAACGCCTGGTGGCGTGATCGAGTATGAGATTGTCGAAGTCCGTCACATCTGAAAAAGGGCGCCCGCTGCATGCGGGCGCCATGCTTTGGCAGCTGACCCAGATGCTTTGGGTCGGTGGCCTATGGCTGATTCATCTCGGTTTGCAGCCGGCGTTGGGCAAAATCGGCCTGGCGCCACTGCTGATCGATGAAGTCGCCAGTGCATTTGAAGTGCTGGTGGTGGGGTTTGCCGCCGCGTGCGTTATTTTTCAGGCTTTGGTGCTGGTACAGGCCGAGGGCCTTGCCAGTCTATGGCGGGATTTTCGTGGGCAGGTGCTGCTGATGGCGTTGTATGCGTGCGCGATGTTTGTCGCAGTGCGTGTCGGCTGGCCGGATGCGCAGCGCTGGCAGGTGTTCAGCTTTCTGATTCTGGGCTTTTCGGGGTTGGTGCTGGTGTTGCAGCCCGTGCCGGGATGGAGTGGCAGGGTGCGCGAAGCACACCCTTGACCCTTGTCATCACTTGAAGCGATGAATGTTCGACAGCTGCTTGTTGGCGCTGAAGTTTCTGCGGTAAACCAGTGCCATCTTGCCGATGACCTGTACCAGATCCGCTTTGCCGACTTTGCACAACTCTGCAATGTGCGCCAGGCGCGACTCGCGATCGAGGATGTTGAGCTTGATTTTGATCAGCTCGTGATCCGCCAACGCGCGCTCAAGTTCGGCTAAAACACCTTCAGTCAAACCGTTGTCAGCCACCGTCAACACCGGTTTCAGGTGATGACCAATGGATTTGTACTGTTTTTTCTGCTCTGGAGTGAGCGGCATAATCTGACCCTTTCGTCTGGATTCTGTAAAATGGCGGCCATTTTACCCGAGGGTTCGTGGATCCGCCCAATTAATCACGACCCTAATCATCGAGGTGCCCAATGGCGCGTTCCAAGACAAGCCTTGGTTGGCTGAAACGACATGTCAACGATCCCTATGTGAAGCAAGCGCAGAAGGATGGCTACCGCTCGCGTGCGAGTTACAAGCTTCTGGAAGTCCAGGAGAAATACAAGCTGATCCGCCCTGGCATGAGCGTCGTCGACCTGGGCGCAGCCCCGGGTGGCTGGTCGCAGGTCACCAGCCGATTGATCGGTGGTCAGGGTCGTTTGATCGCTTCGGACATCCTGGAAATGGACAGCATCCCTGACGTGACTTTCATCCAGGGCGACTTCACCGAAGATGCAGTGCTCGCGCAGATCCTGGAAGCCGTCGGTAATTCGCAGGTAGACCTTGTGATTTCCGATATGGCCCCCAATATGAGTGGTACGCCTGAAGTGGATATGCCCAAAGCCATGTTCCTGTGCGAACTGGCGCTCGATCTGGCGGAGCGGATCCTCAAGCCGGGCGGTAATTTCGTCATCAAGATCTTTCAGGGCGAAGGCTTTGATGTTTACCTGAAGGACGCTCGCAAGAAGTTCGACAAGATCCAGATGATCAAGCCGGACTCTTCTCGCGGCAGCTCCCGCGAGCAATATATGCTGGCTTGGGGTTATCGCGGGCGTAGCGAGTAAATCGAGGTTTTTGTGCGGGGTGATAGGTTTTTCGTATTTTGCCCTGAGCGTTTTAGCGAATATTGTGTAGAAAGTGTTTCACAAAGGGTTACAGACGGCGCCTGCCAGAGTCGTAGGTAATGTAGTAAGTTAGGCCGGTGAATATCATGCGAAGCGCGCGCCAGTAGCGGAGCTTGCTTCAGAGGGTAGTTAATTGAACGATATGGCAAAGAATCTGATCCTGTGGTTGATCATCGCAGCTGTCCTGGTGACGGTGATGAACAACTTCTCCAGCCCTAACGAGCCGCAGACCCTCAACTATTCCGACTTCATCCAGCAGGTCAAGGATGGCAAGGTCGAGCGCGTAGCCGTTGATGGTTATGTGATTACCGGTAAGCGTAACGATGGCGACAGCTTCAAGACCATTCGTCCGGCAATTCAGGACAATGGCCTGATCGGCGATCTGGTCGACAACCACGTTGTGGTTGAAGGCAAGCAGCCTGAGCAGCAAAGCATCTGGACCCAGCTTCTGGTGGCCAGCTTCCCGATCCTGGTGATCATCGCGGTGTTCATGTTCTTCATGCGCCAGATGCAGGGCGGTGCGGGTGGCAAGGGCGGACCAATGAGCTTTGGCAAGAGCAAGGCGCGCCTGCTCTCCGAAGATCAGGTCAAGACCACTTTGGCTGACGTTGCTGGTTGCGACGAAGCCAAAGAAGAAGTCGGCGAGCTCGTCGAGTTCCTGCGTGATCCGGGCAAGTTCCAGCGTCTGGGCGGCCGCATTCCTCGCGGTGTGCTGATGGTGGGTCCTCCGGGTACCGGTAAGACCTTGCTGGCCAAGGCTATCGCTGGCGAAGCCAAAGTGCCTTTCTTCACCATTTCCGGTTCTGACTTCGTCGAGATGTTCGTTGGTGTTGGTGCCAGCCGTGTTCGCGACATGTTCGAGCAGGCGAAGAAACACGCGCCTTGCATCATCTTCATCGACGAAATCGACGCCGTCGGTCGCCACCGTGGCGCCGGCATGGGCGGTGGTCACGACGAGCGTGAGCAGACTCTCAACCAATTGCTGGTTGAGATGGACGGCTTCGAAATGAACGACGGCATCATTGTTATCGCTGCAACCAACCGTCCTGACGTTCTCGACCCCGCTCTGTTGCGTCCGGGCCGTTTCGACCGTCAAGTTGTGGTTGGTCTGCCGGATATCCGTGGTCGTGAGCAGATCCTCAAAGTTCACATGCGCAAAGTGCCAATGGGTGACGACGTTGCACCTGCCGTTATCGCACGTGGTACTCCGGGTTTTTCGGGTGCTGACCTGGCCAACCTGGTCAACGAAGCGTCGTTGTTCGCTGCCCGCAGCGGCAAGCGCATCGTCGAGATGAAAGAGTTTGAACTGGCGAAAGACAAAATCATGATGGGCGCTGAGCGCAAATCCATGGTGATGTCCGAGAAAGAAAAACAGAACACTGCTTATCATGAAGCTGGCCACGCCATCGTTGGTCGCGTCGTGCCTGAGCATGATCCGGTTTACAAAGTGTCGATCATTCCGCGCGGTCGTGCGCTGGGTGTGACGATGTTCCTGCCGGAAGAAGATCGTTACAGCCTGTCCAAGCGTGCGCTGATCAGCCAGATCTGCTCGCTGTATGGCGGCCGTATTGCTGAAGAGATGACGCTCGGCTTTGATGGCGTGACTACCGGCGCCTCCAACGACATCATGCGTGCCAGCCAGATTGCGCGGAACATGGTGACCAAGTGGGGTCTGTCGGAAAAACTCGGTCCGTTGATGTATGCCGAAGAAGAGGGTGAAGTATTCCTCGGTCGCGGCGGTGGCGGTCAGGCAGCCAGCTTCTCTGGCGAGACAGCCAAGCTGATCGACTCTGAAGTGCGCAGCATCATTGATCAGTGCTATGGCACGGCCAAGCAGATCCTCACGGATAACCGTGACAAGCTCGATGCGATGGCTGATGCGCTGATGAAATACGAAACGATTGATGCTGAGCAGATCGACGACATCATGGCAGGTCGCACGCCTCGCGAGCCGCGTGACTGGTCGGGTGGTACGGGTACGCCGCCACCTCCGGTAGTTCGTGACGAGCGTCCGGAAACACCGATTGGCGGTCCGGCTGCTGACGTTTAAGGTTTGAAATGACTTCTGTTCAGTCCCTGACCCGGTTGCCTTGCGGCAACCGGGTTCTTGATTTGGCCCATACGCATGTTATGGGCATTCTCAATGTAACCCCCGATTCCTTCTCCGATGGCGGCCGATACAGCCAGCTCAATGCAGCCTTGCGCCATGCGCAAGCGATGGTGGCAGCCGGGGCGACGCTGATTGATGTCGGTGGCGAGTCCACTCGGCCTGGTGCGCGTGCGGTATCGCCGCTCGAAGAACTCGAGCGCGTGGCGCCAATCGTTGAGCTGATCAATCGCGAGCTGGATGTAATCATCTCTGTCGATACTTCGACGCCAGCCGTCATGCGCGAAACCGCAAGGCTGGGTGCCGGGTTGATCAACGATGTCCGATCGCTTCAGCGCGATGGTGCGCTGGATGCGGCGGCGGCGACAGGTTTGCCGGTCTGTCTTATGCACATGCTGGGAGAGCCCGGCGATATGCAGGACGACCCGCAATATCAGGATGTCACCCGGGAAGTGGCAGAGTTTCTTGCCGAGCGCATGACTAAATGCGCGCAGGCGGGAATTCCTGCCGAGCGCATCATCCTTGACCCTGGCTTCGGCTTCGCCAAAACCCTGCAGCACAATCTAAGCTTGTTCAAGCATATGGAAGCCTTGCACGCGCTGGGTCGGCCTCTACTGGTGGGCGTCTCCCGAAAAAGCATGATCGGCCATGCGTTGAATCGCCCGGTGGGTGAGCGCTTGCATGGTGGTCTGGCTTTGGCGGCACTGGCATCTGTCAAGGGTGCGCGTATATTGCGCGTCCATGATGTGGCAGAAACAGTAGACGTGGTGCGGATGATCGCGGCCGTGGAATCAGCTGAATAAGAATGATGGAGCACTTATGAGCAAAAAATATTTTGGTACCGACGGCATTCGCGGTCGTGTCGGCGTATACCCGATTACTCCTGACTTCATGCTGAAGCTCGGCTGGGCCGCCGGTATGGCGTTCCGCAAGATGGGCGCCTGCAAAGTCCTCGTCGGCAAAGACACGCGTATTTCTGGCTATATGTTCGAATCGGCGCTTGAGGCCGGCCTCACGTCTGCAGGCGCAGACGTGATGTTGCTTGGCCCGATGCCGACACCGGCCATTGCCTATTTGTCGCGCACGTTTCAAGCCGAAGCCGGCATCGTCATCAGTGCGTCGCACAACCCGCATGATGATAACGGCATCAAATTCTTCTCCGGGAAGGGCACCAAGCTCCCAGATGAGCTGGAGTTGATGATCGAGGAATTGCTGGATGCGCCGATGACGGTGGTGGAGTCGAGCAAGATCGGCAAAGTGTCGCGTATCAACGACGCCTCCGGTCGCTACATTGAGTTTTGTAAGAGTAGCGTCCCAACCGGTACCAATTTTAATGGCCTCAAGGTCGTTATCGATTGCGCGCACGGTGCGACCTATAAGGTGGCGCCGAGCGTTTTCCGTGAGTTGGGCGCAGAAGTTGTCGTGCTGTCGGCCCAGCCCAATGGCCTGAACATCAATGATAATTGCGGCTCGACCCATATGGATCAGCTGCAGGCTGCGGTGCTGGCTGAGCACGCCGATCTGGGTATTGCTTTCGACGGCGATGGTGATCGGGTGCTGATGGTTGACCACACCGGCGCCATTGTTGATGGTGACGAACTGTTGTTCATCATTGCCCGTGACCTGCATGAGCGAGGCAAGCTGCAAGGGGGGGTCGTCGGCACGCTGATGAGTAACCTTGGTCTTGAGCTGGCGCTGGCGGATCTGTCGATCCCGTTCATTCGTGCGAATGTCGGCGACCGCTATGTCATCGCCGAGTTGCTGGAGCGTAACTGGCTGGTGGGTGGTGAGAACTCGGGGCATATTGTTTGCTTCAACCACACCACGACCGGTGACGCGATCATCGCCGCCTTGCAAGTGTTGATGGCGCTGAAAACCCGTAATGAAGGCCTTGCGCAATCCCGTCAGGCGCTGCGCAAGTGCCCTCAGGTTCTGATCAACGTGCGATTTGGCGGTGGCGAAAGTCCGCTGGAGCATCCGGCTGTCAAGGAAGCGAGTGCCCGTGTCACCCAGGCAATGGCGGGTCGTGGGCGCGTGCTTTTGCGCAAGTCCGGGACAGAGCCTCTGGTGCGCGTCATGGTCGAAGGCGAGGACGAAACTCAGGTTCGCAGCTATGCCGAAGAACTGGCAAAACTGGTAACTGAAGTTTCTGCCTGATACGGCTTGCAAGCCATGATTGTGTTGGGTAACATCTGCGCCCACTTTGACCGACGAGGTACAGCATGCGTCGCCCTATGGTAGCTGGTAACTGGAAGATGCACGGTACCCGCGCCAGCGTCGCTGAGCTGATCAACGGCCTTCGTCATCTGGCCTTGCCAAGCGGTGTTGATGTCGCGGTATTCCCGCCTTGCTTGCATATCAATCAAGTGATTGATGGTTTGAAAGGTAAATCGATTTCGGTCGGTGCGCAGAATTCTGCGGTGGAATCCATGCAAGGTGCATTGACCGGTGAAATAGCGCCGAGTCAGTTGGTGGATGCAGGTTGTTCCCTGGTGCTTGTCGGGCACTCCGAACGCCGCCAGATAATGGGCGAGCGAGACGGAATGCTGAATCGCAAGTTCGCAGCGGCACAGGCATGTGGCTTGATTCCGGTGTTGTGCGTAGGGGAAACCCTCGAGCAGCGCGAAGCCGGGAAAACTCTTGAAGTTGTCGGGCGTCAGCTTGGCAGCATCATCGAGGAGCTGGGTGTTGGTGCTTTTGCCAAGGCAGTCATTGCTTACGAGCCAGTCTGGGCCATTGGCACCGGGCTGACTGCAACGCCGCAGCAGGCGCAGGATGTGCATAAAGCCATCCGCGAGCAGCTGGCGGCAGAGAATTCTGAAGTCGCACGAGGTGTGCGGCTTCTATACGGCGGCAGCGTGAAGGCGGCCAATGCGGTCGAACTGTTCGGCATGCCGGATATCGATGGGGGGCTCATTGGTGGAGCTTCCCTGAATGCAGATGAGTTCGGTGCGATCTGTCGCGCCGCGGGAAACTGAAAAAATGCTGGAAACAGTCGTAGTCGTTTTTCATCTGCTGGGTGCATTGGGCGTAGTTGCTCTGGTTTTGCTGCAGCAGGGTAAGGGTGCGGACGCTGGCGCGTCTTTCGGAGCAGGTGCTTCAAATACTGTGTTCGGAAGCCAAGGTTCCTCTACCTTTCTTAGTAAGTTTACTGCTATACTTGCCGCCGGTTTCTTCATAACCAGCTTGGGGTTAGGTTACTTTGCTAAAGAGAAGGCTCATCAGCTGACTCAAGCAGGTCTCCCAAATCCAGCAGTGTTGGAAGTACCTAAGCAACAACAACCGGCTTCTGATGATGTCCCGGTGCTTCAAGAGCAAAAGTCGGCTACTCCAGCGACTGACGTACCTCCAGCTCAAGAGCAGAAGTAAGAAGGGTTTCAAACGTAGTTTTGCCGAGGTGGTGGAATTGGTAGACACGCAACCTTGAGGTGGTTGTGCCCATAGGGTGTAGGGGTTCGAGTCCCCTTCTCGGTACCAATTAGTCAGGAGAGCCCGCTGTTGCGGGCTTTCTTGCAGGTGGAAGGTTACATTGACCCTATAAGGGATCGGTCGTATACTTCCGCCCCAGCTTTGTCGCGGGGTGGAGCAGTCTGGTAGCTCGTCGGGCTCATAACCCGAAGGTCGTCGGTTCAAATCCGGCCCCCGCAACCAGTTTAAGGAGCCCCTTTTAAGGGGCTTTTTGTTAGCTGGACACTTTCAACGCCGCTGTTCGACGGCGTTTCAAGGATGGGCGTTTCGCCCATTTTTTTATTTTGCAAAGCATGCACATATCATGCACTAGGGGGTTCAGGTGTCGAGCAAGCTAGAAGAGTTGCAGGCCTTGCTGGCCCCGGTGGTCGTGGCCCTGGGCTATGAATGCTGGGGTATCGAGTTTTCGGCTCAGGGTCGTCACTCGATGTTGCGCGTTTATATCGATAAAGAGGGTGGCGTGCTGGTGGACGATTGCGCCATTGTCAGCCGTCAGATCAGTGGTGTGCTGGATGTTGAAGATCCAATCACCGTTGAATACACCCTTGAAGTTTCCTCGCCTGGCATGGAGCGCCCACTGTTCACTCTTGAGCAGTTTGCAAAATTTGCCGGTGAACAAGTGAAGATCAAGCTGCGCTCGCCTTTTGAAGGTCGACGCAACTTTCAGGGCCTTCTGCGCGGTGTAGAAGAACAGGATGTCGTGGTGCAGGTTGAAGACCATGAGTTCCTGTTGCCGATCGATATGATCGACAAGGCCAACATTATTCCCAGTTTTGACTGAGACGCGGATCCCGCGGATCCAATGGCTTGCGAAAGGCGAGGCGTACGATGAGCAAAGAAGTACTGCTGGTTGTTGAGTCGGTATCCAATGAAAAGGGCGTACCGGCAAGCGTAATTTTTGAAGCGTTGGAGCTGGCTCTGGCCACTGCTACCAAAAAGCGTTTTGAAGACGAAGTAGACCTGCGTGTGGAAATTAACCGCCACACCGGTTCTTACGAAACTTTCCGTCGCTGGACGGTTGTCGAAGAGAATGATCTCGACGATCCGGCCATCGAAACCTGGCCGAGCAAGGTTGCGCTGACGCATCCGGGTGCCAACGTTGGCGACGTCGTCGAAGAAAAGATCGAATCCATCGAGTTCGGCCGCATTGCTGCACAGACTGCCAAGCAAGTCATCGTGCAGAAAGTGCGTGAAGCCGAGCGCGCTCAAGTGGTCGACGCTTATCGCGAGCGCCTGGGAGAAATCATCTCCGGCACCGTGAAAAAAGTCACCCGCGACAACGTGATCGTCGATCTGGGTAACAACGCTGAAGCGTTGCTGGCCCGTGAAGACATCATTTCTCGCGAAACCTTCCGTGTTGGCGTGCGTCTGCGTGCGCTGCTCAAGGAAATCCGCACCGAGAACCGCGGCCCGCAGCTGATCCTGTCGCGTACTGCGCCGGAAATGCTGATCGAGCTGTTCCGTATCGAAGTGCCGGAAATCGCTGAAGGCCTGATCGAAGTCATGGCTGCGTCCCGTGATCCGGGTTCGCGCGCCAAGATCGCCGTCCGCTCCAAGGACAAGCGCATCGACCCACAAGGTGCTTGCATCGGTATGCGCGGTTCGCGCGTCCAGGCAGTGTCGGGTGAGTTGGGCGGTGAGCGTGTTGATATCGTGCTGTGGGACGACAACCCGGCTCAGTTCGTGATCAACGCCATGTCCCCGGCCGAGGTTGCGGCAATTATCGTTGACGAAGATGCCCATGCAATGGACATCGCCGTTGGCGCAGACAATCTGGCTCAGGCCATCGGTCGCGGTGGTCAGAACGTGCGTCTGGCTAGCCAATTGACTGGCTGGACCCTGAACGTGATGACCGAATCGGACATCCAGGCTAAGCAGCAAGCAGAAACCGGCGACATCCTGCGCAATTTCATCGACGAGCTGGAAGTCGACGAAGACCTGGCACAGGTGCTGGTAGATGAAGGCTTCACCAGCCTGGAAGAGATTGCCTACGTACCGTTGGAAGAAATGCTCAACATCGACGGCTTTGACGAAGATACCGTCAACGAGCTTCGCGCTCGTGCCAAGGATCGTTTGTTGACCAAAGCCATCGCTACTGAGGAAAAGCTGGCAGACGCCCATCCGGCCGAAGACCTGCTCTCGCTTGAGGGTATGGACAAGGATTTGGCGATGGAACTGGCGGTGCGCGGCGTAATTACCCGCGAAGACCTGGCCGAGCAGTCTATTGACGATCTGCTCGACATCGACGGCATTGACGATGATCGTGCCGGCAAGTTGATCATGGCCGCCCGAGCCCACTGGTTCGAGTAATTAGGCGCGGCCTGAGGAGAGAAGTGCATGACGCAAGTCACGGTGAAACAACTGGCCGATGAGGTCAAAACACCGGTAGAGCGCCTGTTGCAGCAGATGCGTGAGGCAGGTCTGCCGCACACCGCCGCCGAAGAAAATGTGACTGACAGTGAGAAGCAGTCCCTGCTGACTCACTTGAAAAGCAGCCACAAGGCGAAAGTGGAAGAACCACGCAAGATCACGCTGCAGCGTAAAACCACCAGCACCCTGCGTGTGGCTGGTAGCAAGAGCATCAGCGTAGAAGTTCGCAAAAAGAAAGTTTTCGTACAGCGTAGCCCGGAAGAAATCGAAGCCGAGCGCAAGCGTGAACTGGATGAGCGTCGCGCAGTAGAAAATGCTGCCCGTCAAAAGGCTGAACAAGAAGCCAAGCAGCGCGCCGAAGAAGAAGCGCGTCGCCAGCCTGCTGCTCCGCAAACTGCTACCACCGACGCTGTTTCGGCGCCGGCTGCCGCTGCCGAACCAGTACGCGAAAGCGCGCCGGTAGTTGCCGCTGCTCCAGCGCCGTCTGCTGAAGTTCGCAACAAGCAGAACGAACAGCGCCGTCCGGACAAGCCACGTGCTGACGATAACAATCGTCGCAGCGGTGGCGGTGATGGCGAGCGCAAAAACGCTCCGCATCGCGCCTCGGTCAAAGAAAAAGCGCCGGCGCCACGTGTGGCGCCACGCACTACCGACGAAGAAAGCGATGGCTTCCGTCGTGGTGGTCGCGGCAAGGCCAAGCTGAAGAAGCGCAATGCACACGGTTTCCAGAGCCCAACCGGCCCTGTCGTGCGTGATGTGCAGATCGGCGAGACCATCACTGTTGGCGATCTCGCCAATCAGATGTCGGTCAAGGCTGCTGAAATCATCAAGTTCATGTTCAAACTCGGTACTCCAGCGACCATCAACCAGGTGCTTGATCAGGAAACTGCTCAACTGGTAGCCGAAGAACTGGGCCACAAAGTGACCCTGGTCAGCGACACCGCCCTGGAAGATTCCCTGGCCGAGTCCCTGAAGTTTGAAGGCGAGACGTTCTCCCGTGCTCCGGTCGTGACCGTAATGGGCCACGTTGACCACGGTAAAACCTCGCTGCTCGACTACATCCGTCGTGCCAAGGTAGCTGCTGGCGAAGCCGGTGGTATCACCCAGCACATCGGTGCGTACCACGTTGAAACCGAACGCGGCATGGTCACCTTCCTCGACACCCCGGGTCACGCCGCGTTTACCGCAATGCGTGCTCGTGGTGCCAAGGCGACCGACATCGTGATTCTGGTGGTTGCAGCGGACGACGGCGTGATGCCGCAGACCATTGAAGCTGTTCAGCACGCGGTCGCGGCTGGCGTTCCATTGGTTGTTGCAGTGAACAAAATCGACAAGCCGGGCGCCGATCTTGATCGCATCCGTAGCGAACTGTCGGTTCACGGCGTGACTTCCGAAGAGTGGGGCGGTGATACGCCGTTCGTACCGGTTTCGGCGAAAGTCGGTACTGGCGTGGACGAGTTGCTTGAAGCCGTTCTGCTGCAAGCTGAAGTTCTCGAACTGAAAGCGACTCCATCGGCTCCAGGCCGTGGTGTTGTGGTTGAATCGCGTCTCGACAAAGGTCGTGGCCCGGTTGCAACCGTTCTGGTTCAAGACGGTACCCTGCGCCAAGGCGACATGGTGCTGGTCGGTTCGAACTATGGCCGCGTGCGCGCCATGCTCGACGAGAACGGCAAGCCAATTAAAGAAGCCGGTCCATCCATCCCTGTCGAGATCCTCGGCCTGGACGGTACTCCGGACGCTGGCGACGAGATGAGCGTTGTTGCTGACGAGAAGAAAGCCCGTGAAGTGGCTCTGTTCCGTCAAGGCAAGTTCCGCGAAGTCAAACTGGCTCGCGCTCACGCCGGCAAGCTGGAAAACATCTTCGAAAACATGGGTCAGGCCGAGAAGAAGACGCTCAACATCGTCCTCAAATCCGACGTCCGTGGTTCCCTGGAAGCTCTGCAGGGCGCATTGAATGGCCTGGGCAACGACGAAGTGCAAGTGCGCGTAGTTGGTGGCGGTGTCGGTGGTATCACCGAATCCGACGCTAACCTGGCACTGGCTTCCAACGCTGTACTGTTCGGCTTCAACGTGCGTGCCGATGCTGGCGCACGGAAGATCGTCGAGCAGGAAGGTCTGGATATGCGTTACTACAACGTGATCTACGACATCATCGAAGACGTCAAGAAAGCCCTGACCGGTATGCTCGGCAGCGATGTTCGCGAGAACATCCTGGGTGTGGCCGAAGTGCGTGACGTGTTCCGTTCGCCGAAGTTTGGCGCGATCGCAGGCTGCATGGTGATCGAAGGTGTTGTGCACCGTAACCGTCCGATCCGCGTACTGCGCGAAGACATCGTTATCTTCGAAGGCGAGCTGGAATCCCTGCGCCGCTTCAAGGATGACGCTTCCGAAGTACGTGCTGGCATGGAATGCGGTATCGGCGTGAAGAGCTACAACGACGTCAAAGTCGGCGACAAGATCGAAGTCTTCGAGAAGGTTCAGGTTGCTCGCAGCCTCTAACTCGCGCACTTCAGGAGCCGTGATGGTCGGCCGCACTCAACGGTGCGGCGCATCACCCGGACTCTAAACGCAACGCCCGGTCTGGCTTTTGTCAGGCCGGGCGTTTGCCGCTTTCAGACCTTGCGGGTTTCACCGCAGGGCAGTAACAGGTAACAAAATCATGGCAAAAGAATACAGCCGTACCCAACGTATCGGCGATCAGATGCAGCGCGAGCTGGCTCAACTGATCCGTCGCGAAGTCAAAGATCCACGTGTTGGCCTGGTCACCATCACTGCAGTGGAAGTCAGCCGTGACGTCGGTCACGCGAAGATTTTCATCACCGTAATGGGGCAGGACAACGCTGAAGACATCGCGCAGAGCATCAAGGTGCTCAATGCCGCCGCAGGTTTCCTGCGCATGCAACTGGCCCGTGAAATGAAGCTGCGCAGCGTGCCGCAATTGCACTTCCACTACGACGAATCCGTCGTGCGTGGCGCGCACCTGTCGGCCCTGATCGAGCGTGCGGTCGCTGAAGACAATCAGCATCCGGTCGCTGCTGAACCTGAAGACGCCAAGGAGTAATTCGGTGGCTCAGGTCAAACGTATCCGTCGTAATGTCAGTGGCATCATCCTGCTCGACAAACCGTTGGGGTTCACCTCCAACGCCGCGTTGCAGAAGGTTCGCTGGCTGCTCAATGCCGAGAAGGCCGGTCACACCGGCAGCCTCGATCCGCTGGCCTCCGGCGTATTGCCGCTGTGCTTCGGTGAGGCGACCAAGTTCTCGCAATATCTGCTCGATTCCGACAAGGCTTATGAAACCCTGGCCCAGCTCGGCAAGACCACCACCACGGCAGACGCCGAGGGTGAGGTTTTGCAGGAACGCCCGGTGACCGTTGGTCGCGCCGATGTCGAAGCGGCTTTGCCGAAATTTCGTGGGCAAATCAGTCAGATACCGCCGATGTACTCGGCGCTCAAGCGTGATGGCCAGCCGCTGTACAAGCTGGCCCGTGCAGGCGAAGTAGTGGAGCGCGAACCGCGTTCTGTTACTATTGCGCGCTTGGAATTACTGGCGTTCGAGGGCGATACTGCGCGTCTTGCGGTGGACTGCAGCAAGGGCACCTATATTCGCACCCTGGTGGAGGATATCGGTGAGCAACTCGGTTGTGGTGCGTACGTCGCTGAACTGCGTCGTACCCAGGCCGGGCCTTTCACCCTGGCGCAGACCGTGACCCTCGAAGAGCTCGAAGCGGTACATGCCGAAGGCGGCAACGAAGCGGTTGATCGCTTCCTGATGCCATCGGACAGCGGCCTGCAGGATTGGCCGCTGCTGCACTTCTCGGAAGCGAGCGCGTTCTACTGGCTCAACGGCCAGCCGGTACGTGCCCCGGATGCTCCGAAGTTCGGCATGGTGCGGGTACAGGATCACAATGGTCGCTTCATCGGTATCGGTGAAGTGAGCGAAGACGGGCGCATCGCGCCGCGTCGACTGATTCGGTCAGAATGACCGGACCGGCCTGTGTAACAGCAGGTCGGCGAGTGTGGCTGTTAACAGGCACGGTCACTACTCATTTATAGATACAGGGATTTGTCCCTGGCCTGTTGAAGCTGTTTCCCTGAAACAGTTTCCTGATAAAAGGATTGCCTCATGGCTCTCGACGTTCAAGAAAAAGCTCAAATCGTTGCTGACTATCAGCAAGCTGTTGGTGACACTGGTTCGCCAGAAGTGCAAGTTGCACTGCTGACCCACAACATCAACAAACTGCAAGGTCACTTCAAGGCCAACGGTAAAGATCACCACTCCCGTCGTGGTCTGATCCGCATGGTAAACCAGCGTCGCAAGCTGCTGGACTACCTGAAAGGCAAGGACGTGAGCCGTTACAGCGCTCTGATCGCTCGCCTGGGTCTGCGTCGCTAATCAGCGATTGCGCTATGAGGTTGGTTGTCTGTCGGACGTCAGTGGTTTACCACTGGCGCCTTGCAGGCTCCCAGCCTCAAGTTTTATCTGGATACACGTTTTACCCTGGACAGGCGTTGGGCCGATTCCCGACATTGCCCAAGAATTCGCAAGAAACCGTTTCCCCCAAGAGCCACAAAGAAGGTAGGACACCGTGAACCCGGTAATCAAAAAATTCCAGTTCGGTCAATCGACCGTTACCCTCGAGACTGGCCGTATCGCCCGTCAGGCCTCCGGCGCAGTATTGGTCACCGTTGACGACGACGTCAGCGTGTTGGTGACTGTAGTCGGTGCAAAACAAGCCGATCCGGGCAAGGGCTTCTTCCCTCTGTCCGTTCACTACCAGGAAAAGACTTACGCTGCCGGTAAGATCCCTGGCGGTTTCTTCAAGCGTGAAGGCCGTCCTTCCGAGAAAGAAACCCTGACTTCCCGACTGATCGACCGTCCGATCCGTCCGCTGTTCCCAGAAGGCTTCATGAACGAAGTGCAGGTTGTCTGCACCGTCGTTTCCACCAGCAAGAAAACCGATCCGGACATCGCTGCGATGATCGGTACCTCGGCTGCCCTGGCTATCTCGGGTATCCCGTTCGACGGCCCGATCGGCGCCGCTCGCGTGGCATTCCACGAAAGCACCGGCTACCTGCTGAACCCGACTTACGAGCAGCAAGCTGCTTCGAGCCTGGACATGGTCGTTGCCGGTACTTCCGACGCCGTGCTGATGGTTGAATCGGAAGCCAAAGAGCTGACCGAAGACCAGATGCTGGGCGCGGTACTGTTCGCTCACGACGAATTCCAGGTTGTGATCAACGCTGTCAAGGAACTGGCCGCTGAAGCTGCCAAGCCAACCTGGAACTGGGCTCCGGCTCCAGAAGCCACCGAACTGCTGGGCGCTATCCGTGCCGAGTTCGGCGACGCGATCTCCCAGGCTTACACCATCACCATCAAGGCCGACCGTTATGCTCGCCTGGGTGAGCTGAAGGATCAGGTGGTTGCCAAGCTGTCCGGTGAAGAAGGCCAGCCTTCGTCCAGCGAAGTCAAAGCCGCTTTCGGCGAAATCGAATACCGCACCGTTCGCGAAAACATCGTAAACGGCAAGCCACGTATCGACGGCCGCGACACCAAAACCGTACGTCCGCTGAACATCGAAGTCGGCGTTCTGCCGAAGACTCACGGTTCGGCGCTGTTCACCCGTGGTGAAACCCAGGCTCTGGTAGTCGCAACTCTGGGCACCGCCCGTGACGCACAACTGCTGGACACCCTGGAAGGCGAGAAAAAAGACCCGTTCATGCTGCACTACAACTTCCCTCCGTTCTCGGTGGGCGAGTGTGGTCGCATGGGTGGCGCTGGTCGTCGTGAAATCGGTCACGGCCGTCTGGCCCGTCGCTCGGTTTCGGCCATGCTGCCTGCCGCTGACGTGTTCCCGTACACCATCCGCGTGGTTTCGGAAATCACCGAATCCAACGGTTCGAGCTCGATGGCTTCCGTTTGCGGCGCTTCCCTGGCCCTGATGGACGCTGGTGTGCCGATGAAGGCGCCAGTTGCCGGTATCGCCATGGGTCTGGTTAAAGAAGGCGAGAAGTTCGCCGTCCTGACCGACATCCTCGGTGACGAAGATCACTTGGGCGACATGGACTTCAAGGTAGCCGGTACCGCCAAAGGTGTGACCGCGCTGCAGATGGACATCAAGATCAAGGGCATCACCGAAGAGATCATGGAAATCGCTCTGGGCCAAGCCCTGGAAGCGCGCCTGAACATCCTCGGTCAGATGAACCAGATCATCGGCCAGTCGCGTACCGAACTGTCGGCCAACGCTCCGACCATGATCGCGATGAAAATCGACACTGACAAAATCCGTGACGTTATCGGTAAAGGTGGCGCGACCATCCGTGCGATCTGCGAAGAAACCAAGGCTTCGATCGACATCGAAGACGACGGTTCGATCAAGATCTTCGGCGAAACCAAGGATGCAGCAGAAGCGGCGCGTCAGCGCGTTCTGAGCATCACTGCAGAAGCTGAAATCGGCAAGATCTACGTCGGTAAGGTTGAGCGCATCGTCGACTTCGGCGCATTCGTCAACATCCTGCCGGGCAAGGACGGTCTGGTACACATCTCGATGCTGAGCGACGCTCGCGTAGAGAAAGTGACCGACATCCTGAAAGAAGGCCAGGAAGTGGAAGTGCTGGTACTGGACGTGGACAACCGCGGCCGTATCAAGCTGTCCATCAAAGACGTGGCAGCAGCCAAGGCTTCGGGCGTTTAATCACCCCCAAGCTTTAGCGCAATAAAAATGCCCCGCCGTGAAAACGGCGGGGCATTTTTTTGTCCGCGAAATAGCGAGACACGCTGTGAAGTTGCTGGAGCCCGAGACCGGTGCTAGGTTTAGCCCACCGCCCGTGTAGCTCAGCCGGTAGAGCAGCGCACTCGTAACGCGAAGGTCGCAGGTTCGATTCCTGTCTCGGGCACCAGATTCCCTTCGCGCTTGAGCCCGCTGAACACCTTCCCTGGCAAGCGGGCAGGAGGCTTTTTATTCTGGTTTTGTTTCAACTGCTTTGTGGCTTTCAAAAACAATGCTGGTTCTGCACAACATGGAAGCGTTTGTTGTCACTATCGAGTATGAGACCAGCGCCACGTATGCCAGCGCCAATAAGAGCGTCTTGGATGTTAAGAGGTTTTTGCTCGTCGGCAACGAGGTTTTAAAAGCGATGGCGCCGTAGCAAAGCGCTTGTAGCGGAAAGAAAAAACGTGTTTCGATGGCGCCAGGGATGATGGCTGCAACGGGAATGACCAGTACGATCAACCAGAAGAGCTTACTTAGCGTTTGGGGGCGGGCTGTGGAACACGACAGGGATGGCTTTAAAATTGTGCGCAAAAGAAGAAACAAGCCAAGAAAGAACACTGAAATGCTCATTGCGGATCTTAGGCTTTTTTGAATCGATGGAGACGTTGTATAAACGACATGATCGCGCACATCAATGCCATTGATAAAATGTCTAAGATAGATCTTGGAGAACACGATGGGTTCCGAAAGTGCCAAGCCGAGGTACCAAGGCACAGTTGCGGTTGTTTCACTCAATGCATGGCTCTTGAAGAACTCCTCGCCAACCGGATCAAAGTAATAGATGCCAGATGCTTTCTCGGTGCTTTTGTCTAGCAAGGTTTCATAACGCTGTATTGTGATGCCCCATTTTAACTGGGTCGCGAACAGTGAAGTCTCTCCTACGTTCGAGATAACCATTGGAGAGGGACTCTGGTAGTGCTCGAGATTGATCATTACTTGAGGGATGGAACCAGCGGCAGAGCCAATGGTGAAGATTAGTGTGGCCAGCATCTTTGTCGAAAGCGCGCGCGAGGAAAATATGATGAAAGATATGGCAATGGCTGAGGCAGCCAGACTGAATATGTAAATTGGCCGGGTGTTGTAAGCGCCATAGGCCAGTAATCCGGCAGCAAAGAGCAATGAATACATTCCGGCACGGGATGTTTTCTGCTCTGCGGATATCAGAAGATATATGCTTGATAGTGTGAGCGCGAATGCCGGGAGGTCACTGAGCGGGTACGATATAAGTCCCGGAAAAAAAATGGCAACCAGGCAGGGAATGATCAGCCGTCTGGAGAGTGTCGCGTGGCCACCAAATATTCTCAAAAACAGATTCGGAAGCAAGATGCTCAGAATGTAACTGTATGCAATGGCCTGGAGAATTCTTAAAGGGAGGAATCCAAGCTGTGGGAATGTTTCAGAAAGGTATTTTGCCGGAGAAAGGAGTAGCGGGAAAAAATACCCTCTTAGATTCTCCGGAAATGAAAAATTCAATATGTAAGAGCTGAGCTGCCAGTAGTTTCTCGCGTCACCTAAAAAGAATCGGGCATCAACATGTTTCTGAGCCAGATAAAAAACAAAGGCTGCTATAAAAAAAGCGATGATCTGCTGATTATTATTGAGGGCTTTCGCTATCTGATCCAGGCTTGATTTGTCGGTTGATGCTGAATCTAGGGTTAGCATGCTTGAATCATTGCTCCGTGACGTAAAGGCATTCTGTTTTCTTGAAGGAGCGAAATTCTACAACATTCTTAATCAACGGATGAGTCGAACAGGAAAACCCGCCATAGCGGGTTTTTTTCTGCCAAAACGGAAGCGTTCATTGCGCAGCTATCGCGGTAGGTTCTCCAGAGTGCTGGCAAAGAAGTCAGGCATTTTTGCCCTGCCTGCCCCTACTTCACCTTGCGGCTCAGATCCTCGACGGTACGTTTGAGCTGATCCATCGCCCGATCCTGATCGCTGATTTTCTGTTTCAGGCTGGAAATCTCGCTGCTGTTCGAATTGGAGCTGGAACCGTTGTTGCGCTTGAGCTCTTCAACCTGCCGACCGAGGGTTTCGAGCTTGCGATCCTGTTCCTTGACCTTGTTTTTCAGTTCCTCGATTTCCTTGCCGCTGGAACTGGAGCTCGAACCGCTGCTGCGTTTGAGTTCTTCGATCTGGCGTGATTGATCGCTGACGGTGTCGCGCATTTTTTTCAATTCATCGACGCTGAAATCGCTGCGGATTACCACTTCTTTGCCATAGTCGTTGTGAATCAGTGAAAACTTGTCCCCGTAGGATGGGCTGCTGGAGCTCAGTTCCAGTGCCATTGCGCTCGCGGGAAGAGCCATAGCAGCGATCAGAGCGGTGGTGGAGACAACAGCGGACATTTTCGAAAAGCTGCGCATCACTGGTTTTCCTTGTGAACAGCGAGATGAGTGCCGAAGTGGCACATCGCTATGACTCGAAATCCGCATTTATGTTCCGCAGGTCAACTTTTTGTGCGAGAGATGTAAAGAGCCGTGTAATTCGTCATGCAAACGTCCTATATTCGGTGCCTGCATGAGCATCGCTTAGCAGTTTTCAGATGATCCCGAATGGTTCCGAAGGCCGGACAATCCGCGTCAGAGAGATCCTTGATGATCCAGATCCATCCTCCATTCTTACGATCAACGAGAACGCCATGACCGAATTAACTCAAGAGCAACGTCACGAGCAAGCGCTGGAAAAGTACATTCTGGACGTACCGGACCTGAAAGAAGAGATCAAGGACCTGAGTCCTGATGATCAGAAAGATCAGATCCAGTGGGCGTTCGAAGACGAAGCCGAAGCTCAGGGCCTGCAGCCGTGGGAGTTGACGCTCAAGTACACGAGCACGCCGGAGGAGTTCGAGGCGCAGCGCCTCGTGCTGCACAAAGAGGCGGCCGAAGTGCTGGGTGTCGAGTGGGACGAGTACTGCGAGATGAACAATCTTGTCGTTTAAGAGCAGCTAGGAGCTACAAGTTTCAAGCTACAAGTCAAAGCAAAAGCGCTTTGGCTTGTAGCTCGCCTCTTGTCGCTGCTGTTTAAAGACTCAAACGCATCGACAGGTCGACGGCTTTGACATCCTTGGTCATCGCGCCGATCGAGATGTAATCCACCCCGGTTTCAGCAATTGGCAGCAGCGTGCTTTCGTTGATGCCGCCGCTGGCTTCCAGTTTTGCCTTGCCGCCGTTCAGGCGCACGGCTTCGCGCATGTCATCCAGGCTCAACTCATCGAGCATGATGATATCGGCCCCGGCTTCCAGCGCTTCCTTCAGTTCCTCGAGACTTTCCACTTCGATTTCCACCGGTTTGCCCGGGGCGATCTTGTGCGCGGCGGCGATGGCTTGCGGGATGCCACCGCTGGCGGCGATGTGGTTTTCCTTGATCAGGAAGGCGTCGTACAGACCGATGCGGTGGTTGTGGCAGCCGCCGCAGGTTACTGCGTATTTCTGCGCCAGACGCAGGCCGGGCAGCGTCTTGCGGGTATCGAGCAACTTGACGTCAGTAGCGCCGACGAAGTCTGCGAGGTACTGCGCGCGCGTGGCCACCCCGGAGAGCAGTTGCAGGAAGTTCAGCGCACTGCGTTCACCGGTCAGCAGCGACCGCGCCGGCCCTTCCAGATGAAACAGCGGCTGATTGGGTTTGACCCGCTCGCCGTCGACCACTTGCCAGTGCACGGCAACCCGCGGATCGAGCTGACGAAACACTGCATCGACCCATGCAGTGCCGCAGATGACGGCTTCGTCGCGAGTAATGATGGTGGCCTTGGCCAGACGTTCGGCCGGGATCAGTTGCGCGGTGATGTCGCCGCTGCCGATGTCTTCGAGCAACGCACGGCGCACGTTGGCTTCGATTTCGGCGGTCAAATCGGCGAGACGTAGATTCGGCATAACGGGCTCCACAAACAAAGTGGTTCGATTATAGGGGCATGGGATCGGCCAACCCAAGGCGAGAACGTGCGCGCTTGACTGCATCCGGTCGAATTTCTTTGAGCAAACCGCGTTGCACCGTGGTCTGTGGAAGGGTGGTGGCATAGGGGAAACCCTGACGGCTATAGCGCCGGAGACATCTTTTGCAAGATAATCCGCCTTGCATTTGACGTCATAGCTTTGACGTACGAAGTATCACCGTTCCAGGAGGCTTGGATGCACAACGACGGGAAAGTAGTGCCCTTACACAAGGGCGCTATCGATCAGGCGAATCACTCGCCGCTCGCCCGCCTGCCTGTGATTCTGCTTCAGGTGCGCGACAAGGCTGCGCAACAACTGCGCCACGGTTTGCAGGAACTGTTCGATAACGCCGACGACACGCTGTTTGAAATGGCCGATCGAGCGCGCAACGATGTCGAGCAGAACATCTTTTTCGAAGCCATGCGCGACCTGCGCCTTAAGCGTAAAAATATCGAGCGCGGCTTTCTCGAGCTGTTTTTCCAAGCCTTCGTCGGTCTCACTCAATACGATCCCACGCACAACACGCTGCCGCGCACGCTGCTGTTCGAAGACACGGCGCCGCGCACCGATGACATGGAGCGCAGCGTGGCGGTCGAGACCATGGTCGGTCGTGTTCTCAAGCGTGATGGCTTCGCCCTCGATCAACTGACCACGCGGCTCAATGCCTTGCTCGGCAATACCCTCGACGATCAACGCAACCCGCTGGGCCCGGCGATGCTCTGCGAGTTTTTCTTGCAGGCCGGGCGCAATCTCGGCGTGGAGATCAAGGTTAAGTTGATCCTGCTCAAACTGTTCGAGCGCTATGTGCTGGCCGACACCGAACAGCTTTACGCTGAAGCCAACCAACTCCTGCGCGCTACGGGTGTGCTGCCGACGTTGAAACCGGCGCCCGCGCGGCGCGCCCTTGATCGAGCGGCCGCCAGCGTCTACAGCGAAGAAAATCTCGAGCCGACACCCGCTGACGACAGCGTGCAGGAAGTCTTTGCCGCGTTGCAGGAGTTGCTCTCGCACGTGCGTGGCAGCGTGGCGCCGACCCTGGAAACGAGCAGCGCGAGCCAACCGATTACCACGCGCGACCTGCTGCGCCTGCTTTCGCATTTGCAACAATACGTGCCAGCGCTCGCCGCGCAGGACGACTTCGACCTACGCAATCAGCTCGAACAACTGCTGACGCGGGTCAGCGTCAAGAGTGGCAAGTCGCGGATCGTCGGCGGCGCGGACGAAGACGTGATCAACCTGATCGCCATGGTGTTCGAGTGCATTCTTGATGATCGCAATGTGCCGGATTCGCTCAAGGCGTTGATCGCCCGTTTGCAGATTCCGATGCTTAAAGTCGCCGTACTCGACAAGAGTTTTTTCAGCCGCAGCAGTCATCCCGCGCGGCGCCTGCTCAATGAAATTGCCGACGCAGCCATGGGCTGGGGCGATTGCGACAGTGCGGCGCGCGACAGTTTGTACGTGCGCATCGAACAAGTGGTGCAGCGCCTGCTGACTGACTTCGTCGATGACCCGGCGATTTTCTCCGAGCTGCTCGCCGACTTCCTCGCCTTTACCAGCGACGAACGCCGCCGCAGCGAACTGCTGGAACAGCGTTTGCGCGATGCCGAAGAAGGCCGCGCGAAAACCGAACTGGCCCGGCGCCGGGTCGAGCAGGCGTTGAATCAGGCGTTGCTCGGTAAAGTCCTGCCGCCATCGGTGGTCACCTTCGTCCAGAACGCGTGGAGCAAAGTCCTGCTGCTGACGCGTCTCAAACACGGCGATCAGTCTGCCGAGTGGCAGGCCGACGTGCAGACCATGGAGCTATTGATCTGGAGCGTGCAGCGGCATGATGATCCCGGGTTCGGGCTGCGTTTATTGGCCGTTGTGCCGGGTTTGCTGAAATCCCTGCGCGACGGCCTTACCAGCACCGCGTTCGACCCGTTTGCCACCAGTGAGTTTTTCAGTGAGCTCGAAGCGCTGCACGTGAGGGTACTGGAGCGAACAACGGGCGCCGATGAAGAGACGGCGATGGTCGAGGTCTCGCAGCAGATCGTTTTACCGACCGCCGACGAGGGCTCGCTGGAGGTGACTTCCGTGCGGTTGCCCCATGACGACGCCGGTTTGCGCCAAGTCGAACAGTTGCGCATCGGCAGTTGGGTGGCGTTTGCCGAAGACGACGAGCACAGCTTGCGCTGCAAACTGGCGGCGATCGTCGAAGCCACGGGCAAGTACGTCTTCGTCGATCGCACCGGGATGAAAGTGCTCGAACGCAGTCGCACGAGCCTCGCACTGGAGTTTCGTCGCGGCGCCGTCCGTGCGCTGGACGACACCTTGCTGTTCGACCGGGCGCTGGAGTCGGTGCTGGGCAATCTGCGGCGACTCAATCGCGGCAAGTGATCGCGCGCCGGGGGTCGATCACGGCATACTGGGCGTCAACACAGTCGGCGTTGAAGGAATCGGTATGCAGTTGGATCCCGCTAGCGGGTGGTGTCACGGGATGCAGGTCTGCCCATCGCCCAACTTCAATGAACGGCCTGCGGGCGAAATCTCCCTGTTGGTCATCCACAACATCAGCCTGCCGCCGGCTCAATTCGCCACCGGCAAGGTGCAGGAATTTTTCCAGAACCGTCTGGATGTCACCGAACATCCCTATTTTGCAGGAATCGCCGACCTGCGTGTCTCCGCGCATTTCCTGATTGAGCGTGACGGCAAGGTCACCCAGTTTGTCTCCTGTCTTGAACGGGCGTGGCATGCTGGCGTGTCGATGTTCGAAGGCCGCGAAACCTGTAATGATTTTTCCGTGGGCATCGAACTTGAAGGCACCGATGATCTGCCGTTCACCGATGCGCAATATCACGCATTGACGGCGCTGACCCAGCAATTGCAAAAAGCATTTCCGGCCATCACCGGCGCCCGTATCTGCGGGCACAGCGACATTGCTCCCGGGCGCAAGACCGATCCTGGCCCGGGGTTCGACTGGGCGCGTTACCGCGCGGCCCTGGCACAAGAGGAAGGACAATGAGTTTTCTGGTGTTACTGCTGGCGCTCTGGATCGAGAAGTTCTCGGCCCTGCGCCATCGGCTTCAACGCGATGGCGGATGGATCCGCGAACTGAACAAACTCGAAAGCAGCCAGCGACTGGCGGACAAGCCGTGGCTGGTACTGACGATTCTGGTGTTGCTGCCCGTGGCGTTGCTCGGCTTGTTACTGCTGGTGCTGGAACCGGTGGCTTACGGCCTGCTGGCCTTGCCGGTGCATTTGCTGGTGGTGATTTACAGTCTGGGGCGCGGCGACTTGCTCGGCGGCCTCGGGCCTTTTCGCGATGCCTGGCGTCGTGAGGATCTGCAAGCCGCGGCCCACGTTGCCAAACGTGACCTGAATATCTGCGCCGACAGCGGCGAGCAATTACTGGATCGCGTGCAGGGGCATCTGCTGTGGGAGGCCTATCAGAGCTTCTTCGCGGTGATCTTCTGGTACTTCCTGCTCGGGCCGGTGGCGGCATTGGCCTATCGTTTGCTGGCGCTGGCCGAAGAACATGGCAAAAATCCCGCGCTGGTCGAGCGTGCCGGGCAACTGCGCCATGCCTTTGACTGGGTCCCGGTGCGTTTGCTGGCGGCCAGTCTGGCGCTGGTCGGCAACTTTGTTGCAGTGAGCCGGGTGATGCTGCACGAACTGCTCAACTGGAACATCAGCGCCGCACAGTTGATCAACAAGGTCGGTCTGGCAGCGGGGGAGATACCGCCGCCTGCGGTCGGCCCGGACGGCATCAACACCCTCGATTGCCTGTGGGAACTGCTGCTGCGTGCGGCGGTGCTGTGGTATGCCGGGTTTGCCTTGTGGACGGTTCTGGTTCATTGATCAATCGGGCCGAGGGAGCAAGTCCCTCGGCCCAGCTCGCCGTTAACCTTAAGTTACAAAACCTCCCGCCGATTTGAGCTATACAGACACAGCGCCCGATAGTGGCTATCTGCTGTCGCCCCGCGCCTGCCAATAAAAACAAGAAAAACCAAGGGAGACTTCCAGTGAAGAGCTTGCTCTATCCCGCCGTCTCGCTGATGAACCGTCTGAGCTTCGGCATGAAGTTCAGCTTGATCAGCGTGCTGTTCCTGGTGCCGATGCTGGTAACCAATTTCTATCTGGTGCGCGACTCGTATCGCGAATTCCAAGGCACCCGGGTCGAGTTGCAAAGCCTCGATCTGCTCGGCAGCAGCTTGGCCCTGCGCCGGGATCTGGAGACCCTGAACAATCTGGTGCAGATCAACGTCACCCTTGGCCAGTCCGGCAAGGCCGGTAACCTGGAAGCGGAAATCACCACGCTCGAACAAGCGGTGCTGACGCGTCTGCAAGGCCTGACGGCAACGACCGACGATCCCGAGCAGATCCAGATGTTCGACGGCAAGCGCGATGAAATGATTGCGGCGTTCAAGGCCCAGCAAGTCGAAAGCTCACTGCAAAGCAAAAGCGCGTTGATCGGCAAACTGGTGACCAGTGCGCAGATCTTCAGTCAAGTCATCACCAGTCAGGCCGGTATGAGCCGTGACAATCAGGGTGATATTCGTCAGCTCAGCGAACTGGTGACCCTGATCACGCCGGGCATTACCCAGACCCTCGGCGAAGGTCGGGCGATCGGCTCGTACTCGCTGGCCCAAGGGTTTCTCAACAGTGCCTCCAGTACGCGCTTCGATGAGCTGCTGGTGAAGATCGAAAAACTTCAGGCGGAATACGCCTTGAAACTGCAGGACGTCCTCGGTTCCAGCAAAGCCGCCCGCGAAACCCTCAGCGTTGAGGCCGACAACAGCAAGGCGTCGCTCAAGCAGGCGAGCGAGCTGTTCGAAGAACAAGTGGTGATGGCCGATACCCTCGACGCACCGTGGCAGGCGTTCTATGACCAGGCCACCGTGTTGATCGACACGACCTATGCGCTCAATGAAGCCTCGCTGAAATTCCTCGACAGCCAATTGCAGCAGCGTCTGGCGCAAAACCGCACGCACATGATCTTGCAAGCCACGGCGTTGTCGGTGGTGTTTGTGCTGATTTTCTATCTCTACGGTGGTTTCTACGCGTCGACCCGCACCACGCTCAAACGCCTCGGCGCGATGATGGACAAGGTGGCGGCAGGCGACATGACCGTCAACTTCAAGGCCAACAGCCGCGATGAACTCGGTGAGTTGGGCGAAGTGTTCAATGTCACGGTGAAGAAGATTCACGACTTGATCGAGCGTGTCGGCCAGACCGTCGGCGAAGTCGAGCGTCAGGCCGGTCAGGTCGAAAACGTCTCCGCGCAAAGCAATCAGGCAGTCGCCGGGCAACGCACGCAGATCGAGCAAGTGGCGACGGCGATGAATCAGATGTCAGCGACATCGCTTGAGGTCGCGCGCAGTGCTGCGGCGGCCGTGAGCAGCGCCCACAGCGTCAACGACGAGACCATCAGCGGTCGCGGTCTGGTGGAGTCGCAGCAGGGCAGCATTGCCGCGCTGGCCAGCGAGATCGATCAGTCGGTGCTGGTGATCAATCAGCTCGCCAGCGACAGCCAGTCGATCAGCCGCGTGCTGGAAGTGATCAAGAGCATCGCCGAACAGACCAACCTGCTGGCGCTCAACGCCGCCATCGAAGCGGCCCGCGCTGGCGAGCAGGGTCGCGGTTTTGCCGTGGTCGCAGACGAAGTGCGCACGCTGGCCAAACGTACCCAGCAATCGACCGAAGAAATTGAACAGATGATTGCCAAGTTGCACGGTGGTGTCGGCGCGGCGGTAAAAGCCATGGGCATCAGTCATCAAATGGCCAACGGCACGGTCGGGCAGT
The DNA here is from genome assembly GCF_050586545.1 of Pseudomonas sp. WC2. Classification (NCBI taxonomy): domain Bacteria; kingdom Pseudomonadati; phylum Pseudomonadota; class Gammaproteobacteria; order Pseudomonadales; family Pseudomonadaceae; genus Pseudomonas; species Pseudomonas sp. WC2. Next base: position 7,997 of record NZ_JBOBDR010000025.1, on the reverse strand, counting down.
CGGAAAAGGTCCAGCAGGCGCTGGAAAACATCCTTGGCGCTGTGGGCATGATCGTTGATCAAAACCAGCAGATTGCCGCGGCGGTGGAACAGCAAACAGCGGTGGCCCACGACATCGACCAGAACATTGTCGAGATCAACCGCGCCGGCGAGCGCACGGCCCAGGGCGCGCATCAGACTGAAGACGCCAGCCGCGCACTATCCGCTCAGGTCGTGGAACTCAAACAACTGATCAGCGCCTTCCGCGTCTGAGGCACACGCGAAAAAACTGTGGGAGCGAGCCTGCTCGCGAATGCAATCTGCCAGTGACAACTTCGTCGTCTGACACACCGCTTTCGCGAGCAGGGGGCTTTTACCAGCCGAACACTTCGCAGCTGTTGGCGGTGCTGGCGCTTGCCAGTTGTTCCGGGCTGATCCTCATCAGCTCCGCCAGCGCCACGCAGATCGCCGGCAAGTGCGCCGGACTGTTGCGCACACCGGGAAACATCGCCGGGGCCATGTCCGGTGAGTCGGTTTCCAACACAATCGATTCCAGCGGCAGTTCCGCCAGCACGCGATGCATGCGCAACGCCTGCGGCCACGTCGGCGCGCCGCCCAACCCCAGTTTGAAACCGAGTTTGATGTACTCCCGCGCTTCCTCTCGACTGCCGGCGAAGGCGTGGATGATCCCGGCGCGTTTGAGCTTGAAGCGCTTGAGCGTAGCGATCACCGCCGCGTGGCTGCGGCGCACATGGATCAACGCCGGCAACTCAAAGTCCGCCGCCAATTGCAGTTGGGCTTCGAACAGCGCTCGTTGCCGCTCGCGGTCGAGGGTTTCGATGAAGTAATCCAGACCGATTTCGCCCACCGCGCACAGCTGCCGATGACCGCGCAAACGGGTCAGCCAATCGCCGAGTGCCAGCAAATCCTCAGGACGATGCTGATCGAGATACACCGGGTGCAAACCGAGCGCCGCATGCAAATCCGTATCGCTCTGCACCAGATCCCAGACCCGTTGCCAGTTACCTTCATAGACACCCAACACCACCATCCGCCGCACTCCGAGAGCGCGGCTTTCGGTGAGTAACGCCGAACGATCGGCATCGAAGTCGGGGAAGTCGAGGTGGGTGTGGCTGTCGATCAGCTCCACGATTCAGTCTCGGTGAATACGCTGCTTGAAGGTCCGCGCAATGGCTTGCACGCCAGGCTTGTATTCCGACTGCTCGACCGCCGCCAGCGCCAGTTCCAGTGCCTTGTCGGCGATCAACTGGTGCTGCTGGGCCATGGCGTTGACCGGCAGCGGCAGGAAGTCCAGCAACTGCGTATCACCGAAGGTACCGAGGCGCAGCGGCCGCGATTTCAGCGGGAAGTCATGCAGCGCATCGAACACGCCCTGCAGCAGCACGTAGGAAGTCGTTACCAAGGCGTCGGGCAAATGCCCCAGACGTTGCAGGAGTTCTTCCATCAACTGCTTGCCGCACTCGCGGCTGAAGGATTCGGCGTGCTCGACCAGCACTTCGCCTTTGAAGTCGACCAGCGCTTGCTTGAAACCGGCGGCACGTTCCTGGCTGATGCTCAGTTCAGGGCGGGCGCCGAGCAGCACGATCTGCTTGGGTTGCGGGTCTAGCAGGCTTTGCGTCAGGTGCTGACTGGCTTCACGGTCGTCACTGACCACCGAGCAAAAATGCTCGGGCTCCATGACCCGGTCGATGGCGATGATCGGCGTGCCCTTGGCCTGCAATTGCCGATAACTGTCATCACCCGCGGGCAGGCAACTGGCGACGATCAGCGCGTCGCACCGGCGCGCGCGGAACAGTTGCAGCAATTGCCGTTCGCTGTCGGGCGCATCGTCGGAACTGGCGATCAGCAGTTGATAGCCCCGCGCCCGCGCACCTTGCTCAAGCAGTTTGGCGATCCGCGCGTAACTGGGGTTTTCCAGGTCCGGCAGAATAAAGCCCAGCGTGCGGGTATGCCGACTGCGCAGCCCGGCCGCTTGAGGATTGGGCGTAAAGCCATGCAGTTCAACCACCGCCCGCACGCGCTCGACGGTCGCGGTGCTGATGCGCTGCTGTTCGGCCTTGCCGTTGATGACGTAGCTGGCGGTGGTCACGGACACTCCGGCCAATCGCGCGATATCACTGAGTTTCAACCCGGGATTTCCTTGTTTTTTCGAGCTTGCCGCCACATTTTCGCCAATCCTACCCGATTAGGGCAGGCGACTATTGTCGCAGCGCATCCGACAAGTTGGACTTCAAGGATGGGACATTATCGAGTAACGTGCCGATCAATCTAGATTAAACGTTTCAGCAAGCGTATTTTCTACGTTTTAGGCGCCTTTGGCCGGTTCTGCCGTGAAACCGCCAAATCTGCCGCTGAAAAGCAAAGCCGTAGAGCGCCTAAGCTGCAACCATTCAAAACAATACCTGGCCCCTTCATGGGCCAAAAAGGAGATCGCATGCTCGAGCTCACTATAGAGCAGATATCCATGGGCCAATCGGCTGTGGATAAACCCGCCGCCCTGCAATTGCTGGCCAATCATCTGGTCGCCGATGGTCTCGTCGCTGACGGCTACCTCGCCGGCTTGCAGGCCCGGGAAGCCCAGGGCTCGACCTTTCTCGGTCAAGGTATTGCCATCCCTCACGGAACCCCGGAAACCCGCGATCAGGTGTTCGCCACTGGCGTGCGCCTGATGCAGTTCCCGGAAGGCGTGGATTGGGGCGATGGCCAGATCGTGTATCTGGCCATCGGTATCGCCGCCAAATCCGACGAACACCTGCGCCTGTTGCAACTGCTGACCCGCGCCCTCGGCGAGACCGATCTGGGCCAGGCCCTGCGTCGCGCCAGCTCACCCGAAGCGCTGCTGAAACTGCTGCAAGGCGCGCCGCAGGAACTGGCGCTGGACGCACAGATGATCGGCCTCGGTGTCTCCGCCGATGATTTCGAAGAACTGGTCTGGCGTGGCGCGCGCCTGCTGCGCCAAGCCGATTGTGTGAGCAACGGTTTCTCTGCGGTGCTGCAACAAGTCGAAGCGTTGCCGCTGGGCGATGGCCTGTGGTGGCTGCACAGCGAGCAAACCGTGAAGCGTCCGGGGCTGGCGTTCGTCACCCCGGATAAACCGATGCGCTACCTCGGTCAGCCGCTCAGCGGTCTGTTTTGCCTGGCCAGCCTTGGCGAAGCGCATCAGGCGCTGCTCGAACGTCTGTGTGCATTGCTGATTGAAGGTCGCGGCCATGAATTGGGTCGCGCGACCAGCAGTCGTAAAGTTCTCGAAGTGCTCGGCGGTGAATTGCCCGCCGACTGGCCGAGCGCACGCATTGCGCTGGCCAATGCCCACGGTTTGCACGCGCGTCCGGCGAAGATTCTCGCGCAACTGGCGAAGAGTTTTGACGGCGAGATTCGCGTGCGCATCGTCGACGGTCAGGACAGCGCCGTGTCGGTGAAGAGTTTGAGCAAACTGCTCAGCCTCGGCGCCCGTCGCGGTCAGGTGCTGGAGCTGATCGCCGAGCCGAGCATTGCCGCCGATGCCCTACCGGCCTTGCTCGCTGCTATCGAGGAAGGTCTCGGCGAAGAAGTCGAGCCGTTGCCCGCCATTAGCGAACAACGCGAAGTCTTTGCCGACATCGCCGAAGTGCTGATTGCGCCGGCGTCCGGCGCGCAGCTGCAAGCGATCCCGGCAGCGCCCGGTATTGCCATTGGGCCTGCACATATTCAGGTTCAGCAAACCATCGATTATCCGCTGCGAGGCGAGTCCGCTGCCGTTGAGCGTGAGCGTCTCAAGCAAGCGCTCAGCGATGTGCGCAGCGACATTCAGGGCCTGATCGAACGCAGCAAAGCCAAAGCCATCCGCGAGATCTTCATCACCCATCAGGAAATGCTCGACGACCCGGAACTCACCGACGAAGTCGACACGCGCCTCAAGCAAGGCGAAAGCGCCGAAGCGGCGTGGATGGCGGTGATCGAAGCGGCGGCCAAGCAACAGGAAGCGCTGCAAGACGCGTTGCTCGCCGAGCGTGCGGCGGATCTGCGTGACATCGGTCGCCGCGTGTTGGCGCAACTGTGTGGCGTGCAGACCGCGAGCGAGCCCGAGCAACCGTACATTCTGGTGATGGACGAGGTCGGTCCGTCCGACGTTGCGCGGCTGGACCCGGCGCGCGTGGCGGGGATTCTCACCGCACGCGGCGGCGCCACCGCGCACAGTGCGATCGTTGCGCGAGCCCTCGGGATTCCGGCGCTGGTCGGTGCTGGCGCGGCGGTGCTGTTGCTGGCGCCGGGTACGCCGTTGCTGCTCGACGGCCAACGCGGTCGCCTGCATGTCGATGCGGATGCGGCGACTCTGCAACGTGCCACCGAAGAACGCGACACCCGCGAACAACGCCTGAAGATTGCTGCCGAACAACGTCATCAACCGGCGCACACCACCGACGGTCACGCCGTCGAAGTGTTCGCCAACATCGGTGAAAGCGCGGGCGTGATCAGCGCGATGGAGCAGGGCGCCGAAGGCATCGGTCTGCTGCGCACCGAACTGATTTTCATGGCCCATCCGCAAGCGCCGGACGAGGCCACGCAAGAAGCCGAATACCGTCGCGTCCTCGATGGTCTCGCCGGGCGGCCGTTGGTGGTGCGTACACTGGACGTCGGCGGCGACAAACCGCTGCCGTATTGGCCGATCGCCAAGGAAGAAAATCCGTTCCTCGGCGTGCGTGGCATTCGCCTGACTTTGCAGCGTCCGCAGATCATGGAAGCGCAATTGCGCGCTTTGCTGCGCTCGGCGGACAACCGTCCATTGCGCATCATGTTCCCGATGGTCGGCAGCGTTGAAGAGTGGCGTCAGGCCCGCGACATGACCGAGCGTCTGCGTCTGGAAATCCCGGTCGCCGATCTGCAACTGGGGATCATGATCGAAGTGCCGTCCGCCGCGTTGCTCGCGCCGGTGCTGGCCAAGGAAGTCGACTTCTTCAGCATCGGCACCAACGACCTCACGCAATACACCTTGGCCATCGACCGCGGCCACCCGACCCTGTCGGCGCAGGCGGACGGCTTGCACCCGGCGGTGCTGCAGCTGATCGATATCACCGTGCGCGCGGCTCATGCCCACGGCAAATGGGTGGGTGTCTGCGGCGAACTGGCGGCGGATCCGCTGGCGGTGCCGGTACTGGTCGGTCTCGGGGTCGATGAGCTCAGCGTCTCCGGTCGCAGCATTGCCGAAGTCAAAGCACGCATCCGCGAACTCAGCCTGACTCAGGCGCAAACCCTTGCTCAACACGCCCTGGCCGTGGGCAGCGCGAACGAAGTGCGCGCATTAGTGGAGGCCCTGTAATGGCCAAGATTCTTACCCTGACCCTCAACCCGGCGCTCGACCTCACCGTCGAGTTGCCACGGCTGGACGCCGGTCAGGTCAACCGCAGCGACGAGATGCACACCCACGCTGCCGGCAAAGGTGTGAACGTCGCGCAGGTGCTGGCTGACCTGGGCCACCAATTGACGGTCAGTGGCTTTCTCGGCGAAGACAATCTGCAAGCGTTCGAAACCTTGTTCGCCAAGCGTGGTTTTGTCGACGCGTTTATCCGTGTGCCGGGCGAGACGCGCAGCAACATCAAGGTCGCCGAACAGGATGGGCGCATCACCGACATCAACGGCCCGGGGCCGGTGGTCGGTGCGCTCGCGCAGCAGGCGTTGCTTGATCGTTTGGTGCAGATTGCACCAGGTCATGACGCGGTTGTAGTCGCCGGCAGTTTGCCGCGCGGTGTCACGGCGCAGTGGTTGCGTGAGTTGATCGAACGGCTCAATCAGCTCGGCCTGAAAGTCGCTCTCGATTCCAGCGGCGAAGCGTTGCGCGAAGCGTTGAAAGCCAGTCCATGGCTGATCAAACCGAACACCGAAGAACTCGCCGACGCGCTCGGTTGTGAGGTGGTTTCGCACGCGGCGGAAGCGCAAGCAGCGGCGCAATTGCACGCGCAAGGCATCGAGCACGTGGTGATCTCCCACGGTGCTGATGGCGTGAACTGGTTCAGCGTTGGTTCGGCGCTGCACGCCACGCCGCCGAAGGTCAGCGTCGCCAGCACGGTCGGTGCCGGTGATTCCTTGCTGGCCGGCATGCTTCACGGTTTGCTCAGCGCCGACACGCCTGAACAAACCCTGCGCACGGCCACCGCGATTGCGGCGATGGCGGTGACCCAGATCGGTTTCGGCATCAACGACCGTGCGCAACTGGCGCGGCTTGAACAGGGCGTACGCGTGCGTCCCCTGACAGAACAATAAGAGGGTTTGTCATGAAATTAGCCATTGTTACGGCTTGCCCGAACGGCATGGTCACCAGTGTGCTCTGCGCGCGTTTGCTTGATGCGGCGGCGCAGCGTCAGGGCTGGAGCACCAGCGTGGAAGTGGTCGATGCGGCGCACCCGGAGCGCGAATTGTCGGCAGCGACGATTGCAGCGGCGGAGTGGGTTTTGTTGGTGGCCACCGGCGCGGTCGACATGACGCGGTTTGTCGGTAAGCGGGTTTTCCAGATTGCCCCGGCGCAGGCGCTGCAAGACGTTGAAACGGTGCTGCGTCGTGGCGCTGAAGAGGCCGAGGTTTACGTTGCCAACGCGGCTGAGCCGGTTGCTGATGCAACGCGTGCGCCACGCATCGTCGCCATCACCGCGTGCCCGACCGGTGTTGCCCACACCTTCATGGCCGCCGAAGCTTTGCAGCAAACGGCCAAGCGTCTGGGCTATGAACTGCAGGTCGAAACCCAAGGCTCGGTGGGTGCGAAAACCCCGTTGAGCGCAGCGGCGATTGCCGAGGCTGACGTGGTGTTGCTGGCGGCGGATATCGAAGTCGCCACTGAGCGTTTTGCCGGCAAGAAAATCTACCGTTGTGGCACCGGGATTGCGCTTAAGCAGTCCGAAGCGACGCTGAAAAAAGCTTTGGCCGAAGGCAAGGTGGAAAGCGCTGCCAGTGACGGAAAACCTGCGACCAGGTCAGAAAAGACCGGTGTCTACAAACACCTGCTGACCGGTGTGTCTTTCATGCTGCCGATGGTGGTGGCGGGCGGTTTGATGATCGCGCTGTCGTTCGTGTTCGGCATCACCGCGTTCAAAGAGGAAGGCACGTTGGCGGCAGCGCTGATGCAGATCGGTGGCGAGACCGCGTTCAAACTGATGGTGCCGCTGCTGGCGGGTTACATCGCTTATTCGATTGCTGACCGTCCGGGCCTGGCGCCGGGGATGATTGGCGGCTTGCTCGCGAGTACGTTGGGCGCCGGGTTTATCGGTGGCATCGTCGCCGGTTTTATCGCCGGTTATGCGGCGAAGGCGATCAGCCGTTATGTCGCGTTGCCGCAGAGTTTGGAAGCGCTGAAACCGATTCTGATCATTCCGTTGTTCGCTAGTTTGTTTACCGGGCTGGTGATGATTTACGTGGTCGGCAAACCGGTCGCCGGGATGCTGTTGGCGCTGACGAGTTTTCTCGACAGCATGGGCACCACCAACGCGATCCTGCTCGGCGTGGTGCTTGGCGGCATGATGTGCGTCGACCTCGGCGGGCCGATCAACAAAGCCGCGTATGCGTTCTCGGTGGGGCTGCTGGCGTCGCAGAGTTATGCACCGATGGCCGCGACCATGGCGGCCGGCATGGTGCCGCCGATTGGCCTAGGCATCGCCACGTTTATTGCGCGGCGCAAGTTCGCCCAGACTGAACGCGAAGCCGGTAAAGCGGCGCTGGTGTTGGGGCTGTGCTTTATCTCCGAAGGAGCGATTCCGTTTGCTGCGAAAGACCCGTTGCGGGTGATTCCGGCGAGCATTGCCGGTGGTGCGTTGACCGGTGCGCTGTCGATGTATTTCGGCTGCAAACTAATGGCGCCGCATGGTGGTTTGTTCGTGTTGGCGATCCCTAATGCGATCAATCATGCGCTGCTGTATCTGCTAGCGATTGTCGCCGGTAGTTTGTTGACCGCCATCGTCTACGCAACGGTCAAACGCCCGGAAGCCGTCGAGTTGGCCCTGGAACCCGCCAAGGCCTGACTGACAATACAAAAAC
>NZ_JBOBDR010000024.1:0-94547 GCF_050586545.1 Pseudomonas sp. WC2 | reverse complement strand
ACTGCCGTTGCCGCAGATGCCTCAGGCCTCGGGCGCAGGGGCGGCTGTCACGCTGGCACCGCTCGATGCCCAAACCGGTGGCCGTGTGATCGTGGCTTATACCGGGATGAACGATAAACACAGTATTCAACTGACCCTGACGGGCACCCCGGGCGCTGGTTCGCCGGTGATTGCGGCGAAACCGGGTGTGGCTGAGGGCAGTGTTGAGTTTCTGATCCCGCCGGAAGCGATTGCGGCGAACATTGGTAATGCAGCGAAAACCTTCGAGCTGAAATATGAAGTGACGGCGGGCGGCAAGGAAATACCGTCCCTGCCACTGACTGTGACGGTCACGCCGCTGCCGGCGGCGGAGCTGGACAAGCTCAGCATCGTGCAGGCAGTGGGCGGTGAGCTGGATCTGAGTACCGTCGAGACGGGCGGGACTTTCCGCGCAGGGGTCTGGTCTTTCATGAAGGCCGGTCAACCCGTATGGGCAGAATTAAAGGGCAAGACTGCCCAAGGTGCCGCGCACAATCGGGTGATATGGGGCGGGGCGGGTTCGGCGGTGGATCAGAACTGGATAAATACAGGCAAGTATGAGCAGGCAGTGCCTTATAGCTATCTCAAGGATCTGGGACATGACACTGAACTCGAGATACATTTCAAAGTTGCGCTGACCACGAGTCAGGTCGAGGCAGATGCGATTGTCGGGCCGGTGAAGAAGTACCGGATCAAGGCACTCGATCTGCGGCAACCCGCCATCAAGGAAGCCAGCGGCGCGGATCTCGAACCAGTCAACGCCATAGACACCCTGACAGCGGTGGTCGATTACACCGGCATGAGCATCGGGGACACCATCATCGTCACCTGGACCGGAGCAGCGAATACACCGCCCGGCGGTTCACACACCGCACCGCCAAAAATCGTGCAGACAGTGGCCCCGCAGGAAATTGCACTGGACAACAAAGTTGTCGCATTCAATCTCGGCAAAACAACCACAGTGACCTATACCGTCTCACGCGGCGGCAGCCCGGTGCCTTCGTCGGCGCTGAATTTGCACGTAAAAAATTTGCAGCAAAGCGCTCTGGCAAAACCGACCATCACCCAAGCCGCCAACAACGGTGACGGTGCTGAACTGGACGTTTCTGGCCTGACCGTCGATGGCACCGCACGCATTGGCGGGTGGCCGCTTATCGCTGTTGGCCAACCGGTCTGGTTGGCCCTGACCGGAATCAATACTGATGACAGTCCTTATCGGAAAGAGCTGTGGAAAGTGCCGGACAAAACTGACGCTACCTGGTTGAGCCAAGGATTCTCTACTGTGGCGATCCCACGCGCCGAATTGCGGAATCTCAAACATGGCAGCGCGTTGAGTTTGCAGTTCAAGGCGGGATTGGGCGGGAGTCAGGTTGAGAGTGAGGCGGTGAGTTTTCCGCAACGTGTCTACACGGTTAGATCCGTGGTAGCAGAACAACGTCCAGTCATAACGTTGGTAAAAGATTCCAAAGGAGAAATCAAACCCGGGGGAACAACCAACGAGACGACCATCACAGTAGAAGGGACGGGCACAGCTCGATCAACCCTCGAAATCACCATGGGCGCGGGTATCAACGAGCGAGTGGTCGCTGATAATCAGGGAAACTGGACAATACAGATTTCTCGTTTGCCGGAAGGGACATACTCGATAGTTGCTAAAACAGTAGGTGGAGCATTACCAGGTTCGGATCCGTGGATAATTACGGTAAAACTGGAGCTGCAGTTTGATGAGACCGATATAGAAGTAAATACTGAGAATTATCTGGTGTATGAAGTCCTCACAGCTATTGCCGCGTCAGTTATCTATCTTCGCGAGGCAAAAGGCGGTACTCCGCCCTATACTTATCGCTCCAGCTCACCTGACTTCAGAGTTACAAGTGGCGCGGTTTTTTACATCGGTATAAAGGCCGCGGAAACCACGATTACCGTTACAGATGCGGCACTTCAGTCAAGATCTTACAAGTTGAAATACACAGGTTTAGCAAACCGCTTTGCATGCATAAAAGTAATTGGCTACGAAGATCAATATGACAAATTGGTCAGAGAAACGCAAAAGTTATGGGGGGGGCAAGCCGCAAGTTACGCCGATCTGGAAAATCTAGCAAAAATGGTTACTTCTATTGGTGGCGGTGTCCGGGTCTGGACACCTAAGCTAGTGGGAGGACGGCGGCTTTATATGTATGTACCTACAGGTGAAACGGGAACGTTCCCTGGGGAAGCGCGGGTGCTGTGCAACGTCAGCTAATAAGAGTAATTCTCTACGATTTGGCTAGAGAACGACCAGACCGCCTTCGCGAGCAGGCTCGCTCCCACATTGGGGCGGTGTGATGCTTGAGTTGTCGGTGGTTTAAACACCGCTGTTTAAGCAACACCCACAGACACTCTTTCAGGCTACGCAACCTTGCGCCTTTGCCTACAGCTACGCCAGAATCCGCCGGCTTGTGCGCTTGGGGGCCGGTCTTTATCGTTGGCTGGTCGCTGACAAATTCAGCGATCGGGTTTAGCGACTCGGACCAAAAAAGTGCACCAGCGCCCCATGCTTCGTTGCAGGCAATCGTCTGCACTGCGCTATGGCGGCTGTATGCGGGAGACCTTCGGGTCTACCGGGTTGCCTTTTTTCCGGTTCGCTAACCTGCATACGGTCGCCACCCATCCTGTTTAGCGACAGGACGTGGTGATCTCAGCATTAAAAAGGAGATCCACCATGTTCAAAATTACCCCCAACCCGCCAGACATCGACCCCACATCCCCGTACGAATCCATCGATTCGCGAAAGCTCCACCAGGCCGCCGACCGCGCCCTCGACCATTACCTGTGCCCACCCGGCTCCACGCCGCCGCCCCGCAGAACCCGCGGGATGTACGCCGTCACCGCCGACAACAAAAACGAAGCACTGCTGGCCGATGCCAGCGAAACACTGGCCTCGGCGAAAACCATCGCCCAAGACGTCGCCCACCTGCTGCCGGCGCCGCAGCGTCGGGCGTTGTTGGGGATTGCGCAGTTGATCATGCTCGGCGAATTGGCGGTGAATCGGGTGCTGGATAACCTCGATCTACCTGCCTGAACATGATCGTTCCCATGCTCTGCGTGGGAACGCCTCAACGGACGCTCCGCGTTCGGCTCTGGAAGGGACGCGGAGCGTCCCGGGCGGCATTCCCACGCAGAGCGTGGGAACGATCAAGAGCAAGCTCGCTCCCACAGGGATCTAAGGTTTTCTGAGAATTCCGGCACGCCGCAAAACTAAGCACACCCATCCAATTTCCCCCCAGCCATCCCCGGCATGATTCACCCCAATAACGATTAAAGGGTGGGCCCATGCACGTTTCTTCACGGGATGAACCGGCGCGCGACGTCGGTTTGCTGTTTCTTCGGGTGGCCGGCGGGTTGTTTCTGCTGTGGGTCCACGGCTTGCCCAAGCTGCTGGATTTCACCGCGCAGCTGCAACTGATCGAAGACCCGTTTCATCTCGGCGCCCACCTCACGTTGATCCTGGCGATTTTCGCCGAGGTCGTCTGTCCGCTGCTGCTCGTCGCCGGGGTACTGGCGCGATTGGCCTGCTTGCCTATTCTCTTTGTGCTGCTGGTGGCGCTGTTGGTCGTGCATCCGCAATGGAGTGTGGCCGAGGGGCAGTTCGGCTGGTTGCTGTTGATCCTGTTTACCACTGTGTTTATCGCCGGGCCTGGACGGCTGGTGATTCCTGTTCGTCTGCCCGGAGTGTTGCGTTATGCCTGAAGTCCTCAATCCACAAGCACCGGGGGCCGAGGAGACGGTCACGCTGATCATCAAGCATCGGGTCAAGGCCGGTTTCGAGTCAGCGTACGAGGCGTGGTTGCGCAACATCGTGCGAGTGGCAGGGCAGCGCGAAGGCCATTTGGGCGTGGACGTGGTGCGCGGCAAGCGCGGCCGGCTCGATTTCTACACCTGCGTGCTGCGCTTCAGCTCCACTGAGTCGATGCAAGGCTGGCTGGATTCGCCGCAGCGTCAGGCGCTGGTCGCCGAAGCGGCACCGATGCTGGCGGACGGCGATCAGACTGAAGTCGCGCCGGTCAATGAATTCTGGTTTACGCCACTGGCCGATGCCGCTTCACCGCCGCCGCGCTGGAAGCAGGCTGTGGTTTCGCTGCTGGTGATTCTGCCGCACACCTTGCTCGTGCCGCTGCTCTGGGGGCCGCTGCTGGGGCTGCATCCGCTCCTGTCCAATTACGTGGTCGCCACGTTCCTGATCACCCTGACCATCGTCCTCTCGGTGGTGTACGTGGTTATGCCGCCGGTCACCCGTTTGTTTACGCCGTGGCTCGAAGCCAGTCAGGCCCATGAACACCTCGATTCCCAAGAAACCTCGCCGCGTTGAGCGCGCGGGGTTTGCTCCTTTTTACTTTGCTTGAGGAACTGCGATGAGCGCCGATCTGATTTTGTTCAATGGCCAATTTCATACCGTAGACCGCACCAAACCGCTGGCCAGTGCCGTGGCCATCACCGATGGCCGCTTCGTTGTCGTCGGCAACGACAACCAGGCCATGGCCCTGCGCGGGCCGAACACGCAAGTGGTCGATATGCATGGCCGCTGCGTGATCCCGGGTCTCAACGACTCGCACTTGCATCTGATCCGTGGCGGTTTGAACTACAACCTCGAATTGCGCTGGGAAGGCGTGCCATCGCTGGCCGACGCGCTGCGCATGCTCAAGGATCAGGCTGACCGCACGCCGACTCCGCAATGGGTGCGCGTGGTCGGTGGCTGGAACGAATTCCAGTTCGCCGAAAAACGCATGCCGACTCTGGAAGAAATCAACCAGGCCGCGCCGGATACCCCTGTGTTCATCCTGCACCTGTATGACCGCGCCTTGCTCAACCGTGCCGCGCTGCGCGTCGCCGGTTACACCCGCGACACACCGAACCCGCCGGGTGGTGAGATCGTCCGCGACAGCAACGGCAACCCGACCGGCATGCTGGTCGCGCGGCCAAACGCGATGATCCTCTACTCGACGCTGGCCAAGGGGCCGAAGCTGCCGCTGGAATATCAGGTCAACTCGACTCGCCAGTTCATGCGCGAACTCAATCGCCTCGGCCTCACCAGTGCGATCGATGCCGGCGGCGGTTTCCAGAACTATCCGGACGATTATCAGGTGATCGAGCAACTGGCCAAAGACGACCAGTTGACCCTGCGCATTGCCTACAACCTGTTCACCCAGAAGCCGAAAGAAGAGCTGAGCGACTTCCAGAACTGGACCGGCAGCGTCAAGTTGCACCAAGGCGACGACTACCTGCGCCACAACGGCGCCGGCGAGATGCTGGTGTTTTCGGCAGCGGACTTCGAAGACTTCCTCGAACCGCGCCCGGACCTGCCGCAAACCATGGAAGAAGAGCTGGAGCCGGTGGTGCGCCATTTGGTTGAACAGCGCTGGCCGTTCCGTTTGCACGCGACGTACAACGAATCGATCAGCCGCATGCTCGATGTGTTCGAGAAGGTCAACCGCGACATTCCGTTCAACGGCTTGCCGTGGTTCTTCGACCACGCCGAAACCATCACTCCGCAGAACATCGAGCGTGTGAAGGCGCTGGGCGGCGGCATCGCGATTCAGGATCGCATGGCGTTCCAGGGCGAATATTTCGTCGACCGTTATGGCAAGCAAGCCGCCGAAGCGACCCCGCCGATCAAACGCATGCTCGCCGAAGGCGTACCGGTCGGCGCCGGCACCGATGCCACGCGCGTGTCCAGCTACAACCCGTGGACTTCGCTGTACTGGATGGTCAGTGGCCGCACCGTCGGCGGTCTGGCCTTGTACGAAGAAGGTTTGCCGCGCAGCACCGCGCTGGAACTGTTCACCCACGGCAGCGCCTGGTTCTCCTCGGAGCAGGGCAAGAAAGGCCAGATCAAGGTCGGGCAATTGGCGGATCTGGCGGCCCTGAGCGCGGACTTCTTCCATGTCGAAGAAGAAGCGATCAAGTGGATCGAGTCGGTGCTGACCGTGGTTGGCGGCAAGATCGTTTACGCCGCTGGCGATTTCGAAGACCTCGGCCCGCGCTCGATTCCGGTGCTGCCGGACTGGTCGCCGGTGGTGAAAGTCCCAGGTCACTGGCGACCGAATTCGCCGTTGCAGGCGCAGGTTCACCAGTGCAGCGGCCCGTGCGCTGTGCACACCCACAGCCATGAAAAGGCGCGGATGTCGAACGCGCCGGTCAGCGATTTCGCCGGTTTCTGGGGCGCGTTTGGCTGCTCCTGCTTCGCTTTCTGATTTCCGTCACAAGCGCCGGCCATCCGGGCCGGCGCTTAACGCTTCATCCATCCGTCCTTCAGGAGTTTTCCCATGAGCGTTCCTTACACACGTCTGAACAAAGATGACGCCGTCGTACTGCTGGTCGATCACCAGACCGGCCTGATCTCGCTGGTCCAGGATTTCACTCCGAACGAGTTCAAGAACAACGTTCTGGCGCTGGGCGACATTGCCAAGTTCTTCAAACTGCCGACCATCCTCACCACCAGTTTCGACGCAGGTCCCAACGGCCCGATCGTGCCTGAGCTGCGCGAGCAGTTTCCGGATGCACCGTTCATTCAGCGTCCGGGCCAGATCAATGCCTGGGACAACGAAGACTTCGTTAAAGCGATCAAGGCCACCGGCCGCAAGCAACTGATCATCGCCGGTGTGGTGACTGATGTTTGCGTGGCGTTCCCGACCTTGTCGGCCATTGCTGAAGGCTACGAAGTGTTTGTGGTGACTGACTCGTCCGGCACCTTCAACACCACCGTGCAACAAGCGGCTTGGGCGCGGATGTCGGCGGCGGGTGCCCACCTGCTGAACTGGTTCTCGGTGGCGTGCGAGCTGCAGGGCGACTGGCGCAACGATATGGAAGGCCTGGCGCATCTGCTGTCGGAGCGTCTGCCTAACTATCGCAACCTGATCAACAGCTATACCAAGTTCACCGCTAAGTAAGATCAAAAGATCGCAGCCTGCGCCAGCTCCTGCCGGAAGTGGCAATGCAGGCTGCGATTTTTTGCCTTCAACGCTTTTGCAGCCACCCCAAAAACCCACCTTTCCTCACCGCCACTGGCTTGGCCATCAACGCGAGGCGACTGTTCTGCTGACGCACCGCCTGCAGTTTATTCAACGCCCGTCCGACTTCCGTGCGCTGTTCCATGTATTCACGAGTCAGCTTCTTGTCGAGCCGGTAAATGATGCTCGACGTCAACGCCGTGAACGTCGCCTGCGACGGCGTGTCCGCCAGAATGCTTTGCTCACCCATGACCTCACTTGGCCCCATGCGCCCGGCCTCGACCTTGCTGTCGCCGTCCGGCACGGTCGCGCTGACCACGCCGGTGGCGATCACGAACAGCGTGTCCGGCACTTCATCCAGATCCAGCACCACCTGACCCGCCGTGTACTGCTGCGCAACCATCGACTCGGCGAGGCGATCACGTTCTTCGCTGCTCAGCGAACGGAAGATTTTCACTTCATCCAGCAGCGCGCGAGCGCGAGTCGAGGGTTCGATCACGCCGTCCGGATGACGGGAAATGCCTGCCGCTTCGAGATGCCGGTGGGCAAGGTCGAACAGCTGATTGCGCACTTCGCTTTTCTTGCCCAGTTCAGCGATGAAACCGCTGGCGACGTACTCCGACATGGTTTCGCCAGCCTCTTTGAGCACGGCTTTCGGCGCCGGCGTCAGCAACAGCGAGCTGCTGCCCTGCAAGGTGCGGTCGAGTGCGTCGAGCACCCGGCGCGGACGAATGTGGTTCGGCACTTTGATGCTGATCGACACGCCGTGCATGTTGTTCGGGCGACTGAGGTTGACGATTTTCGCCTTGGCCGCCACCGAGTTCGGCACCACGGCCATGGTTCCGGCGCTGGTCAGCAGGTGAGTGGCGCGCCAGTCGATATCGAAGACCTTACCTTCGACGCCATCGATCATCACCAGATCATCCACCTGATACGGCTTGGTGGTGTTGAGCACGATCCCGGAAAACACATCGGCCAAGGTGCTTTGCAGCGCCAGACCGACGACGATCGCGACCACGCCGGAAGTCGCCAGCAAGCCTTTCACCGGCAGCTCCAGCACGTAACCCGCTGCCGCCACGGTGGCGATCAGAAACACCAATGCGCCGATGACGTCTTGCAGCAAGCGACCGCTGTGACCGATACGGCGCATCAGCGCCAGACCGATCATTTCGGTCAGCACCCGTGCGGCGTACAACCACCAGAAAATCCCCAGCGCGGTTGCGCCCAGTTGTGCCACGCGGTCGTCATCGAACACCGGCGCCTGCAGCGGACTGACGCCGGCGTTGATCACCAGCGCAGTGAAGGCCAGAAACAGCACCAGCCGCACAGCGACTTTCGGCGCACGGTGCTTGAAGGGCGTGAAGTGCCAGAGCAGCGCGTCGAGCAGCAGCAGGGCGGCGCTCCAGGACAGCAGATGGGTGTAAAAAAGGTTCATGACCGATGCTCCGCAGTGTCTGCCAATAAAAAGATCGCAGTCTGCGGCAGCGCCTACAGGGAAATACGTTCTCCTGTAGGCGCTGCCGAAGGCTGCGATCTTTTGCTGTTAAGGCTGCAAGTGGGTTTTCAGCTCAGCCGCTGCCTGACGCACCGCCGCTTTCACTTCCGGAATCTGGCTCAGCGGATTGAGCAGACCGAAGTCATGAATCATCCCGTTGTAACGCACCGAGGTCACTGCCACGCCGGCCGCATCCAGGTGCCGCGCATAGCCTTCGCCTTCATCACGCAACACGTCGAACTCGGCGGTCTGCACCAGTGCGGCAGGCAAGCCTTTGAGCTGTTCGGCGCTGGCGTTCAGCGGCGAGGCGTGGATCTGCGCACGCTCGGCCGGGTTGGTGGTGTAGTTGTCCCAGAACCACTGCATCATGCCTTTGGTGAGGAAATGGCCCTCGGCGAATTGCTGGTACGAACCGTCGTCGAATTGCGCGTTGGTCACAGGCCACATCAGCAACTGGAAGCGCAGCGCCGGCGTTTTCTGTTCCTTGGCCATCAACGCCACAACCGCCGCCATGTTGCCGCCGACGCTGTTGCCGGCCACCGCCAAGCGCTTGCCGTCGACACCGATGTCTTTACCGTGCTCAGCCACCCATTTCGTCGCGGCGTAGGCCTGGTTGATCGCGGTCGGGTACTGCGCTTCCGGCGACGGCGTGTAATCGACGTACACCGCCACGGCGCCCGAGCCCACCACCAAGTCACGAATCAAGCGCTGGTGCGTCGGGTAATCGCCGAGCACCCAACCGCCACCGTGGAAGAACATGAACACCGGCAACTCGCCTTTGACCTTGGCCGGACGCACCACTTTCAGGTTGATGGTCTGGCCATCGACCTTGATCGCTTTGTCGCTGACTTCAACACCGGACAAATCCACCTTCACCGAAGCCTGTGCGCCGGTCAGCACTGCACGGGCGTCTTTCGGGCTCAGTTGCTCCAGCGGTTTGCCACCGCCGGCGGCGAGGGCGTTGAGGAAGGCCTGGGTGTTGTGCTCGACACCGCTGGTTTCGGCGGCGAAGGCGTTGCCGATGGAGAGGGCGAGGAGGGACGCGGTGAGGGTTTTTTTAACGATGTTCATGGTGGAAATCCTTTTGAATGTTTTTGAGTTTTTATGCCTGGCTTGCGGGCTGCTGTGGCGCTTGGCTTCAGGCCTCAGCAACACCGTGAGCACAGATTAATGAGCTGCTCGAAAGTGAAAAAGCGGCTATAAAGCGTTTAACTGTCCACCAGAGAGTGACAATGAACCCGTTCGAAGACATGCGTATTTTTTGCCAGGTCATGGAGTCCGGCAGCTTCACGTCGGCAGCTGATCAATTGGGGTTGTCCAAGCAGTTCGTCAGTCGCCGTCTGATGCAGTTGGAAGAACGACTCGGCGTGCGGTTGTTGAACCGCTCGACCCGGCGCCTGGATGTCACGCCGCTGGGCCAGAGTTACTACGAATCGGCGTTGCGCCTGCTGGGTGAAGTCGAACAGGTGGAGCAGGGCATCGCCGGGCAGACCGCCGAGCCGCGCGGAACGATCCGCCTGAGTGCGCCGCTGTCATTTGCCGTGGCGCACCTCGGTTGTCTGCTGCCGATGTTTTTGCAGCGCTATCGCGAGGTCACGGTGGAGGTCGATCTGAGTGATCGGCCGGTGGACCTGCTCGGTGAAGGTTATGACCTGGCGCTGCGCATTGGCGTGCTGGAAGACTCGACGTTGATTGCGCGGCGCATTGCGTCGATCGAGCGGGTGTACTGCGCCAGCCCGGCGTATCTGGCTGAACGGGGCACGCCGCTTGAACCGGAAGACCTGCATCGCCATGACTGTTTGCCTTATGGCCATAGCCGTTCGGTGCAGTGGCGCTTCAACGCGGGGCAGGGCAAGCCAGTGTTGGTCAATGTCACCGGGCGTATGCGCGTGAACAACGGCGAATTGCTCAGGGACGCGGCAGTGCAGGGGATGGGGATTACCTATCTGCCGACGTTCATTGTCGGCGCGGCGCTGAAGGATGGTCGCCTGGTGCCGGTGCTGGATGATTTGCGCCCTGAGCCGCTGACGCTTTCAGCCGTTTACCCGCAACATCGCCAGGCCTCCAGACCGGTGCAGGCGCTGGTCGAATTCCTGCGCGAACGCCTGAACGAGAGCCACGTCGCCCTCTGAGCCTTGCATCCATCCAAATGTGGGAGCGAGCCTGCTCGCGAAAGCGGACTGTCAGTCAAAACATCATTGCCTGACCCAGCGCATTTGCGAGCAGGCTCGCTCCCACAGGTCTTGTGGTGTTTTCTACAACTCAGTTGGCGCGTTTGTCATCGCCGGGTTCTCCGCCAACATGCACGCCGCGATCATCGCCGACTTCGCCGGCGCGATGGATCCCGTGGTCGTCACCGACTTCGCCCGCCCTGTGGACGCCATGGTCATCCCCCGCTTCGGCATGCGTGCCGTTGCGGCCGGAGGAGGCGCTGTTGCCTGAGTGACCGCTGCCGTGGTCGCTGCCGCTGTGGCCACTGCTGCCGCCGCCACCGCTGCCGCTATTGCCACCACCGCCGTGACTGCCACTGCCACCGCTTCCGCCGCTACCACCTCCGCCACCCCCACTTCCTCCACCACCGCTCCCGCCATCCTTGGCATAGGCACTGGACACCCCGGACAAACTATCCGGAACCAGCACCGTAGACGCCGACAGAACTGCGCCGATGGCCATTGCGAGCACGAGCTTTTTAATGTGCATATCGTTCTCCGTCTTTGTGGTCTTGTTGGGAACTCAAAGTGCGTTGTTGCAGCAATCCGATCCATTCCCGGCGGTCAGTGAATACTCGACGCCAGTTCGAAAATCGGGATGTACATCAGGATCACGATGACCCCGATCAGCAGGCCGATAAAGGTCATCAGCAGCGGTTCGAACAATTTCACGAACCACTCCAGCCAGCGGCTGATTTCTTCGTCGTAGAAGTCGGCGCTGCGCTCCATCATCTGCCCGAGGTTGCCGGACTGTTCGCCGGCCCGCAGCAGTCTCAGCGACACCGGCGTCACCAGATGATTGAGCTCCAGCGCGGTGGACAGCGATTGCCCCTCGCGCACACGCTCGCAGGCTTGATCCAGCCGCGTCCGCGAGGCCACGGTGAGCAAGCCGCGCACCATCGCCATCGCGGTTACCAGCGGAATCCCGCCTTGCAGCAGAATCCCCAGCGAACGATAAAAGCGCGCCAGCTCATACATGAAAATTCGTTGATGCACGGCGGGCAGTTTCTCCACCAGCCGATCCAGCCCCCGGCGAAACGCCGGTTGCTTTTGCAGCACGGCGAGGGCGATGACCATCGCGGCCAGCGCGCCAAAAAATTCCGCCTGATGCGCATGCAGAAACATCCCGCTATTCATCAACACCTGCGACAGCCACGGCAGGTTATCGCCCAAGCCTTCAAACACCAGACTGAAGCGCGGCACCACATAACCCATCAGGAACAACACCACGCCACCGCCGACTATCAGCAGCAGCATCGGGTAGATCGAGGCGCTGATGATCTTCTGCCGCACCTCGTCCATGCGTTGGCGATAACTGACGTAGCGGCCCAGCGCATCGCCGACCGCGCCGGTCTTTTCGCTGGACTGCACCAGCGCGACGTACAACGGCGGGAACACCGCCGACAACTGTCCCAACGCTTGCGAAAAGGATTTGCCCTCGTAGAGCAGGCGCACCAGTTCACTCAAGGTTTTGCGGGCGGCGGGGGCGGTTTCTTTCTCGGCGAGGCTTTCCAGCGCATCGATCAACGGCAGGCCGGCGTTGAGCAGTGTGGTCAGCTCCTGGCTGAACAACACCAGATTGAAGGTCTCGCGCTGACGCAGTTTCAGCGAGCGCCAATGCTTGTCGGCGTGCGAGCTGAGCACGCGCAAACCCTGATCCTCGGCGATCCGTCGCGCTTCGCTGTCGCCCGGCGCTTCGACGCTCAAGGACACCACGCCAGCCTTGCCGACCGCTTTCAAATGAAATCGCATGGGCCGCGCTCCGCTCACTGCCAGTTGGTCACTTCAGCGTTCTCGCCTTCACCACCCGGCTGGCCGTCCTTGCCCATCGAGAGCAAGTCGTACTCGCTGTTTTCCCCGGGATAGCGGTAGGCGTAATTACGTCCCCACGGATCTTGCGGCAGCTTTTTCTGCAAGTACGGGCCGGTCCATTTCGCCTCGTCGCTCGGTGCGGTGACCAAGGCCTGCAAGCCCTGTTCGGTGGACGGGTAATGGCCGACTTCCAGCCGATAGATGTCCAGCGCTTTGCTCAGCCCTTCGATCTGCGCCTTGGCCACTTTCACTTCGGAGCGACCGAGTTGAGCGAAGTATTTCGGCGCGACGATCCCGGCCAACAGACCGAGCACCACCAACACCACAAGCAGTTCGAGCAGGGTAAAACCGCGTTGGCCACGCGGACGAAATTGCAGCTTCATGATGACCTCCCGTGAGTGGCAGCCGTGTCGCCAGAAGAGCCTATGCAATTGCCATGCTCAGCCCCCCACTGAAAACCGTCTGATGGGCTGGAGCCCTTGTAAAACGGGCGTCGCAAGAGTCGGCACAGTGCTTGCGTATGGCTCAAACGTGATCGGCCATTGGGGCATTTCCCCCAATTTATCGGGGTCGATCCGGGGAGGCCCGACATGAAATTCCTTGCCAGCGGATTGCTCGGTTGTGTGCTGCTCAGCGGCGCCGCGCAGGCCGATGTGTTCATCTCGGTGGACGCCAAGGGCAGCTACGTGCTGTCCAACGTGCACCGGCCCGGACGCACCTACGAACGGGTGATCCACGAGGCGCAAGCCACCGTGGTCAGCCTCGATCAACAGCCGCAAATGATCGCCAACCAGCCCTATGCAGAGCTGGTTTCGGCGGCGGCCAAAGTCAACGAATTACCGGAAGCGTTATTGCACGCGGTGATCAACGCCGAGTCGCATTACAACCCCGGCGCCACGTCGCCCAAAGGCGCCGGCGGGCTCATGCAGTTGATGCCCGACACCGCGCGGGAAATGGGCGTGGCGGACGTCTACGACCCCAAGGCCAACATCCAGGGCGGGGCGAAATACCTCAAGCGTCTGATGACCCTTTTCGACAATGACATCGCTCTCGCCGTGGCGGCCTACAACGCCGGGCCCGACGCGGTGCTCAGCCGTGGCCGGGTGATCCCGCCGTTCGCCGAAACCCAGCGTTATGTGCCGAATGTCTTGCGCCAATACCGGCGTTTGCAGGGCTTGGCAATGGATGCGCCGCTGTGACCCCAACCGGGTTTTCCCCACTTTCGGGGCAAACCCGAGTGGCCCGAAAAGTGGGGGAAAGCGGTGGGGAATATCCCCCGGATTCTCAAGTGGTCGCAGTAACTGATTGAACGTTAATGCAATTTTTTGTGGCACGCGGATTGCTCCGAGGCATTTGTCGAGAATTATTCCCGTGAGCACCCACTACGAGGTTACTGATCATGGTTGGCATCCATCACGCTCCGTCCCTGTTGAACTGGCTGGTGATTCTGGCCTCGATGCTCAGCGTCGAGCTGGCCAGCGCGGCCGTACGTTGCGAGCGCAATCTGGTGGCCAACGTTGTCGCCTTCGATCAGCCGTTGATGTTCAACCGCCTCGGCGCGCAGAACATCAATGGCATGATGTTCGCCCTGCGCCGCGACGTGGTGGATGAGCATGAGCAGTCGCTGGCTTACGGCGGCGCCGCAGTGCCGGGCAAAGTCTCGTTGCGTCCGGACAAGCGTCCACGGCCACTGGTGTTACGCGTGGCGGCCGGCGATTGCCTGACGATCAATTTGCAGAACCTGCTCGACTATCAGGCCAACCCGAACAAGCACTTTGAAAACGAGGGCGAAGAGGAGGGCGCGGAAAACGCCAACGGCGCCGAAGACTTCAAAGTCGACGAACAAGTGGCGGATCGTCACGTCGGTTTCCAGGTCAACGGCCTGCAAGCGGTGAACAGCATCGATGACATTTCCTCGTTCACCGGGCGTAACGCCAACAGCCTGGTGCCTCCGGGCTCCAGCCGTTCCTACACCTTGTTCGCCGAACGTGAAGGTGCGTTTGCGGTCAGCAGCCGCGGCGCAACGTTTGGCGGCGAGGGCGCGGCCGGCAACGTCGCCAATGGCTTGTTCGGCCAGGTCGTCGTCCTGCCCAAGGGTGGCCGCACCTATCGCAACACGCTTACTGAAGAAGAAATGCGCCTGGCCACCACCGGCCGCGCACCCACCGGCCAACCGATCGTCGACTACCAGGCGCGCTACCCGCAGCGCGAACCATGGTTACGTGAAGGCAAGGCCGGCACGCCGATCATCGGCATGGTCGACGGCAACGAAATCATTTCCAGCGAAAGCGATGCGATTGTCATGGGCAGCAACGCCGACGGCAGTTTTCCGTCGAGCACCTACCCGCTGGAATCGGTGGGCAAACGCAACCCGGCGATCCCTAATCGACTGGAAGCGTTCCGCGATTTTGCCTCGCAGTTCCAGGACGAAACCGCCGCTACTCAAGCATTCCCGGCCTATTGGGCCGACCCGGTGATGGCCCATGTGCTGGAGCCGACCCGCGACTCGTTCATGATCAACTACGGTTCGGGCGGCATGGGCGCGGAGGTGGTCGCCAACCGTTTGGGCGTGGGGCCGATGCACGATTGCCTGTCTTGCGCCTACGAAGAATTCTTCCTCAGTTCGCACACCGTTGGCGACGTGGCGATGCTGGTGGACGTACCGGCCAACGCCGGGCTTGAAAACATCCTTCCCGGCCAAACGCCCAGCGCCGACCAGATCGGTGTGAAAGCGACCATGGCCCTGTATCCGTCGGAGCCGTCGAACGTCAACCACAGCTACATCGGTGACTTCGTCAAATTCCGCAACACCCACAATGGCCACGAGCAGCACATCTTCCACTTGCACGGCCATCAGTGGCTGTTCAACCCCAACGACGACAACTCCGATTACGTCGATGCCCAAGGCATCGGTCCGGGCGCTGGCTACACCTATGAAATCGCCAACGGCGGGTCGGGCAACCGCAACCGCGTGGCCGGTGATGCGATCTATCACTGCCACTTCTATCCGCACTTTGCCCAGGGCATGTGGGCGATGTGGCGGGTGCATGATGTGTTCGAAGAAGGCACCCGACTCGATGTTTCGCAGCAGGGCACCGATGGCTATCACAGCGAACCGTTTGCCTTGCGCAGCGGCAAACCGGCGGCCGGCGCGCGGGCCTTGCCTGACGGCGAGATCGTTGCCGGCACACCGATTCCGGCGATTGTGCCGCTGCCGGGCAAAGCCATGGCGCCGATGCCGGGCAAAGTCGTGGTGGTGCCGAAAATCGGTGAAACCCTGGTCGCCGGCAATGATGACGACGATGACGAAGAAGAGGGCGATGACGGCGGTGAACACCATGGCGGCAACGCCGGTGGTCAAGCCATCGGTTCGCTGGCGCTGGTCGATCGCAGCGAAGCCAACCGCAATGCCGACGGCAGCCTGAAAAATCCTGGCTACCCATTCTGGATCGGCGGCATGGAGAGTTCGGTCGGCCAACGGCCACCAACTCCGCCACTGGACATGCTCGACGCCGCCACCGCGCAATCGCTCAAGGCCAGCGGCAAAGCGCTGTGGGCCAATCTCGACCCGGCGCAATCCGGTGGTTGGGATGGCGGTTTGCAGCGGCACGCACTCGACGGCGTCTCGGCCGGTGGTGAAGCGCACACGGTGACCACTTCGCTGGATTTCTCCAAGGAAGTCACCCGCGCCAAACCGATTTACCTGCCGGAAGAAGGCACCGAAGTCGAACAAGCGGCGATGGCCTTCCACGCAAAAAAAGATCACCCAAGCTACGCCTTGCTGCCCGGCAATCAAGTGGTGGCCAAGGCGTTTCGCACCAACGGTGCCTTGCCGATGGCCGGCGCGCCGTACTACGAACCGTGCATGGATGATCGGCAAAAACGCCTGACCAGCAGCGCCGGTAGCGGTGAATTCGCCAGCGGTGAGCGCATCGACGGCATGTCCTTCGTCGGCGCCTCGAGCTTCACCGCCGACCGCCCACGGATCTACAAAGCCGCCAACATCCAGTTCGACGCGGTGTACAACAAGGTCGGTTATCACTTTCCGCAGGCGCGCATTCTCGCGCTGTGGGAAGACGCCTGGCCGGTAATCACCAAGCAGCGTCCGCCAGAGCCACTGGTGATGCGCATGAACACCTTCGATTGCGTGCAATACCAGCAAACCAACCTGGTGCCGGCCACCTATGAGATGGACGACTATCAGGTGCGCACGCCGACCGATGTGATCGGCCAGCACATCCACTTGCCGAAGTGGGATCTGACCTCGGCGGACGGTTCCTCTAACGGCTGGAACTACGAGGACGGCGTGCTCTCGCCCGGCGCCGTGCAGGAACGCATTCACGCGATCCGCGAGTTCAATCAGTGCGCCGGTACCGACCCGCGCGACGGCACTCAGGCCTGCCCGAAAGCCAAGAACCATCCGTTCTTCGGTCAGTACGGCCGCGCCGACTGGCTCGGTGCGCGCACGGCGATGCAGCGCTGGTTCGTCGACCCGGTGGTCAACGCCAAAGGCGTCGATCGCGGCCTCGGCACCATCTTCACCCATGACCACTTAGGCCCATCGACGCATCAGCAGATTGGACTGTACGCGACTGTGCTTGCCGAGCCGGCCGGTTCCACCTGGTTCCACGCCGAAACCGGCGAGCCGTTGTACAGCGGCGCGCGTCAGGATGGCGGCCCGACCTCGTGGCAAGCGGTGATCAACACCGGCGACCTCGATGGCGATGGCAAGAACGACAGCTTCCGCGAGTTCTTCCTCGAATACAGCGACTTCCAGCACGCCTATGAAGCTGGCGTCTATGTGGGGGCCGGTCCTAACGGCGTTCCGAATGCCCAGGCGTTCCCGGCCACCGCCGACAGCTTCCGCTACGCGATCAACCCGCCAGTGCGCAACAACGCTAGCAACTTGCTTGAAGGTGTACTGGAAGTGCAGGGCGGTCAGGTCCCGGGCTGCCCGAGCCGGCCATGTCCGCAGGCGATTTCGGTGGATGATCCGGGCATGTTCGTCGTCAACTATCGCAACGAACCGCTGGCCCTGCGCGTGTACGACCCGAACAAGGTCGGCCCGGACGGCAAGCGCGGCATGCAGGCTGATGGCCTCGGTGGCGATCTGTCGTTCGCCATGCAAAGCCGTACCGACCGCGCAATTCCGGCGATGAACCTGGCGCCGAATCTGCTCACTGCCGCGACCGGGCCTACCGGCGGCACCACGCTGTTTCCGCCGCACATCAACAAGGGCGGCGCTGAACCTGGCGACCCGTTCACGCCGATGCTGCGTACTTACACCGGCGACAACGTGCGGCTGCGGGTGCATGCCGGTGGCCATGAAGAAGAGCACAACGTCACCCTGCACGGTGTGAAATGGCTGCAGAGCGGTTCCGGTTTCGGCAACAGCTCCAACTCCGGCTGGCGCGCCTCGCAAATGATCGGGATCTCCGAGCAGATGGGCTTCATTGCGCCGGTGTCGATGCTCTCCAGTTCGGCGGCGACCACGGGCGATTATCTGTACTCGATGGACGCTTCGATCGAAGGCTACTGGAGCGGTATCTGGGGGGTGATGCGCAACTACACCGCCAAACGCGCCGACCTGTTCGCCATCCCGAACAACCCAAGCCCGGCGGGCATGCGCAACACCGTAGCGTTCGAGGGCAGTTGCCCACGGATCAGCGCCAACCCCAACGGTATCGGCACGCGGCCGACGGTGCAGCGCAACTATGAAGTGGTCGCGGCGCTGGCCAACGATATTCTTGGCAATACGCTGGGCCTGACCATCGGCGATCCCGAAGGCCTCGGCCAGCATGTCGGCGGGCCGCTGAATCCGGCGGGCGGCACCCTGGTGCTGAACTCGCGCACGGTAAGCATTCCACAAGTCACCGTGACCGATCCGGAGGATGGCGAAACCATCACCATCGGCGGGCAGAGCGGGCCGCTGCATGATCCGACCGCGATCCTCTATGTGCGTAAATCCGATCTCGATCCGGTGAGTGGCAAGCTCAAACCTGGCATCCCGGTCGAACCGCTGGTGCTGCGCGCAGCGGCGGGGGATTGCATCAACATCACCTTGGAAAACCGTTTGCCGAGCGTGATGCCCGACCTGACGCAAACCGCGGTGATGCAAGGCATGGTCAAGCGTGATCGCAACAGTGGTCTGGGTTCGACCACCTTCAGCAACAACCTGATGCGGCCGTCCAGCCACGTCGGTCTGCACGCGCAGTTGCTGGCTTACGACATCACCAAATCCGACGGCGCCAACGTCGGCGCCAACCCGATCCAGACCGTGCCACCGCGCGTCGGCAGCAGCGGCGCGTACCCGACCCGTACCTATCAGTACTACGCCGGGCACCTGGAGCGTGAAGGCAAACCGGTGACGCAACTGGGCCGCAGCGTCGACAACATCAACGCCACGGCGGTGGAGTTCGGCGGCTTGAACATCACCCCGGCGGACGTGATCAAGCAACCGCAAAAAGGCCTTGGCGGGGCGATGAGCATCCTGCCGATCGGCGCGACCTGGGTTGATGATGCACGCAAGGTCAACGCCACGGTTACGGCGCCTGGGCAAACCAGCTACCGCGACTTCGCGATGGTCTGGCACAAGGCGTTGAACACCCGTTGGGCCAATGGTCGGCCGGTGGAAGGGATCGCCGCTGAGGGCTTCGGCGTGCCGACTGATCCGCAGGACAACTCGAGCATGGCGATCAACTACAAGACCGAACCGCTGTGGTACCGCTTCGGCCTCGCCCCGGATGCACCGTTTGGTCACGCCGATGGCGCGGGTTATGGCGACATGGTCAATGCGCACATGGCCTACAGCAATGCGCTGGTCGGCGGCGATCCGCAAACGCCGGTGCTCTACGCCAAACCGGGGCAGCCGTTCCGTACGCATATTTTGATGCCGAGCGGTGGTAGTCGCGGCACCACGTTCCAGCTCGACGGGCATGTCTGGTCGGTGAACCCGTTCCAGGCCGAGAAGAGCGATGTCGGTGGTTATCCGATGGGCTCGCCGGGCGTGGGCTCGGTGCGCTTCGGCTACAACCCCATGTCGATGTACATCGGCGCCCACGAAAGCATCCTGCCGGCCGCGCACTTCAGCTTCATGATCCCGAGTGCTGGCGGGAGCAATGCGATCCCGGGGGATTACCTGTTCCGCGACTACGCCGCCTACGGCAACACCTCCGGTTTGTGGGGATTGCTGCGGGTGACCAACGAACCGGAACCGGCACCGCCAAGCCAGTAGGTACAACGGTAATGCCCCGGCGGATGCAAATCCCTGTGGGAGCAGTGGTTGGCATGAGGAAGTGGGCTGTATGCCATTCCTTGTGGGAGCGAGCCTGCTCGCGAATGGGGGCAACTCGGTTTTTGAGGGTGCAGCGCAGGACGCCTTCGCGAGCAGGCTCGCTCCCACAGTTACCGCGTCGTTTGGTTGGAATGTGTAGGGGAGGGTGGTATGAACAGGATCATCAACATCATCGGTATTTGCTCGCTGGCCATGGCCGGGGCGTTGCTGACGCTGAGTGAGATTGCGCTGGCGCAAACCGCTGGCGAGCAGACGCTGAACCGCGACGGTGTGGCGGTGGACTTCAACCTCAAGCCACTGGCCGCTGACAGTAAACTGCGTGAAGGCGAGTTCGCCGATGTGCAGTTCCGCATCAGCGACAGCGCTTCCGGCCAGCCACTGTCCGGTGTGGCACCGGGCGCGTGGGTCGATCCGCAAACCCTCGCCGCCGATCAAGCCCAGGGCCGCGACAAGAGCTGTAAAGCCCGGGTCGGGGTGTTCCTCAAATCCAACATCGGCGCGCGGCCGTTGCTCGACCTCAACAGCTATTTCCTGCTGGTGATGAACCGCGACGCGAGCATCGCTGTGGTCGATCCGTCGGTGTCGGTCGGCGGCATCACCAGCACCCTGGCGCGGATCGAACTCAAGCAACCGCCGATGGATTGGGTCACCCCCAAAGACAACAAACGCGTATTCGTCTCGATGCCAACGGCGGGGGAAGTGGCCGTCATCGACAGCGAACAATTCAAAGTCCTCGACTCCATCGCCGCCGGCAGCCAACCGGTGCGCGTCGCGCTGCAACCGGACGAACGCCTGCTCTGGGTCGGCAACAACGCGAGCAAAACCGCGGACTCCGGCGTCACGGTGATCGACAGCCAGAGCCTCAAACCCCTCAAACATCTGCAGACCGGTCGCGGCCACCACGAAATCACCTTCAGCAAAGACAGCCGCTTCGCCTTCGTCAGCAACCGCGACGACGGCACCGTCAGCGTGGTCGACATCGCCAGCCTGAACATCGTCCAGCAGATCAAAACCGGTGCCCATCCGTTATCCGTCGCCTACTCGGCATTGTCCGGCGCGGTCTACGTCGCCGACGGCAAGGACGGCACTGTCACCGTGATCGACGCCAGCAGCCACGCCATCCGCCGCGTGATCAAGTTGCAACAAGGCCTCGGCCCGATGGGCTTCAGCGCCGACGGCCGTTTCGGTGTGGTGCTCAACACCGTGGAAAACCGCGCCACGATTATCGATGCTGCGACCAACAGCGCCATCCATGATCTGGACGTCAGCGCCGAACCCTACCAAGTGGTGTTCACTCAGGCCTACGCCTACATCCGCGGGCTCGCCTCGCCGAAAGTCACCATGATCAACCTGTCCTCCCTCGGCGAAGGCCGCCAGCCGATCAGCCAGGGTTTCGAAGCCGGCCCGCAAGCGCCGCGTCTGGCCGGGGATTTGCCGCTGGCCTCCAGCCTCGCGGTGTCGCGCGATGACAACGCGGTGTTCGTGGTCAACCCGGTCGACAACACCACCTACTTTTACGCCGAAGGCATGAACGCGCCGATGTCCGGTTACCCCAACCGTGGCCAGATCGCCCGCGCCGCGATGGTCATCGATCGCAGTCTGCGCGAAGTCTCGCCGGGCCTGTACAGCGCGCGGGTGAGACTGCCGGCGGCGGGGCGTTTCGACGTGGCGTTCCTGCTCAATCAACCGAACATCATTCATTGCTTCACCGCGCAGATAGATAGCGACGGCAAGCCGCAAAAACACCTCGGCCAGCCGAAGGTCGAGTTCCTTCTCGACAAGACTGCCGTCGCGCTCAACGACCCCTACGTCGTGCGCTTCCGCATCGTGCAGGGCAAGGACAAAACCCAGCGCAGCGGCGTCAAAGACGTGCAACTGCGCTACTACCTCGCACCCACCTCGCACCCGCGTGAAGTGGCGGCGCTGGAAGTCGCCGATGGCGTGTACGAAGCGCCGATCAGCCTCGACCGCAGCGGCGCCTGGTACTTGCACGTGCGCGCGGCATCGCTGGGCGCCGGTTTCGATGACAAGACCTTTGCCAGTGTTCGGGTCATCCCCGGCCAGGCCCGTTGAAGAGGAGTTTCGACATGAACCGATTTGCATCCACTGGCCTGCTGACCCTGTGCCTGTTGAGCCTCGGCGTTCAACACGCCAACGCCCATTCGGCGGACGAACACGCCGGGCACATAGCTCCGGCCAGCAACACCCAAGAACACACCCAGGTAAAATTCGCCAATGTGCCGCTGCTCGACCAGAGCGGCAAAACCGTGCGCCTCGAACAAGATCTGGTGCAGGGCAAAATCGTCGTCATGAGCTTCATCTACACCAGTTGCACCACCGTGTGCCCGGTGGTCTCGTCGATCATGGGCAAGGTGCAGAAACAGCTCGGCGCGCGGGTCGGGAAAGAAGTGCAACTGGTCTCGATCAGCATCGACCCGCAACGCGACGACCCCAAACGCCTGCAGGATTACGCGCGCGCCTTCCAGCGCGGGCCGGGCTGGAGCTGGCTCACCGGCTCGCCCCAATCGATCACTGAAACCCTCAAGGGCCTCGGCAGTTTCAGCGGCGACTTCAAGAATCATCAACCGCTGATCCTCGTCGGCGACGGTAACAGCCGCCACTGGATGCGCTACTACGGCTTCACCGACCCGGCGCTGCTGGCCAAGGAAGTCGAGAAGCTCAGCGGCCTGCGCACTCACGCCAAACACACCGCCATCGCCATGGAGCAACAGCCATGAGAGCGCTCGACTGGATCTCCCTCACCGCGTGCTTCTGGATTTTCAGCAACGTGGCGCTGGCCCACGAAGGCCATGCCCCTGAGCCGCCGGCGACCGTTGCCGCCGCGCCGGCCAAAGGCACCCACGACGCGAAAACCTGGTTCACCGACACGCCGTTGCAGGATCAGAACGGCGAGACGTTGCGCTTCTACAGCGATGCCCTGCAAAACCGCATCGTGCTGCTCAACGTGATCTTCACCAGTTGCAACGATGCCTGTCCGCTGATCACACAAAAGCTCAAAGAAGTGCGCGAACTACTGGGCGACAAAGCGCCGGAGATCACTTTCATTTCCCTTACCAGTGACCCGCTGCGCGACACGCCGGCGGTGCTCAAGGCTTACAACTTGAAGCAGGGTTCCGATGACCCTCATTGGCTTTTTCTCACCGGCGACAAGGCGCAAATGGACCTGGTGCTGAGCCGCATCGGCCAGATCGTGCCGACCCCCGAGCAACACTCCACGCAGTTGATCGTCGGCGACGTCGCCAACAAACGCTGGAGCAAGATCCGCCCCGACGCCCCGGCCGCCGCCATTGCCCAGCGCTTGCAGTTGCTGACAATGCCTGTGGCCGGCCGCTGAGCCCGCGCCATGACACGCTGCCGCGTCCTCGCCCTGATCCTGCTCGCTGGCATCAGCCTCGGCGCGGGCGCTGCGCCGCTGACACCGGAAGAGGCGGCAGGAAAACGTCTATACCGGCAGGGCGTGTCGGCCAGTGGCGAAGCGATCATGGCGCGGGTCGGCGCAGCGGAGGTGGTGCTGCCGGCGACCCGCCTGCCATGCGCCAATTGCCATGGCGCCGACGGCCTCGGTCGACCCGAAGGCGGGGTGCGTCCGCCGCCGCTGAACTGGGCGCGACTGACCAGCACTTACGGCCAGCAGCAGGTCAACGGGCGCAGCTATCCGGCCTACAGCGAGAGCACTCTGGCCATCGCCATTGAGCAGGGTCGTGACCCCGGCCACAATCGCCTCGACCCGAGCATGCCGCGCTTTGTGCTGTCGATGAAGGATCAGCGCAACCTCACCGCGTACCTCAAACGTCTGGCCGACGAACGCGACCCCGGCCTCGACGCCGAGACCTTGCACCTCGGCACACTGCTGCCCAGCCAAGGCCCATTGGCGGAGGAGGGCATGACCATTGCGGCGGTGCTCAACGGCAGCGTGGCGCGGATCAATCAGGCCGGCGGTATTCATGGCCGGCAACTGCGCTTGACGGTCGTTGACCCCGGCCCGGATCGCAACAGTGCCGAGCAAGCCTTGCAGCAGTTGATCGAACACGAACAGGTATTCGCCTTGATCGCGCCGCTGGCACCGGCCCTCGACAGCGAACTGGCGGGCCGACTGGACCAGTCCGGCGTGCCGCTGATTGGCGCCTTGTCATTGCTGGGTTCGATGCAGGCCAGTCCGCAGATTTTCGAACCGTTGCCGGGCTTGCGCGAGCAACTGATCGCCCTGGCCGATTACGCCACGGCCAGCCTGCGCGTGCTGCAAGGGCCGACGCTGATTGCCTATCCCGATGACCCGTTGCAGGCGCAAGCGGCCACCACCCTCAGCCAATATCTGCAGGATCACGGCTGGCAGAACGTCCATCTGCAAGCCTATGACCCCGCAGCGGAAGCTTTGCCGCTGGGTTCACGCTCGGTGTTTTATCTGGGCAATGGCGGTGGTTTTTGTCGCTTGGCCACACGCCTGCAAGGCGCCGGGCAGGTGCCCTATCTGTTCGCCGCTTCGAGTCAGGTCGCTGGCGATCTGCTGCAAGTGCCGGAGGGATTTTCCCGCCGGGTGTTTCTCGCCTATCCATTCGTGCCCAGTGACTGGACCCAGGCCGGGCGCATGGCCCTGACCCTGCTCCGTGAACATCAAGGCCTCGGCGCCCAGCATGCGGTGCTGCAAGTCGGCGCCTACGCCTCAATGCTGCTGCTCAGCGAAGGCATGAAACAGGCCGGCCGCGATGCCAGCCGCGAGAAACTGGTGGCGGCGCTGGAAGGCCTGCACGACTTCGACACCGGCCTGACCCCGCGCCTGAGCTTCGGCCCCGGTCGGCGTCTGGGCTTGAGCGGCGCGCACGTGGTCACCGTGGATTTGCCCGATCAGCGCTTCTATCTGGTCGCGCCTTATAAACCGATTGTTGCCAGCCCCTGAACGGAGGGCCCGATCATGAAATTCACAACGCTGTTATGGCTGCTGGTCTGCTGGTTGCCGCTGGCCTCGGCCAATAACGAACCGGCGGTGGCGCGGGTCAACGGCGAGGAAATTTCCGGGTTTCGCTTCGAGCGTTTCTTCGTTGAATACCTGGAAGATCAGGGCCGCGCCGTGGCGAGCATTCGCAATCCCAAGGCCTACAAACAGCTGCGCCAAGCGGCGTTGCAAACGCTGATCGACAAGGAACTGCTGTGGCAGGAGTCGCAGAAACGCGGGGTGCAGATCGACCCGCAAAGGGTGCTTCAGCAGGTTGAGCAGACCCGCAGCGCTATCGGCGGCACGGACAAATTCCTCCGCCGCTTGCAGGACGCCGGTTTCGACGAAGCGTCTTTCACCGAGTACACCCGCCGCGAACTGGCGGCGCAGCAGGTGTTCGCCGAGTTGATCCGGGCGAGCACTTTGCAGCCTCGGCACCAATTGATCCGCGTACCCGCGCACGCCGATTCGGCGACAGATGCTGCGGCGCGTCTACGCTTGATGCAAATGCGCGCCTCGATAGTCGACGGCGCAACATTCGCCAGCCAACCGGTGCGTTCACCGTTCGGCTGGCACATGATTTATTTACCGAACCACCTGGAGAACGCCGATGTCCCAGATTTGCAGGGGCTGGATACAGTCAGGGCACACCTCGCCCGACAACAACAGACTCAGGCTCGTCGTCAGGTGCTCGCGCAATTACGGGTGCAGAACAGGATCGAACGAATTGACGACGACTGAAGGTTCCCCCCCAATAGTGGGGAATGGCTTCGATGCCCATTCAGGTGCTTCCCCGTTTCTGGGGAACGGGGTGCCGGGACGAGCGGGCATTGTCATTAAATTCAAGGACATGAAGACATAAAATTACCGGCACTCAGCCTGGCATGAAGTGTGCGTTACCGATGGTAAGGCGCACTTCTAAGGGCGGGGTCATCGGACCTGCTGTTTCAAGGAGTCGACCTTGGTTAACAAAGTACTGGTTGTCGAAGACGAACAGCTGCTTGCACAGAACCTTCAGGATTATCTGTCGGCGCAGGGGCTGGACGTCCGGATTGCACATGACGGAGCGACGGGTATCGGTTTGGCCGAAACGCTTGCCCCCGACGTGCTGGTGTTCGATTACCGCTTGCCCGATATGGAAGGCTTTGAGGTGCTCGACGCGGTCCGCCAGAACAGGACGTGCCATTTTGTGCTGATAACGGGTCACCCGACCGCTGAAGTCTGTGAGCGGGCGCGGCAACTGGGGGTCAGCCACATCCTGTTCAAACCGTTTCCATTGGCGGAACTGGCCCGAGCTGTCTGCGACCTTCTTGGCATCAAGCGCGAAGCGAAACCCGGTGCGAGCCCTTCCGAGGGCTTTGTCGAACGACGCCAGAGCAGGACCGAGAGCTTCCCGTTGCAGTTGTACGATGGCAGTTGGGTGTTGGCGGATCGGCGACGGCAGTCGCAATCCATGGCGCCGGACGACGATCAAATGCTCACCGGGGAGTAATGGCGCGAACAGACGTTCCGGCACTTGCCGCCAAGGTTTGCCGCGCCGACAGGGCTCTAAGCCCCGGTTGGAGAGCAAGCCATGGAACGTCTGTCCGTTGTCGTCGAACCGCTGCTGGCCGAATGCGCGCCAGAACGTTTTTCCAGTGAGCAACTGGCCCAGGCCCGGGCACGGGCCGCCACTTCCGGCGAACGTGTCCTTGAATCCCTCAGCGTACTGTGTGAACTGGCGCCAATGCCGTTCATTCACACCCTCGGCGCCACCCTGCATTACCCGGTGCTCGACACCGACAGCCTGTTTCAAGCGACGCCGGTATTCGACCGGGTCACCCTCGCACAATGCCTGAAACGTGAATTCATCCTGCTGCGCCACAACGACGAAGTCATCGGCGTGTTTGCCGACCCCTTCGACCCGGCGCGGCTGGCCTGGATCGACGACTGCCTGCACGGCGCGCCGCTGCATCTGGTGCACGCCGATGACCTCAAGGCCTATCTGGCCCGCCACGAAGAAAGCTTCCACGCCGTCGAATCGCTCAACGCCCAGGGCGACACCCACAACGAAATCGACACCCTGCAAAGCCTGTCGCTGACCAGCATCAGCGAAGACGCCAGCAGCGTGGTGAAACTGGTCAACTCGACCCTCTACGACGCGCTGAAAATGCACGCCAGCGACATTCATCTCGGCACCACTGGCCACGGTTTGGTGATCAAGTACCGCATCGACGGGGTGCTCAACAACATCAGCAAAGTCCAGGGCAACGAGTTCGCCGAGCAGGTGATTTCGCGGGTCAAAGTCATGGCTGAACTGGACATCGGCGAAAAACGCGTGCCGCAGGACGGTCGTTTCAAGATTGGCATCAGCGGCCGCCAGATCGACTTCCGTGTGTCGATCATGCCGAGCATCTTTGGCGAAGACGCGGTGCTGCGGGTACTCGACAAACAGGATCTGGCCGACAAGGTCTGCGGTGTGCAATTGCAGGCGCTGGGCTTTGAAGACGAAACCCTGCGCCAGTTGCGCCGCCTCGCTGCCGAACCCTACGGCATGGTCCTGGTCACCGGCCCGACCGGCAGCGGCAAAACCACCACGCTGTACGCGATGATCACCGAGATCAACCATGGCGTGGACAAGATCATCACCATCGAAGACCCGGTCGAATATCAATTGCCGGGCGTACTGCAAATCCCGGTCAACGAGAAAAAAGGCCTGACGTTTGCCCGGGGTTTGCGCTCGATCCTGCGCCACGACCCGGACAAGATCATGGTCGGCGAAATCCGTGACCCGGACACCGCACAGATCGCCGTGCAATCGGCGCTCACCGGTCACCTGGTGTTCACCACCATCCACGCCAACAACGTCTTCGACGTGATTGGCCGCTTCACCCAAATGGAGATCGACCCGTACAGCCTGGTCTCGGCGCTCAACGCGATTCTCGCCCAGCGCT
Source organism: Pseudomonas sp. WC2 (assembly GCF_050586545.1). Taxonomy (NCBI): domain Bacteria; kingdom Pseudomonadati; phylum Pseudomonadota; class Gammaproteobacteria; order Pseudomonadales; family Pseudomonadaceae; genus Pseudomonas; species Pseudomonas sp. WC2. The sequence continues at coordinate 66,848 of NZ_JBOBDR010000024.1, read as the reverse complement.
TGATTCGACTGGTGTGCGCCAGTTGCAGCGCGCCGGTCAATCCGAGCGATGAAGAGCTGCGCGCTTCGGGCCTTGATCCACAGAAAGTCGATCACTACCACTTCGTCCACGGCAAGGGCTGCGGGCACTGCCGGGGCAGCGGTTATCGCGGGCGCACGGCGATTGCCGAGTTGCTGCATCTGGACGACGAACTGCGCCAGATGATTGTCGAGCGCCAACCGATCACCCAAATCAAAGCCTTGGCCTGCGCCCGTGGTTTGCGCCTGCTGCGCGAATCGGCGCTGGAGCTGGTGGAACAAGGTCGCACCACGCTGGAGGAGATCAATCGTGTCACTTTTATCGCGTGAGCGTTTTGTCGCCGTGCTCGGCGCCAGCGGTGTTGGCCTCGGCCAGCGGCGTGGCAGCGACACCTTGTGGCTGGGCAGCGTCGGTTACATCGACGAAGGCTTCCAGAGCTACGCGGTGGCGCTGGATACCCTCGATCGCCTGCTCGGTGAACACGCCCGCGCCGGTGCCGAACTGAGCGTGGTCATCTCCGGGCACTTCAGCCGCTTCTGCCTGGTGCCGTGGAGCGCGCAGATCAGCAGCCCTGAGGAACTGCGCGGCTTCGCCCAATTGTGTTTCGAAGACCTGTTCGGTGCGCCAAGCCAAGCCTGGAGTCTGGTGCTGTCCGCTGAACCTGCCGGTTACGACCGCATCGCCAGCGCCTTGCCGCAGGACTTGCTTGAACGCTTGCGCACGCTGGTCAGCGCTCGCGGTTTGCGCCTGCGCTCGGTGCAGCCGTACCTCATGGCAGCGTTCAACCGCTTCGATAAAAGCCTCGATGCTGGCGACTTCCTCTTCGTCGTTGCCGAGCCGCAGCGCAGTGTGTTGTTGCTGGCGAGGGAAGGGCGTTGGGCCGGCGTACGTTCGGTGGGCGGCAGCGACAGCGACGTGGCACTTAGCGCATTGATCGGTCGCGAACGGCAACTGCAAGCCTCGACCAGCGAACGCGCCTTCAACGTTTATCTGCATGCGCCGGCGCGCCTCGATGCGCATCCGGACGTGGCGGGTGTGCAACTGCGCACCCTTGAAGACGACTCGATGAACGTGCGTGACGGCTTGTACGTCATGTCCCGGGCGGTGGCCTGACATGCGCGCGCTCAATCTCGATTTTCAGCCACGGCCACGTTCCGGCCCCTTGGGTTGGACCTTGCTCGGCGGCGGTGTGCTGCTGGCGCTGCTGTGCTTCGGCGTGCAACAGCACCTCGACGCGCACACCGAACAGCAACAAGGCCACCTGCAAACCACCCAGCGCCAGCTCACCGGCGACAGCGGTGCCAAGTCAACTTTGAGCCCGGCGGAAACCCGCGAGCAGGCGCAGAACCTCGCCGAAATGCGCAAGGTTTCGCAGCAACTGCGCCGCCCGTGGGAACGCCTGTTCGCCATGCTCGAAGCGCTGCCCCGCGATGACGTTGCGCTGCTGAGCCTGACCCCGGATGCCCGTAAAGGTCAGGTGCGGATCAGCGCCGAGGCGCGGGATCTGCAAGCGATGCTCGATTTCCACAAACGTCTGGAAGCCAGCGACGAGCTGTCCGACGTCTCGCTGCTGAGTCACGAAATCGTCGTCAAATCGCCGGAGCAACCGGTGCAATTCAACCTGTCGGCGACTTGGGAGATGGGCGATGCGAATCCCTAGACTGATCGTCCACGAATACCTGCAAGGCCTCGGCGTTCCGGGCCTGGCCGGGCTGGCGCTGTTGCTGGTCGCCGTGGCTTGGGCACTCGGTGGTTTGCTGCCGGGCTGGCAATCGTTGCAGCACCTCAGCCAGCAGACTCAGGAAGCCACTGAGTATCTGGCCAAGGTTGAAGACGGCAGTATCGCGCCGCCAGTGGTGCCGCAGCGTCAGCTCGACGACTTCCGCAACAAACTGCCGGCGCAGCCGCAGGCCACCGTCGCCATCGACCGCATCTACGCCCTCGCAGCCCAGGAGCACATCACCCTGGCACGCGGCGAATACGCTCTCGGCGTCGACCCGAAAACCCATCTGGCGCGCTATCAGATCCTTCTTCCCGTGCGCGGCAGCTACCCGCAACTGCGCCGCTTTGTGCACGCCTTGCTCGGCCAATTGCCGGCGGTGGTGGTGGAAGACCTCGAGTTGCAACGCAAAAAGATTGGCGACACCGACCTCAATGGCCGGATCCGTATGACCCTTTTCCTGTCGAGGTCGTGATGAATACCAAGCGCGTGACAGGTTGGTTGGCGTTCTTCGGCGTGGCAGCGGCGCTGGCGTGGTTGCCGGCGTATTTCTCGCCGAGTGAAGACGCCGATTCCAACGAAGTGGCCGTCGCCACACCGGGGAAAAACCGCGGCGCGCTGGCGGCTAGCACCGCCAAGGCCAAAGACGCTCCGATCAAGGACTTGAGCCCGGCCGGCGACCTGTTCGCGGCGAAATCCTGGAAGGCCGCGCCGACTCTGGCCAAGGTCACCGAAATGGCCATCAATCCAGCAACTGTGGTGCAAGCCCCGAGCCTGCCACCGGTGCCGTTTCAGTTCGTCGGCAGGCTGCATGACCGCAGCGACCTGCAAGTGTTTTTGCAGAACGGCGAAAAGATCTACGTCGTGCGCAACGGGGATGTGATCGACGACACCTGGAAGATCACCGGCATTTCCGATGTGGAATTGAGCCTGGTCTACCTGCCTTTGCATTTGTCGCAGACCCTGTCTGTGGGGAGTACGCAATGAACCGATCCCGTTTGCTGATGAGCCTGGGCCTGTGTGCCGGGCTGGCCGCGTGCAGTTCTGCACAAGTGGCCAACAAGGAAGCCGCCGACCTGATTGAACAGGGTCAGTACGAGGCGGGACTGGCGCGGATCGAAGAAGGACTGCGCGAAAACCCACGGGACACTGAACTGCACCTGCTGCTCAACAGCGGTCGGGCCAAGGCAATCACCGCGTTGCTGACCACCGGCGATACCGACCGCTCGCGCCGCGATTTCGCATCGGCGCGGGTGGCCTACAACCGCGCGCTGACCATCGAGCCGAACAACCGCCGCGCTCAGGATGCCCTGAAGCAGATGGACTACCTGCGCAGCATGGACGAGAAACTCGAACTGGCCCGCGGCGACCTGCGTCGCGGCGATATCTACGGCGCTGATCGGCAGGTCAAACAGATCCTCGAACTCGACCCCAACAATGAGGGCGCGCTGGAGCTGCAAGGCAATATTCGTCTGGTGCAGAGCCGCAACGTGATTGCCTATCCACAACTGCGCACCAAGCTCGATCGGCCAGTCACTCTGGAATTTCGCGACGCCAACCTGAAGACCATTTTCGAAGTGCTGTCGCAGGTCGCCGGGCTGAATTTCATCTTCGACAAAGACCTGCGCCCGGACATGAAAGCGACGATTTTCGTGCGTGACGTGCGCATCGAAGACGCGGTGACCCTGCTGCTGCAACAGAACCAGTTGCACCAGAAAGTGGTGAACGAAAACACCTTGCTGATCTACCCGGATTCGCCGCAGAAAGTGAAGGATTACCAGGAACTGGTGATGCGCACGTTCTACCTGATCAGCATCGACGCCAACACCGCGCTGAACATGGTCAAAACCATGCTCAAGACCCGCGACGTGTTTGTCGACGAACGCCTCAACACCCTGACCATGCGCGACACCGAAGACGCTGTGCGCATGGCCGAGAAACTCCTGCAGTCGCAAGACCAGTCCAACCCGGAAGTGGTGCTGGAAGTTGAAGTGATGGAGGTTGCCACCCAGCGCATTCTCGACCTCGGCCTGCAATGGCCGAACACCTTTGGCGTGGTCAACAGCGACGGTTCGGCGGTGACCATTCTCGATCAATTGAAAGGCATCAACTCCGGGCGGATTTCGATCTCGCCGTCGCCGCAAGCCAAGATCAACGCGCAGGACAACGACATCAACACTTTGGCCAGCCCGGTGATTCGTGTGAGCAACCGCGAGCAGGCGCGCATCCACATCGGTCAGCGGGTGCCGATCATCAGCGCCACCTCGGTGCCGTCGACTCAAGGCCCGGTGATCACTGAGAGCGTCACCTACCTCGACGTCGGTCTGAAGCTCGAAGTGCAGCCGACCGTGCACCTGAACAACGAAGTGGCAATCAAGATTGCCCTGGAAGTGAGTAACGCCACGCCGCTGGAGCCGACCCGTCAGGGCACGATCCCGGTACAGGTCGACACCCGCAACGCGCAAACCTCGCTGCGCCTGCACGACGGCGAAACGCAGATCCTCGCCGGCCTGATGCGCAACGACCACGGCGCCACCGGCAACAAGATTCCGGGCCTCGGCGACATCCCTGGCATTGGTCGCCTTTTCGGCAGCAATAAGGACACCGTCGGCAAATCCGAACTGGTGCTGTCGATCACGCCACGGATCGTGCGCAACCTGCCGTACCAGAGCCCGTCGGACATGGAGTTCTCCACCGGCACTGAAACCAGCATGCACATCCAGGCGCCGGATCGTTCGCAGAGCTACGTGATGCCAGCGCCGACCACCCAGTCGCGCGGTGTCGGTGAATCGGCCGTGGCCACCACCCATGTCACCGTCGAGAAGCCTTGATCATGAACGCCTCCCAACGCGGTTTCACCCTGATCGAAGTCGTGGTGACGCTGGCCCTGATCGGCCTGTTGGCGAGCATGGCCGCGCCGCTGACCGAGACCCTGGTGCGGCGTGGCAAGGAGCAGGATTTACGCAACGCGCTGTATCAGATTCGCGACGCTATCGACGCCTATAAACGTGCGTTCGATGCCGGTTACATCGAGAAGTCGCTGAACAGCAGCGGCTACCCGCCGAACCTGAAAGTGCTCGTCGAAGGCGTGCGCGATGTGCGCAGCGCGAAGGGCGCCAAGTTCTACTTTTTACGCCGCATCCCGCGCGATCCGCTGGTGCCGGCCAAACGTGATGACGAAGGGGGTTGGGGCGTGCGCGCCTACAACAGTTCGGCTCAGAACCCGCGCGATGGCGAGGACGTTTTCGACGTCTACTCCGTGGCACGCGGCAAGGGCCTCAACGGCATCGCCTACCACGAGTGGTGAACCTCATGCGCCGGGAAAAAGGTTTTACCTTGCTGGAGTTGATGGTGGTGATGGCGATCATCGCCACGCTGATGACCATCGCGCTGCCGCGCTACTTCAACAGCCTCGAAGCGTCGAAGGAAACCACGCTGCGCCAGAGCCTGTCGGCGATGCGCGAGGCGCTGGATCACTTCTATGGCGATACCGGCCGCTACCCCGATTCCATCGAGCAACTGATCGAACAACGTTACCTGCGCAACGCGCCACTCGATCCGATCACCGAACGCAAAGACCAGTGGGTGCTGATCGCGCCACCGGACGGCGTCGCCGGTGGTGTGGCCGATATCAAAAGCGGTGCGACCGGGAGGGCGCGTGATGGCAGCCAGTATTCCGAGTGGTAACCGTGCGCAGCAGGGTGGCTTCACTTACCTGGGCGTGCTGTTCCTGATCGCAGTGATGGGCATGGGTTTGGCCAGTGCCGGCGAGTTGTGGTCGACCGCTTCGCGTCGCGACCGTGAGCGTCAGTTGCTCTGGGTCGGCACTCAGTACGCACAGGCGCTGCGCAGCTACTACCGCAGTTCGCCGGGCCTGGCGCAGTACCCGAAAGAGCTGGCGGATCTGCTTGAGGATCAGCGTTTTCCCGAGGCCAGGCATCATCTGCGTCAGCTCTATCCGGACCCGATCGGTCAGGGTGAATGGGCGCTGCAACGTGGGTTCGATGGACGCATCACCGGCGTCAACAGTCCTTCGACCGAGGTGCCATTGAAGCAGGCGGACTTCCCGACGCAGTGGTCGGATTTCGAAGGGATGCAGCGTTATTCGGATTGGCAGTTCGTCGCTGAAAAAGCCTTTCTCGACGGCACCAATGGCCCCGCAAAAGGCCAGTCGAATTTGCCGCAGGCGCTGCAGCCATGACTCGCCATTGGCTGTGCGCGCTGATTCTCACCGCTGTGGCGTGCTGCGCCAGCGCCGGTGAAGAAGACGAAATGATGGGCTTCATCGTCGACGACACGATCTCGCACATCGGCCACGATTTTTACTACTCGTTCAGTGAACGCCTGCGTGACACCAGCCCGATGGATTTCAACCTGGTGGTGCGCGAGCGGCCCGACGCGCGCTGGGGCAGCCTGGTGACCGTGGAATATCAGCAACGCCTGGTTTATCGGCGCTTCCTGCCGCCGAACACCGTCGAACTGAAGGACGAGGCCTACGCGGCCGCCGACTGGGTTCGACGCCAGGTTGTCCAGCGCAAGCTGGAGGCTCTGTTGCAGGACACCACCGACCTTGAGAAGGACGAACTATGAACAGCACAACGTTCTCACGGCGCAGCGGATTCTGGATCTCGGGGTTGTTGATCGGGCTCGCCAGCGCCGCTGCCGTCCAGGCCACCGAACTGGTCTACACGCCGGTCAATCCGTCGTTCGGCGGCAATCCGCTCAACGGCACCTGGCTGCTCAACAACGCTCAGGCGCAAAACGACTACGACGATCCGGACCTGAAAAGTCGTTCGACTGTGGCCGGCACCTCGGCGCTGGAGCGCTTCACGAGTCAATTGCAATCGCGACTGCTAGGGCAGTTGCTGGACAACATCTCCACCGGCAACACGGGGAGCCTGTCCACCGACTCTTTTATCGTCAACGTCATCGACGACTCCGGGGCACTGAGCATTGAAGTGACCGACCGAGCGAGCGGTGAAGTTTCGGAAATTCAGGTGAACGGCCTCAACCCATGACGGGCTGACGGTTCCGGGGAGAACGGACATGAAAAAGATCATCGCGTTAGGGCTGCTGTTGGCGACATTACAAGGGTGCAGTCTGCGTGAGCCGATGTCGGCCGAGCAGGACACCGAAACCCCGACCCTGACTCCAAGGGCTTCGACTTATTACGACTTGCTGAAGATGCCGCGACCCAAGGGGCGGTTGATGGCGGTGGTGTACGGTTTCCGTGACCAGACCGGGCAGTACAAACCGACGCCGGCGAGTTCGTTTTCCACCAGCGTGACTCAGGGTGCGGCGTCGATGTTGATGGACGCGATGCAGGCCAGTGGCTGGTTTGTGGTGCTGGAGCGGGAAGGGCTGCAGAACCTGCTGACTGAACGCAAGATCATTCGCGCGTCGCAGAAGAAGCCGAATACGCCGGTGAATATTCAGGGTGAGCTGCCACCGTTGCAGGCGGCGAACATGATGCTTGAGGGCGGGATCATCGCGTATGACACGAACGTGCGTAGCGGTGGGGAAGGGGCGCGGTATCTGGGGATTGATTTGCAGCGTGAGTATCGGGTGGATCAGGTGACTGTGAACTTGCGTGCGGTGGATGTGCGTAGCGGGCAGGTGTTGTCGAATGTGATGACCAGCAAGACGATTTATTCGGTGGCACGCAGTGCCGGGATTTTCAAGTTTATCGAGTTCAAGAAGTTGCTTGAGGCTGAGGTTGGGTACACCACGAATGAGCCGGCGCAGCTTTGTGTATTGTCGGCGATTGAGGCGGCGGTGGGGCATATGGTGGCCCAGGGGATCGAGCGGCGGTTGTGGCAGGTGGCGGGGGACAGTTCTTCGCCTTCGCAGGATGATGTGTTGAATCGGTATTTGACGCAGAACAAGATTGATCCTGAGGCGGAGTGAACGTGGCGGCCTTCGGGCCGACCAGGTTCTGGCTGGGCGGTGAGTTCTGGTTGACCGGGTGCATATCCGTTGCTGCGGTAACGGCTGCCTAGGGTTCCGCCCTTACGGCGGGTCACCTTTTCCAAACGCCGAAAAGGTAACCCAAAAGGCTTGCTCCTGCGTGCGGCCCGCTCGCTAGGGCTCGGGGTTCCTTCGCTCCGGGACCGATCCGGGCGCAGCGCCTACGGTTTGCTGCGCTGCACCTCCTCTCGCTGTGTTTGGCTGCGCCAAACGGTCGCTGCGCTCCCACGCCCGGATCAATCCCTCCACTCAGCCTTCCGACGTCGCCCGTGGATCAAGATCAAGATCAAGAGCAGGCGAGCTGACACTCGGCCTATTGAGTGGTGAAGAGCGGGTGTTCGGCTTTGGTTTTGTGCGTTTGTTGCGTTCAACGCGGTATCGCACGTCGGTGTACCTCTCCCAAACACCACGGTCAGTCCCCTCTCCCTCTGGGAGGGTGAGGGGCTCTTGCTTCAACGCTTCAAAACCTGAATTCAGCTCGGTATTTCACGTCGGCGTACCTCACCCAAACACTTCGGTCAGTTCCCTCTCCCTCCGGGAGAGGGCTGCGATCTGAAGTGTGTTTAAAGAAGTGTCTGAATCAGCGGAACCTTCCCACAAGGTTTTCAGGTTGTCCGTCGGACCTCCGGTCTCTAGCCTGTGTTCGTCGCTGCCAATTCAGCGACCGGGCGTGGAAACCCGAGTAACTACAGAGCGCACAAGCGCCATTCATAACGTATCCTTGCGCACCTCACTGTGTGCACTTTGTTATGGCGGCTGTGCGTGGGAGACCTTGTGTCTGCCGGGTTGCCTCTGTCCCGGGTTTCCAACCTGCGTACAGCTGCCACCTATTCGCTTGGAAACCGAATGGGGGCCAGCTATAACCGTCATACAGGGTAAATAATCATGAAAAAGCCAACACCCAACCCCCCAGAATCAGACACCGACAGCACATCCCCCTACGCCTCAGTCGACAGCAAAAAACTCCACGAAGCCGCCGACCGCGCCCTCGATTTCTACCTCAACCCCACCGCCCACATCATGTCCTGCGCCAACGAGCCGGAACCCATGTACCTCGCCAACCCCAGGTACAACACCGAATCCCTGCTGGCCAACGCCAGCGAAACCCTCGGCTCGGCCAGCGAAATGCTCATCAACTTCGCCGCCTCCCTGGAAACCTCACAGCGCAAAACCGCCTTGGGCATCGCTCAAGTCGTCATGCTGGGCGAACTCGCCGTCAATCAAGCGCTGGATCACGTCGAGTTGAAGGATGGCTGATTGATCGTTCTCACGCGGAGCAAAGGAATGCAGCCCTTGACCCTCTGCGTCAAATTCGCGAGTTGGAACGCGGAGCGTCCTGAGGGGCATTCCCACGCAGAGCGTGGGAACGATCAAGAACAGAGACAGGGTTTTACCCTCGGTCCGGAGGCACCATGGATCCACTGTTTTCCACAACCATTGCAGAGTTCGAAAGCGAAGAGCAGGCCGCCAGCTACGACCGTTGGCTCCGTGCCAAAGTCCAGAAATCGCTCGAAGATTCGCGCCCCTGCATTCCGAATGAGTAGGTAATGGCAGATATGAAGGCATTGATGACGGAACGGCGAATCAAGCATGAAACTCAAGAGACGTTGCGCAAAGTAGACCCGGCGCTCCCACGTTGATCATTCCCACGCTCTGCGTGGGAATGCAGCCCCTGACGCTCTGCGTCAAATTTGCAATTTGGAACGCGGAGCGTCCCGAGAGGCATTCCCGCGCAGAGCGTGGGAACGATCAAGAACAGAGACCGCGTTTTCACCCTCAGTCCGGAGGCACCATGGATCAACTGTTTTCCACAACCGTTCAGGATTTCGAAAGCGAAGAACAGGCCGCCAGCTACGACCTTTGGCTCCGTGCCAAAGTCCGGAAGCCGCTCGAAGATCGGGGCCCCTGCATTCCGAATGAGCAGGTAATGGCACAGATGAAGGGCGGAACGACGAATCAGGCATGAGGCTCAAGAGGCGTTGCGCGAAGAAGACTCGAGGCCTGTGGGTAGATCAATCCCAACCGGATAGAGGGAGTCGCCGGTACACTGCAAGAGTTAGATGTTCGTTGATCCACTAGCCACACTCGAAGGGAATACCGAGGCGAAAATGATAGGGAAATTTTTTACAAACGGGCGAGTCAGTCTGTGGCTGGCGGCAGTTCTATCTGTGAATGGGGTGTTGTTGGCTTCAATCGTATTTGACGGTCATTCAAATCGAAACGATATGAAAATGATCAAAACTAAAGAACCGTTGCTTATCGAAGGTCCAAATGGCGACGATAATTTCTATGTCCTGCCTCTGGGCACTACGCTCTACCACGATAAAAGCTTTCCTGAAGGTCACGATCGTTATGTGGTGTATCTAAATCATAAAGGCGCGATTGCTCACGAAGAAGTGCCCATGAAGCCTGAGTATGGTGGTTCTTTTATTGATCCACTCTGGCTGGCAAATGTGGATGCGGATACTTTGAAAGAAGTTTTCAAGCGTTTTCCGCTTTCCAAAAAAGATATCGCCGCCGCCATTAAGGCCAATGAATTAACCAAGGATGATCTGGCCGACATTATTCGTTCAATGCCAGATTGATCGACTATGAGCTGCCGAAGGCTGCGATCTTCTGATCTCCAATAGAAAAATCAAAAGATCGCAGCCTTTGGCAGCTCCTGCATAGGCCAAAAAAACCGCGACCCCCCTCACCAGAGAATCGCGGTCCATCAACACCCAACCCCTACTGCTGCAACACCGTCGCTTGGTTAGCCGACCCAAACTGCTGAATATTCGCAGTCTGCGTCACCCCGCTCTGATCGACATTGGCAATGTTCCCCGTGCCGCCCTGGGTCACGTACGCCACGTTCATCGTGTCCGCCTGTTTCACTGTGATCATGTTGTCACTGCCGTACAACTGCGCGGTATACGCCTGGTTACCCGTCCCGGATTGATCGAACTCGGCGCTGTTACCCGTGCCATTCGAAGAACCCTGCACCAGGTTGCCCGTCCCGCGCTGATCCGAGATCAAAATGTTGTCGCTACCATTCTGATCAAAGTAGAGCTCGTTATACGACTCAGCCTGACTGACCGTGGTCTTGTTGCCTGTCCCGGTTTGATTGGTGGTCATCACATGCCCGACGCCATCCTGAGTGAAGCTGGCGATGTTGCCATTGCCCGCCTGAGTAACCGTCGCGCGTTGGCCACTGCCGAATTGGCCGCCATGCTGTGGGCCTTTCCAGTTGCTGGCGTAGACCTTGTTGTCGTTGCCCACCGAGGTGGCGTTGAGCACGTGGCTGTCGCCGTTCTGGTAGGTGAAGTGCACGTTTCCGTTACCGACTTGATAGAGCGCCAGTGTCGAGTTGACCGATTCGAATTGGTCGGCGTAGATCGCGTTGGTGTTGCCGACCTGGGTGACGGCGGCGGTGTTGTTTTCGCCGAAGCTTTGGTCGACCACGGTTTCGTTGCTGTCGCCGTACTGGTTGACGGTGGCTTGGCTGGCGAGTTGTGAGTCTTGCCAGATTTCGCTGCCGTTGAGGTTGCCGAACTGGTTGATGCTGATGTTGCCGCCGGTGCCGTTGCGCTGGTCGCCGTAGGCGTAGTTGCCTTCGCCGGCCTGGTTGATGCCGATCTGGCCGCCGTTGTGCAGCACTTGTTCGGCGGTGCCGTAGTTGGCGGTGCCGTATTGGGTGATGACTGCGCTGTTGCCGCTGCCTTCATAGAGTTGTTCGATGTTGGCTTCGTTACTGTCGCCGAACTGGAAGGTTTTGCCTTCGCTGCCGTTCTGCGAGTCCTGATAAATGAATGAGAAGTTGCCGGTGCCTTGCTGCTGTTGCAGCGCGCTGTTGGGCGAGCCGAAGCCCAGCGACTGGCTGGCGTGGGCGGTGTTGAAGGCGCCGACTTGTTGCTGGGTGATGGTGGCGTTGTCTTCGTAAAGCTGTTCGGCGTATCCGGCGTTGTAGTCGCCGACCGCGTCCTGGGTGATTACGCTGCTGGCGTGGTCTTGCACGGCGGCGGCGTCGTTGCCCTGGCCCAGTTGAGTCTGGGTGGCGGTGCTGAACGGCGCCTGGGTCTGTTTCACGTCGGCGATGTTGGCGGTGCCGACCTGGCTTTGGTTGGACAGGCTGTCGTCGGCCATGGCCTGGGCACTGATCATGACCAGGATGGCGGCGGTGAGGGGCGTCAGTTTGAACATGATGAACTCTCCGATGATTTGCAGTGCTTAGCGATATTGCTTAACCGAAACGCTCATGCCGTTGCCCGACTGGGTCACGGCGCTTTGCAGCCCCGCGCCGGCCTGCTCGATGCTGGCGTCGTTGTTGTTGCCGTTTTGCGAAATCTGCGCGCGGTTGTGGCTGCCGTTCTGGGTGATGGAAGCGGCGTTGCCGGAACCGTTCTGGTTGATCAGCGCCATCAGGTCGCTGCCCTGTTGCAGGATGTACGCTTCCTGATTGCTGCCCGACTGCACGATCTGCCCGAGCAGCGACTGACCGTTCTGTTGCAGCAGGGCGACGTTGGCCTGACCGAGTTGATCGATCAGGGCTTGCTGACCCACCGGTGGGGGCAGTTCGCCGAGGTCGCTGCTGGTCGGGGCCAGGTCGTCGTTGTCCATCAGGTCGTCGGCGCGCACGCCCGCGCTGCTGCACAGCAGAAGCAGGCAAAGCAGGGCGGCGGTCGGCGTGTTCATGGCGTAAATCCTGTGTGGCGTTATCCGGTTTCGAACCGTGCCCCAGCCACCCGAAAGTGGCTGGGGGTCAGGCTTACAGCGTGGTCACCGAGACCGTGCGCACGGTGCCCTGGGACGAGCGGATCGTCGCGGTCGGGTTGGCCGATGGCACCACCGTCGTGTTGTTCAGCGTCAGCCGCCAGCGACCGGTCACCGGTACGGTGGTGGTGCCGAGGGTGACCAACCCTGTCGGGGTGGTGACCTGCACGGTGATGGTGTTGCCGGTGGTCACCGACGACGTCCCGGTGAAGTCCCAGTTGAAGCGCCCGCCGGAGCGTGCCTGCACCGTCGATGCGGTCACGGCGAAGGTTTCCGCCGCTGGCCGTGGCGACACTTGCACCGTGACCGTGGCCGGTGTCGACAGGGCGCCGAAGCTGTCCCGGGCGATGTAGGTGAAGGTCGTGGTGAACGCCGTGGTGACGGTGGCCGGTGGGTTGTAGGTGATCACCGTGCCGTCAGTGCTGACCGTGCCACGGCCAGCGGCCGGTTGGGTCAGACTGGCGACGCCCAGCGGCACGTTGCCTTCCGGATCAGTGTCGTTGGCCAACACGTTGATCGGGATTGCCACACCCAACGTGGCGACGCTGTCGGCGACGGCAGTCGGTGACCGGTTCGGTGCGACGGTGATCGTCACGGTCGCCGGATTAGCCGAGGCCAGGCCTTTGGCGTCTTGCGCTTTGTACGTGAACGTCGTGGTCAGTGGCGCGTTGACCACGGCGGGCGGCGTATAGACCACCGCAGCGGTGCCACTGAGGGCTACGGTGCCTTGGCCGGCTGCCGGTTGAGTCAACGCGGTGATGCCCAGCGGATTATCGCCGTCGGGATCGCTGTCGTTGGTCAACAGGCTGAGGGTAATCGGCACGCCGAAGCTGGTGCTGCCAGTGTCGGCATTGCTGATCGGCGCCTGGTTTTCGCCGGTGTCCGGCGCGGTGCCGACCACGACGACCGCCTCGGTGTCACTGCCGCCGGCGGCGGATTTCACCGTCACGGTGGCCGGTGGCTGAGTCAGGTCGGCGACGGTGATGCGTTGCAGCGTGCCGGTCTTCGACAGACGTCCGTAACCTTGGGCAACCATGTCCGGGATCGCCACTTCATCGGTCGATGTCGCTTCGATCAACAGACTTTTGTTGGCCCAGCTGTAGCGCGCGGTCTGCACTTTCACCACGTCAGTGAGCTTGGCCGACACGGCGGTTGGCCGCGTGGTGCCCGTCGGGTTGGTGGCGGTCACGACCACCACCGGCGGCACGGCGCCAGTGCTCAGTCGTTGGCCGAAGAACAGACCGTTGTTATCACCCAGCAGGTTGGTCTGGCATGGGGTCTGCGGCGGGCCGGGCAGCAGCGCCACGCTTTCGCGGAAGCACAGGGTCGAGCTGCTGTCAGCCTTGGCGAACACCTCGGCACGCACGCCGGCGGCGGTGCGGCGGTAGGTGGCGCGGTCGATGTCGACGTGGGTTTGCTGACGATTGTCGAGCACTTTGCCGGACAGGCTGAACACGTTCGACTGGATGGTTCCGGCAGGCCCGGTGATGCGCACGAAGTTGGTATTGAACGGGCTGCCGGTCACCGCTTCGTTGAGGTTCGGGTCGCCGACGAACGTTTCGGTGGCGCCGGAGTCCGGGTTCACTTCGGTGTAGGGGCCGTTGACGCTGCGCAGGAACGGGCCGATTGCGCCACCGACAGCGCCGCTGAAATTGCCCGGCGCGCCGATGCCGATGTCGCGAGTGATGTTGATCGCTCGCCGGCCAGGCGCGGTGACGTTGACCGTTTCCACACCATACGGGTGAGTGATGGTGTAGGTGCCGGCAAGGGGCACGTTCACCCGGATGCGAATCCGCGCGAAGCTTTGCTGATCACCATCGGCCGGATTCTCCGAAGCAAACGCTGCTTCAATCCCGGCGACATAGGCGTCCATCCCGTAACCGGCGGCGTTGTTGGCGATGGTGGTTTCGGCGAGAAACCAGAACGCTTCCGGCGGCCAGTTGTCCGGGAAAATCATCGGCTGAGCATCATCGTAGATACCCGGCTCGGCGAGCAGGATGCACATGTAGGCCGGTGGCACGCTGGCCGCCACTCGCGAGCTGGCGGCGCGCGACTGGCAGAGTTCCATCGACAGTTGGTTTTCGTCCTGATACCACATCGGGAATTTCCCGGTGGCGAAGGTGTAGGGGCCGGGGTCGACGGCGGCAAGTTGCGCATAGGCACTGCCGGTCAGCGAGAGAGCGAGCCCGAGCGCGTTGAGCGCAAAGCGTGGCCACTTGTTCATGATGCCTCCTGATGCGGATCTGGGCATGTGAGCGTTCATTGCACGATGACCACTTCTTCGGTATCGCTGCCGCCGTTGGACGACGTCACGCGGACCCGGGACGGTGGGATCGGCGAGATCCCGGTGGCCAGGGTTTTCACCGCGCCGTCGCCACCGAGCGCGCCGATGGCGGCGCCGCTGCCGGAGGTGGCGGTAAGCACCGGCGGCGAAGTTTCGTCACTGGTCGAGGCCACCACGGTGAGTTGTCCGGAGCTCAGGCTGTATTGCGCGCTCTGGATCACCACCAGGTCGGTCAGGGCCATGGGCAGGGTGGTCGGTGTGCTGCTGGCGATGGCGAGGTGGTTGTCGGCGGTCACTTGCAGGGTGGTCGGCAAGGCCGGGTTGACCGAGGACTGTGCGTACCAACTGCCGGTGCTGTTGGCTTCGGTCATGTTCAGCACAGGCGTGCTGCTGGTGACGGCCGCCGTGCCCGGAGCGGGCGGGGCAAGGACGAACACGTCTTGCTGCGCCACCGGTGCGCTGTCGCCGGCCTTGCGTGAGTAAGTGCTGCGCTGCGCGATCATCGGCGTTGGCCGCACGACGGTCGACAACTTGCCAGAGACGGCGAACGTGGTGGAACGCAGATCCAGACCATTCGGGCCTTCGATACGCACGAAGTTAGTGTTGAACGGGCTGCCGGTGACCGCCTCGCTGAGGTTCGGGTCGCCGACGAATTGTTCGGCGGCACCGGTCAGCGGGTTGGTCTCGGTGTACGGGCCGTTGACGCTGCGCAGGAACGGGCCGATGTCACCCTTGAGCGCGCCGTCGTAGGTTTTCGGCGTGCCGATGCCGATGTCGCGGGTCATGTTGATCGCGCGGCGGCCGGGGGTGTCGATGTTGAACACGTCGACGCCGTACGGGTGGGTGATCACGTAAGTGCCGGCGGTGGGCACGTCGACCCGAATGCGGATCCGCGCGAAGCTGACTTGATCGCCCTCGACCGGTTCTTCGGCGGCGAAGGCGGCTTCGATCGCGCTGACGTAGGTCAGGTCGATCCCGCGTGCCGCGTCGACGAGGGTGGT
The DNA here is from genome assembly GCF_050586545.1 of Pseudomonas sp. WC2. Lineage (NCBI taxonomy): Bacteria > Pseudomonadati > Pseudomonadota > Gammaproteobacteria > Pseudomonadales > Pseudomonadaceae > Pseudomonas > Pseudomonas sp. WC2. The sequence continues at coordinate 51,109 of NZ_JBOBDR010000024.1, read as the reverse complement.
TTCGCCGGTGAACCAGAACGCTTCATCGGGGAAGTTGCTCGGGAAGACGATCGGCTGGGCGTCATCGAACACGCCGGGGGTCGGCAGCAGCGAGCACATGTACGAGGGTGCGCCAGGTGCGCTGGGGACTCGCGAACTGAGCGCTTTGGACAGGCACAGGTCCAGGGTGCGACCGTGGGTGTCCTGATACCAACTGGCGAAACCACCGTTGGCCGGCGCGTACGGACCTGGGTCAACAGCAAACAAAGCGGCCTGAGCAATGCCCTGGGCCAAGGCGCTCACGACCAGGACGGTCGCGGTTTTGGACAGTAAAGGGTGCATGAGTTAATCCCTCTATCAAAGTACCTGCCCCTTGGGGATGGGTCAGTTGCACAGGGCCTGTACACCTTCCATGCCAAGGTGCAGTGGATGGACGGGAGAGGGCCGGACTAGAGGGGTTGACGGGCTGGATGCTGAAGTTTTTGGTCTGCGGCGAAAGGGCGTCATTCCCCAGAATCGGGGACGGTGGGGATGAACACTGGAGATATCTGTTGGATGAAGAACCTGTGGGAGCGAGCCTGCTCGCGAATGCGGACTTCCTGTGACGAATTTGTCGACTGACCCAACGCCTTCGCGAGCAGGCTCGCTCCCACAAAGACTTGCGGTGGTTTGGGCTGTCTTATCGGGTCGATATCCCCGCAACCGGGCAAACCCCCACCCGTGGGCTATAACCCTATAGGGACGTATCGGGAAGTCGCCGCCATGAACATTCAGTCGAAATCGCTACCTGTCGAGGAGGGCACGCTACGGTTGGGCTCGCGCAAGCGGCCGTTCAACCTGCTGCGCTGGTTTTCACTGATCAGCATGGCGGTGATCGGTACCGTCGCCATCGCGCTGGGGACGGTGTCGACGCGGTTTGTGATCGAAGAAAGCGTGCAGCGCGATGCCTTGCTCACCGCACAATTCATTCAGGCCATCGCCTCGGCCGAAGTGCGCCACGTCTCCATTCCCAACGTGCGCACCATGGGCGAATTGCTCGACCCGCGACAGGACACGCATTTCCCCGATGTCAGCCCACAGGCCCGGGCCGATGCGCGCGGCGAGTTTCTCGATCACATCGAACACTTGCCGGACGTGATCCTCGCCAACATTTATGCGCCCGACCGCCAAGTGATCTGGTCGACCAACCCGGTCCTGATCGGTACCAGCATTCATGCCGACGAAGACCTCGATCGCGCCTTCAATGAAAAGATTCCGGTATCCGCCAGTTACCACGACGTCGACAAGGCCCGTGAAGAGCAGAAATTCGTCATTCCGCCGGACTACATCTTTATCGAAAACTACATTCCGCTGTTCGACGCCGAGGGCAAAAACGTCACGGCGATGGTCGAGATTTACAAAGAACCGAAAGACCTGATCGCGCGCATGGAACGTGGGCTGACACTGATCTGGCTGGCCACTGCGCTTGGCGGCGGGCTGATTTATCTGGGGCTGTATTGGATCGTGCGGCGTGCGGCGATTCTGCTCGCGGCCCAGCAACGACAACTGATCGCCAATGAAACCTTTGTCGCGCTGGGCGAGATGTCCTCGGCCGTCGCGCATAGCCTGCGCAATCCGCTGGCGACCATCCGCTCCAGTGCCGAACTGGCGCTGGAATTCGACGCCGGCCCCGCCGAAAAGAACATCAAGGACATCATCGGCCAGGTCGATCGCATGTCGAAATGGGTGCGCGAGTTGCTGCAATCCCTGCGCCCGCTCAACGATGACCCGGAACCGGTGAACCTGGTGGCGACGTTGCACGAAAGCCTCGTCGCCTTCGAACAGCAGATCGCCAAGGCCGGTGTGCAAGTGGTGTTTCATCCGCAGCACACGCCGATGGTGTTGAGCCAACCGGTGCAGCTGACGCAGATCCTCAACAGCCTGCTGGCCAATGCGCTGGAGGCGATGGACAAGGGCGGCACGTTGACCGTCAGCCTCGAACCAAGCGACGAGCGTGGTGTGTGCGTAGTGCTCAGCGACACCGGCAAAGGCATGAACGAAGAACAACGGACCATGGCGTTCCGACCGTTTTTCACCACCAAATCAGGTGGCTTGGGCGTCGGCCTGGTGCTGGTCAAACGCATCATGGAACGCTTCGGCGGCGGCGTGACGCTGGACAGCCGCGAAGGCGAGGGCACCACCGTGCGCCTGGCCTTCCAACTTGTGCCGTAAGGCTGCATAAACTCTCTGAACTTCCCCCACCAATGGGTGTCAAGCCCCGGTCACCGGGGAGTGGGGGAAACCCGCAGCCTCCTCAAGTCCCTGTTACAACTAGAAATAATTTATTGGCGCAGTAGTTGCAAAACACCATCACCCCTTCCTTGATGAGGCGGCTGGTGATGGACAGAACAACGCGTGACCCAAGCAACACCTTCCTGCTGACGCCTTTGAGCGTCTTTCTGATGTTGTCCCTCGGCACCATGGCCGGCGTTCGCGCCAGCCCCATCGATGACGAGCGACAGCCAGAAACGTCCGACCCGTCGGCGTACTACGACGAACCGGCCGACCGCGCCGGGGCGCTCAATAACATCCTGACCCTGCCCGAGGCCAACGAAGATTCCTTCGACCTGCCCGACGGCGTCAAAGGCAGCCGCGCCTCGACCCGCACGGAAAACATTCTGCCCCCAACGGTGCAGACCAGTTTCAACTACCCCACCAACGGCAAGCCGAGCCCGCTCTATGGCGCGCAGCCGTTCACCCAGCAGTTGACCCTGTTCGAAGAATTCGGCCCGGAAAAACTCGACCCGACCACCCCGGCCGCGCCGCTGCCATTCCCGCCCGCCGCGATTGGCCCGGCACCGGCCCAGGACCCGAACAACATCGCCCGCAGCGCGCCACCCGGCAGCGCCCTCGATGCATTCCTCCGGCAACCGGGGCTGACGCCATTTCCCAGCCAGTTCGCCAATGTTGTCGACCGCAACCCTTGGCAGGCGCAGATCGAAGTGTTCCTCAACCGCCACATCGGTTCGTCTGCTGAAGGACGGCCACCAGGAAAAGGTTGGGCGCACCAGCGCTGGAACGAGTTCTACCCGCAAGTCGCCTACAAAACCGTGCAGACCGGTGCGCGCCTCAACGGTGGTCTGCGTGACAGCGTGCAAATGCACCATTACGCCGTCGGCGAATTCGGCCCCGGCGGCCTGTACCACAACGTCGCAGGCGTACCGCTGACCGATGGCACTTCCAAGGGCGTCGACCCGCGTTTCCACCCGGCGATGCCGGCGCAAAACCACAACTCGGTGTGGACCTTCGACGGCACGCTGCCACCGAAACTGTTGATGGTGCGCTACGGCCAACCGGTGATGATGCGGCACTACAACGGCTTGCCGATCGATCCGTCGGCCAACCACGGTTTCGGCCTGCACACCATCAGCACCCACGAACACAACGGTCACGCGCCGGCGGAAAGCGACGGCTACGCCAACGCGTTCTTCTTCCCGGGGCAGTTCTACGACTATCGCTGGCCGATCCAGCTTGCCGGTTACGACAGCATCAACACCAAGGCCGAAGACCCGCGCGCCGCGTTCCCGTGTGCACCAGGGGAAACCCTGTGGGTCAACGACATGGCGCCGGCGAAGAAAACCTGCGACCACGGCACCATCAAGATTCGTGGCGACTGGCGCGAGACCATGAGCACCCACTGGTTCCACGACCACATGCTCGATTTCACCGCGCAGAACGTCTACAAGGGCAACGCGGCGATGATGAATTACTACAGCGCTCTGGATCGCGGCAATGAGTCGGTGGACGACGGCGTCAACCTGCGTTTGCCCAGCGGCAGCGCCTTGCCGTGGGGCAACCGCGACTATGACGTCAACCTGGTGCTGGCCGACAAGGCCTGGGATCAGGAGGGCCAGTTGTGGTTCAACCCGTTCAACACTGACGGCTTCATCGGCGATCAGATGCTGGTCAACTGGCAGTGGAAACCCACCCTCGATGTGCGCGCACGCAGCTATCGCTTCCGCATCCTCAACGGCTCGGTGTCGCGCTACTTCAAACTGGCTTTGGTGCGGGAAATCAAAGGCAGTGGCGGTGAGTTTCAAGGGCCGAAAAACTCGGGTCTGTCGTACAGCCGCGTGCCGTTCCACATGATCGCCAACGACGGCAACATCATGGAACACAGCGTGCCGTTCGACGGCTCGATGGATCTCGACGCCGATGGCGATAAGCAGAACCACAACGCGATTCTGCCGACTCAGGGCATCGCCGAACGCTTCGACATCATCGTCAACTTCTCGAAAAACGGCATCAAGCCCGGCGACAAGCTGTTCTTCGTCAACCTGCAGGCGCAGGACGACGGCAAAGGCCCGAAAGACGTGATCTCGCTGGCCGATGTGCTCTCGGAGAAATACCTGCCGGTGATCAAGCAGACCAGCAAAGGTCCGCAGTGGGACAAGGGCGATCCGGTGGTCGGCAAGTTTTTGCAACTGAACGTCAAGACTTACACCGGCCAGGATCTGGCGATGAACCCGGCCGCCTACGAACCGGCGAAACCGGGCAAGGCGGAAGGGCTGGTGATGATTCCGCTGAAGATCCACCGCGACAACGTTGCCGACAAGGCGCTGCTGGCCAAGGCTCGTCACCGCACCTTCACCTTCGGCCGCTCCGACGGCACCGATGAAGCACCGTGGACGGTCAAGACTGACGGCGGTTTCGGTTACCACATGGACCCACGTCGCCTGAATGCGTCGACCCAGTTGTCCAGTGGCCCGACCGATGCCGGTGTCACCGGGTTCGGCACCCTCGAGGTGTGGAATATCAAGGCCGGCGGCAAGGGTTGGAGCCATCCGGTGCACGTGCATTTCGAGGAAGGCATCATCCTCAGTCGCGGCGGCAAGGCACCACCGGAATGGGAAAAATGGGCGCGCAAGGACGTCTATCGGATCGGCTCCGAAGCCGATGGCCTGGACAGCGTCGAAATGGCGATCAACTTCCGCGAGTTCGCCGGGACGTACATGGAGCACTGTCACAACACTCAGCATGAGGACAACTCGATGCTGCTGCGCTGGGACCTGGAAAAACCCGGCCAGCTGCAACTGATGCCGACGCCTCTGCCGAGCTGGGACGGTGTGCGCTACGTCAACTCTGCCGCGCTGCCAACCTTCCGCAACGGCGACGGCACGGGCCCACAAGTGGTGGTCAAGCCATGAACCGCCGCCACGGTGACAGCCAACCGCTGCAGACCCCGCGCTCTCGGGCGCTGGGCATGCACCTGGTGCTGCTGCTGGTGGCCTGTGTGCTCGGCAGCCGCGTGCTGCTGGCGCATCAGGCCAGCGTCGGCGAGCCGCCAGCGGCGAGTGAATCCGCCACCCCGTGGGGTGGCGACTATTTCCCCAACACCTTGTTGACCGATCAGGACGGTCAGCAGGTGCATTTCTTCGATGACCTGATCAAGAACAAAGTGGTGGTGATCAACTTCATCTTCACTTCGTGCAGCGACTCCTGCCCGCTGGAAACCGCGCGTTTACGCCAGGTGCAGAAACTGCTCGGCGACCGGGTCGGCCAGGACATCTTCTTCTACTCGATCAGCATCGATCCGCTCAGCGACACCCCCGAAGTGCTCAAGGCCTATTCGCAACGTTTCAAAGTCGGCCCCGGCTGGAAGTTTCTCACCGGTGAATTCGAAGACGTCACCGACCTGCGCAAGAAACTCGGGCTGTTCATCGAAGGCGTCGACAACGGTCGCAACAAGGATCACAACCTCAGCCTGATCGTCGGCAACCAGACCACCGGGCGCTGGATGAAAGCCTCGCCGTTCGAGAACCCATGGATCCTCGCCGACCAATTGGCCAACACCTTGCAGAACTGGAAACAGCCGAGCATCGAGGAAAGTTACGCCGACGCGCCGCAAATCCGCCCGCCGAGCAATGGCGAAGAACTGTTCCGCACCCGCTGCGCCTCGTGCCACAGCCTCGGCCCGCAGGACGGCCAGGGCATCGGCATGCGCAGTATTGGCCCCGACCTGATCGGCGTGACCCGCAACCGTGACGCCAAATGGCTGAATCGCTGGATTCGCGAACCGGATCGCCTGCTCGCGGAAAAAGACCCGATCGCGCTGCAACTGTACGAGCAATTCGAGCGAATACCGATGCCCAATCTGCGCCTCGACGAGCAGGCCGCGCAGTCGATCATCGACTTCCTCAGTGACGAAACCGAGCGACAGCACCCGTCCGCCGATGTCGTGGCCGCCGGCGCGTTGACGCCAGTAAAACCGGGCGATCCAGCCGCAGCGGTGAGTCGTATGCAGTAGCGGCGAAATAGCATCATTGAACCGTGTGTTGCGGTCAGAGCCACCTACACTGATGGCTGTAACTGGCTCGATACAAACACTCCAGGGCACTCCCATGCAGCGACTGGAAGGACAAAAAACCACTGCACCGAGCACCTCGGTCGCAGGCAAGGGCTGGCGCGAGCAGTTCAATCTGCTGCGCTGGTTCTCGCTCGCCAGTTTTTTCATCATCGCGGCGGTGGCGCTGGGGCTGGGTTACATCTCCACGCGCTTCGTGGTCACCGAAAGCGTGGAGCGCGACGCGCTGCTGACTGCGCAATTTGTTGAGGCCATTGGCGCGGCGGAAATGCGTCACGCGAAAATCAATCCGAACCGGACGATGGGCGAGATGCTCGACCCGCGCCAGGATAACCACTATCCCGATGTTGACCCGGCGTTACAGGCGTCGGCGCGCACCGAGTTTCTCGATCACGTCGAACACTTGCCGGACATTTTGCTGGCGACCGTTTATGCGCTGGATCGCACGGTGATCTGGTCGACCAACGCCGAGTTGATCGGCGTGCACATCGACGATGACGACGAACTCGACGAGTCGTTCGAAATGAAGGTGCCGGTGTCCTCCAGCTACCACAAGATCGACGACGAACGCCCCGAACAGCGCCTGCTGCGCGAGCCGAAATACCTGTTCATCGAAAACTACATCCCGATGTTCAACGCCGACAAAAGCAAAGTCATGGCGATGGTCGAGATCTACAAGGAACCATCGGATCTGGTCGACCGCATCGACCGTGGGTTCGCCTCGATCTGGGCGGCGACGTTTTTTGGTGGCGCGGCGATCTTTCTCGCCTTGTTCTGGATCGTCCGTCGTGCGGCGAAATTGCTGCAGAGCCAGCAACAACAACTGATCAGCAATGAAACCTTTGTCGCCCTCGGCGAGATGTCCTCGGCGGTTGCACACAGTCTGCGCAATCCGCTGGCGACCATTCGCTCCAGCGCCGAACTGGCTCAGGAAATCGCCAGCCCCGGCGCGCAACGCAACATTGGCGACATCATCAGCCAGGTCGATCGCATGTCGCGCTGGGTGCGCGAGTTGCTCGTATCGCTGCGGCCGATGAACGACGACGGCGAGGCGGTCGATCTGCTGTTGGCGGTGGAGGACACCTTTGGCGCATTTGATGCATTGATCAAACGCAGCGGCGTCGAAGTGCGATTCAGTCCACAGAAATGCGCTCCGGTCGTCAGTCAAAAGGTGCTGCTCACGCAAATACTCAATAGCCTGTTTGCCAACGCCCTCGAAGCCATGCCCAAGGGCGGTGTGCTCACCGTCGAATTCGAATCGCCGCAGCCGGACAGCGTGCGCGTGACGGTGATCGACACCGGCAAGGGCATGAGCGCGCAGCAGCAACTGTTGGTGTTCAAGCCGTTTTTCACCACCAAACAGGGCGGCCTCGGGGTTGGCCTGGCGTTGGTCAAAAGAATCATGGAGCGTTTTCAGGGCTCGGTCGTCTTGACCAGCCGCGAGCAGGAAGGAACCCGCGTCAGTCTCAACTTCAAAGTGGCATCGGGAGGGGAATATGGAACACAGCATTCTGCTGGTCGAGGATGACGAACTGCTGGCCGACAATATTCAGACCTACCTGGAGCGCAAGGACTTCGAGGTGACGGTCTGCCATTCGGCCGAGGACGCGCTGGGGCAACTGGAAACCTTCATGCCCGACATCGTGCTGACCGACAACTCGCTGCCGGGCATGAGCGGTCACGACCTGATCCAGAAGCTGCGCGTCAGCGCGCCGGATCTCAAAGTGATCATGATGACCGGGTACGGCAACGTCGATGATGCGGTGGTGGCGATGAAGGAGGGCGCCTTTCATTACGTGACCAAACCGGTCGCCTTGCCCGAACTGAAACTGCTGCTCGACAAGGCCCTGGCCACCGAACGGATGGAGCGCACGCTGTCGTTCTATCAGGAACGCGAGGCGCAGAAGTCCGGCGTGCAGGCGCTGATCGGCGACTCGGCGCCGATGCAGTACCTGAAAAATACCATCGGCCAGTTGCTCGACGCCGAGCGACGCATGGCCAACACCGATCTGCCCCCGGTTTTGGTGGAAGGCGAAACCGGCACCGGCAAGGAACTGGTGGCCCGTGCGCTGCACTTCGACGGCCCGCGCAGCAAAGGCCCGTTTATTGAGTTCAACTGTGCGTCAATTCCGTCGAATCTGGTGGAGTCCGAGTTATTCGGACATGAGAAAGGCGCGTTCACCGACGCCAAGGATCGCCGTGTCGGTCTGGTGGAAGCGGCGGACGGCGGCACGCTGTTTCTCGATGAAGTCGGCGAAATGGACCTGCTGTTGCAGGCCAAGCTCTTGAAGCTGCTGGAAGATCGCACCATTCGCCGAGTGGGTTCGGTGAAGGAGCGCAAGGTCAATCTGCGGGTGATCAGCGCGACCAACTGCAACCTCGAGCAAATGGTCCAGCAGGGCAAATTCCGCCGTGATCTGTTTTTCCGTCTGCGGATCATTTCGATCAAAGTGCCGCGCCTGCATGCCCGGGGCGAGGATATCTTGCTGTTGGCGCGGCACTTCCTCGCCAGTCATGGCAAGCGTTACGGCAAGCCGAATCTGCATTTCAGTGAGCAGGCAGAGGAGTTGCTGCTCAGTTACACCTGGCCGGGGAATGTACGTGAGCTGCGCAACATGCTTGAGCAGACCGTGTTGTTGGCGCCGAGCGATACGATTGCCGCGCATCAGTTGAACGTGTGCATGAGTCTGTGCGACGAGTTGCCCCCGCAGCATCAGCATCAGCATCAACACTACGAGGCTGCGCCGCATTATGAACCGCGCCCGGCGAGCAATATGGAGTCGATGAACCTGCCCGAAGTCGAACGCGACATGGTGCGCAAGATGCTCGACAAGACCGACTGGAACGTCACCAAATCCGCACGCCTGCTGGGCCTGAGCCGCGACATGCTGCGCTACCGCATCGAAAAACTTGGCCTCGCCCGGCCGGATAAACGCCAGTGGTAACCCAGACACGGCGCATTTCCCTGTGGGAACGAGCCTGCTCGCGAAGAAGCCATGTCAGCCGACATCAATGTTGACTGGTCCACCGCCTTCGCGAGCAGGCTCGCTCCCACAGGGTTTTGTGGTGTCTGGTTAATACTTGGTCGTCAGAATCAATGCTGCTGCCGGCTCAAACACTCCAGCACACAACTCGGATCCAGCACCTCGTCATTCACATAAATCCCACGCTCGGCATCGTACGTGCGAATAAACACCCGCACCGTCGCATCCGCCACGGTCGGCAATCGCGAGTCGTAGAAGACGTGGTCATCCGGGATCACCACAAAATCCTCCGGCGCCGTGTCCTCGTAAGGCCTCGGCGGCGTGGCGTTCAGCGAATACGGGGCAGGGTGGGCAAAGGGCTGGTCAGGCCCGTAGTAAACAAAATTGCTGTCCAGCGCTTGCGCCTGAGTGGCAGCAAGCAGACAGCCGGTCAACAACAGCCGGTCGAGCATTAGCATGGCGGCACCTGCGAGTGCGGTATTCCCCAAGGCTATTAACTATAGCTGCCCTGCATTCAAGCGACTGTGTGATTGATCACATGCCCTGGCTGTGCGCAGGCCTTGAGCACATAGCCGATTGCGCGAAGAAACTCTGCGTTATCCCCATCTGAAAGAACCTGAGACAGGTATTCGGCGATAGCTTCGTCACTGTCCAGCAGTGCTGCCGCATCGAAATTTTTCAACGTCTGGCTCATGGTTAAACCTCCTTAGCCATTTTTTTGCGCGTCGGATGTTTGCGCTTTGTGAGGGTATCTACGTGAGCGGAGGTGAATAGTCAGCCGTGTCCTTTATCTGTTTTGATAATTCGCCGACGTTTGTAGGCCAGAACACCCTGGTATGTAGGAGGTGGCTTACAAGTTTGCAACAACCGTAATTGGCATGCTGTTCTAGACTCCGATCCGCTCAATCACGAGCATCGTCCGGAGTGCGCCATGGAAGTGCCCAACAATAAAACCGCCATCGAGAGCAATCGACAGGCGTGGAACGATTCCGCTCGCCATCACCAGGATTCGCCTGACTGGCAGGCTTTGCTCGGCGAGGTCGCGCAGGTGGATTTCTCCTGCCTCGATGAGACCTTGAGCGGGTTGCTCGAGGTCGACGGCAAGGATGTGATTCAACTGGGCTGCAACAATGGCCGTGAGAGTCTGTCGTTGTTTGCCCTCGGTGCGCGCAGTGTGGTCGGTGTCGATCAGTCGGCGGCGTTTCTCGAACAGGCGCGTGAGTTGAACAAGCGTTCACCGCATAATGCCGAGTTCATCGAAAGCGATATCCATCATTTGCCGGCGTCGTTGCAGAACCGTTTTGACGTGGCGCTGATCACCATTGGCGTTCTCAACTGGATGCCGGACATCGGCGAGTTCTTCGGTCATGTCGCTTCGACCCTGAAGCCGGGCGGCAAACTGGTGATCTACGAAACCCATCCGTTTCTGGAAATGGTCGATCCGAATGCGGAGGATCCTTATCGCCTCGCCAGTTCCTACTTTCGCGCCGAGCCGTTTGTGCAGGAAGAGCCGATTGTGTATGTCGGCAAGGTTGAGCAGCCGGCGGCGAAGTCGTATTGGTTTGTGCATAACCTGGGCGCCATCTTCAGCGCTGCCATTGCGGCGGGGCTGAATATTGCGCACTTCAAGGAGTATGCGCATTCGAATCGGGAAGAGCTGTATGACCAGTATTTGAATCAAGAGGCGCAGATGCCGATGTGTTTTACCCTGGTCGCCACCAAGTCCTGAAGTTTTCCATTGTGACAAATGGCCTCTTCGTCGGAACGCCGCCCGGAGCAAGCTCGCTCCCACATTGGTTTTGTGTACTGCACATATCCAGTGTGGGAGCGAGCCTGCTCGCGAAGGCGGCCTCGCCACCGCTACAAATTCTGAGACTGAATCAAGCCTGCGCCGCCGCACTCACCACTGGCCGCCCCGGTTTGCGCAGCGGTTCCAGCCGCGAACCCTCATAGCGCGTTTCGCGGAAAAACTTCCAGCGGCCAAACAGGCAATACACGTGCATCACGCGCCCCTGTTCGTGGTAGCCCATCCGGATATGCAGCTTCAGCGCCGGAATGTTGTGCGTCTCGCAAACGTCCACCACTTTGGTGCAACCCTGCGCCGCCATGGCTTCCCACAGGGCCACTTGCACGTCCACCGACAAACTGCTGCCGAAATACGCGCGGATCATCTCACCGCCAAATTCAAAGAATTCACCGGGCTTCACCGGGAAAGTGCAGCCGTAATAGTGACGGTCGTGATAGTCGCGAATCGAGCCCCAGATAAACCCTACTGCATGGCCGTCGGCATCGACGTACATGTGCCCTGTATGACCCTCGGCGGCCAGTTCCGCCATGGTCTCCACGCGGTCACCGAAATGCTTGGTGAACGCAGTCGCATTCTCCGGGGTAATGTCGACTTTGCGCAGGCCCTCGTAAGGGCGCAGCTTGTGCGGCGGTACCGGGCTGACCAGGTCGCGCTCCATCCACAACAGTTCCCAATGGAAGAACACGTAGCGTTTCCACAACGTGCCAAAGGTGCGGCCGAGGCCTTTTTGCCGGATGCGTTCTTGTAGTTTTTCGATCACGCTCATGATGCCCTCCGTGGCCGAAGCCAGGGTGTTGTGGATGGTGCTGTTGTGGGTATAGATCACCTGCCTAAACTCATTCCAAAGTGCCATCCCGGAATGTATTGCAAGGTATGTAACTCAATCGAGTGCCGCAGTTCCGCGTAGAAAATCCTTGTTCAAATCGGTGTAGGAAACCCGTTGAATACCCGTCAGCTGCAGCTCTAGCACGCGGCTCAGGGATTCTTCGGGCGGGAGATAGGCGTCACCAAAATCGGCGCCGAGCTGGGTCGGGTGAGCGACGATCTCCAGCACGCCGTCGGTCGGCGCTATGCCGTTGCGCAGGTCGATCGGTGTGCACACATAATCGGCAGTAACACCGGCCAGACTGTGCAAACGCCAGTTGAGCAAACCCTTGAACACGCGCTTGGGCAGATTGAGGTTTTGCCCCAGATTGCGCGCCAGTCGAATCGGCACCCCTTGCTGCGCCGCAAACCGCGCAACGATCTCGCCAATTGGCCAGATGTTGTGCACGTGCTGGTGCGAATCGATGTGGCTGGGGCGCATGCCGTGGTCGACACAGCGCTGCCACTGCGCCTGCAATTCTTCATGCACCGCGTCACGATCCTCACGCCCGAGCCAAACGCTGTGACGGGGCAGACTGAGGTCGAACACGCCGTGGTCATCGCAGAACGTGCGACGAGCGAGAATCGCCTGGCTCAACGGTCGTCCGTAGGTCAGGTTGAAATGCAAACCGATCCGGCCTTGCAGGCTCGGATGGCGGGCCATGGCGCAGGCCGCCTCGAACGCCGGCATGTTGGCCATCGCCGTGGCGGAACTGATGACCCCGGCCTGAAACCCAGCGAAGATCACTGCGTTTTCGTTCGGGCTGAGGCCGAAATCGTCAGCGTTGACTATGACTTGGCGTGGCATGTTCGCCCTCCGTGGTGATCGCGACAGGTTTCAGAGTGGGTTTCGCTGACTCGGCACGTCGTGCGCGCCAGGCGTGTACATGGGGTTTGAGCCGGTACCACAGGCGCAAGCCCAGACCGAGGACGAGGCCGCTCGGGCGCCAGGAATAAAAACTCCAGCGCCAGTGCTCGAGTTGCCCGGTCATGCGTTCGTGCAGCTGATGGCTGGAGTTTTCCAGGCTGACCCGAGAGGCATCGATCCAGCGCCAGTTGTCGTCCAGCCCCCAGCGAATCCATTCCTCCAGCAGCACCCGACCGCTGCCCAGATCAGCGTATTGCGGCAGGAAGGCGAGGTTGTAATCGTACAGTCGGCCTTGTTCGAGGAGGCCGAGGCGATAGCTGATGCAGCGGCCGTTCAGCTCCAGCGTCACCACGCGCACCAGGCCTTGACCGGCGAGGGCGATGAACGCGCGCTCGATCAATTGCCGGCTGCGTTCGCTGGCGAAAATCCCCACACCTTCGTCGCCTTTCCAGCTCACCGCTTCGACTTCGCTGATGACCTGCAGCAGCGGGCCCATGCTCATCGCATCGGGAACGATCCTGCGCACTTCGGCGCCACACGCGGCGATGCGTTTGCGCGCACGCCGCAGCTTGTAACGCGGGTCGCCGGAGACTTCCTGATGATCGGCCTCGCTGATCAGATGCACCGGCACCCGACAGCTCAAGCGTCGTTCGCCGGTGGAGCTGCGCGCCATCCATTCGGTCAGCGCACTTTCTTCACCGACCGGCTCGGACAATTCATTGAGTTGCAGCAGCGCGTGGGGCAAACGTTGGCGAATCAACACCAAGGCCTCGCGCATGCCTTCACTGCCGAGCACAGACAACAGCGCCAAGCGATCCGCCAACGGATAGCCCAAGTGGTGCAGGACTCTAAAAGGCACGCCGGCAAAGCGTTCGCGACTCGCCACCAGCGGCAGGCACAAGCGCAATTCGTCCGCTTCCCAGCCGAGCAGGATGTGCAAACGCTCACCCTCGCCAAGGGCCTGCTCGGCCGCGCACAACCAACCGAGGTTGTTGAACGGCGTGTGGTCCGTCACCCGCAGGCGCAGCGCTTCATACGCTGCTTCGGGGAAATCGGCGGCGCACAGGGAAGTGCGCCATTCGAATCGCGTCGCCATAGGCTCAGGCCGCCGTTGCTGTTACGGGTGGACGGGACGGTTTGCGCAGCGCATCCAGACGCGAGCCGCTGTAGCGGGATTCGCGATAGAAGCGCCAGCGACCGAACAGGGTGTACACATTCATGATGCGGTGTTGCTCGGTATAGCCCATGCGCAGGTGCAGCTTGAGCGCCGGGATGTTGTGGAATTCGCAGACGTCGACGACCTTGTCGCAACCCTGTGCCGCCATGGCTTTCCACAGTTCCAGTTGCAGGTCCACCGACAACTCGGTGCCCCAATAGGAACGGGTCAGCTCGCCGCCGAATTCGAAGAACTCGCCGGGTTTTACCGGGAACAGGCAGCCGTAGTAATGCCGGTCGAAATAGTCCTGCGGGCTGCCCCAGATAAACGCCACGGCATCGCCCTGATCGTCCAGGTGCATGTGCCCGGTGTGGCCTTCGTTGGCCAGTTCGGCCATGGTGCCGACGCGGTCGCCGAAGTAGCGGGCGAAGGCGCTGGCGTTGTCCTGAGTGATCTTCACCACCCGCAGCGGCGGGTAGGGCTTGAGGCTGTGCGGTGGCACCGGGCTGACCAGATCGCGCTCCATCCACAGTAATTCCTGGTGGGCGAAGACGTAGTGCTTCCACGCTTTGGCAAGGGTGGCGCGCAGGCCTTTTTGCTTAATGTGTTGGCTGAGTTTCTGCACAATGTTCATGGTCTTGGCTCCTGATGACGATGCATCGCGCGGCCACAGGCTCGCGCGGCTGAACATCAACGGACGGTTCATGAAGCGCTCCAGCTGAGGGCGAACAGGGTTTGCCCCGGCAGCTCGAAACGCACGCGACCGTCCTGGCAGGTAAATGGCGCATCGCGGCTGCGGTTGTCGGCGCCGAAGTAGCGCAAGGCGCCGTGGTTCAGCGGGCATTTCGCACCGCTCAGGTCGACACGCTGCAAGCGCGCGCCTTTGTTCACCCCCAGAAGACCCCGTTGCTCGTCGCCGGCCATCGCCAGCACATCGACTTCAAAGGCATCGTTCTCCAGCCACAGCACCTGATGCAGCCAATGCTGAGCGATGAATTGCTGCGCGAGGCCGACCGGTTTCAACTCGAAGCGTTGTTCATCCTGTGAAACCCGCAACATGCCCTTGGGATACTGCGGTTCATCGGCGGCCTGAAACCAGTTGAGCATGCTCAGCAAGCCGTCCTGCGAAGCATTGATCACCACCGACGCCCACCACAGCGAAGCGTAGTGGGTTTCCTGGTCGTAGGGGCTGAGGCTGGAGCCGCTGGACAGATTGGTCTGATCGAGCAATAGGGCTTTGCGCGGCTGGCCTTTGCCGTCGAGGCCAACCAGATCGGCGGCGCGGCGCACGCTGTCGCGGTAAACGCGAGTTGCGAGCAGGTCGCGGATCATCCATTCGTGCCAGGCCAGCGCATCGACCTGATCGCCTGATTCGCTGAGCAAACGCCGCGCCCAATCGATCCCGCGTTTATCCGCCGCGTTGTCGGCGAACGGCCCGTTGACCAACCGCGAACTGGCCGGCATGGCGATGCGCACGCCAGCCTTGGCATTTGCCGGATCGCTGCGCACTTGGCGAGCCATGCTGGCGAAGATCGCCTGATACTGCGCGTAGCTGGAATAGTTAAGGTTCGGCTCGTCGGCAAAACCAATGTAGTGCGTGCCTTTGCCACCGAGCTTACGGGTGCTGGCCAGCCAGGCATCGAGGCCGCTGTTGCTTTGCACATCGGCGCGCAGATCCGCCTGACGCTGACTGCCGGCCAGCAGAGTGATGTCCTGTTTGATGCCAAAACGATCCTGATACAGCTGACGGAACGCATCTTCGAAATGCGGATTCTTCGCCGTCACATCAACAAAACTGTAGTAACTCGCTGCCGTCGGTTTCAGCGCATCGAGTACGGCATGACTGGCGGGCGGCGGCATCACGTAGGGCAGGGCGATGCCCAGATCCGGCGTGCGCCCGAGGATTTTGTCGTGCAGGGTCAAGCGGGTTTGCCCGGCGTCTTCGCGCAGCGATTTCAGTTGCTGTGGATTCTGCGCAAACAGGTTGGCGGTGCCATCGAGCCAGAACGCCGCTTTGCCGCTGCCTTGCAAACGCAGACGCCAGATCTGCTCACGCTCGCTGACGGGCAGGGCGACCTGATCGAACTGCCAATAGGCGCGATAGGGTTTCAGCGCCAGGGTCAGTGGCTGATCGTCGCCAACCCGTTGCGCCTGCAATCCGCTGACGCCGCCATGAAACTTGCCGGCCAGCACCGCGTGTTCACCCGGCGCGACTTTGAAATACAGTTCGTCACCGTTGTGGGTGTCGGCGCTGAAATGCACTTTCGCCGGGGCAAACAACGCGACGGTGCGCTCGTCATGTTCAATTCGATAATTGCGGAAGCTGTAGCCGGGAATCTCCAGCCGATAACTCGCGGCGCCGGGCAGCAACGGCCAGCTCTGACTGCCACGGGTTTCACTGGCCTTGATAAACCGATCGCCCGCCAGTTTGCCTTGGCCGTCGAGCAGATACAGGTGTTCTTCATTGGCCTCAGCCTGCCAGGCCGGCGTCCAGCGCACGGTCACGGTGTCGGGGCGATCCGTTTGCAGATATAGGCTGCCGTCACGGATCTCACCCCAGCGCATCGACGCCGCGAAGGCGTCCAGCGACAGGCCGAGACCGAGCACCAGGGCCAAGGCTTTCATGCGGTTTTCCGGCGTTGCAGCATCAGCCACATCGGCGTGACGTCTCGGGGCAGGATGATCAGCACTTGCCAGAACGGCACGCCGCTCAAACGGCAGTAAAGCACCAGCATCGCCACGGTCACGGCGAGATAGGCAATCGACGAAGCCGCCGCCGCGCCGACAATTCCATAGGCCGGAATCATCACCAGATTCAACGCCAGGTTCAGCAACGCACCCAAGCCCATCAGCAATGACACCGTGCCGGGGCGATCCTTGCCGAGCAGGTCCAGACGCAGAATGCTTGCGTAGCAAAGGCCCAACAGCCCCGGCAACAAGGCGAGCAGCGCCGGATACGCCGGTTGGTACACCGCACCGAACAAGGTGACGATCAGCCATTCGCCAATCACCGCCATGGTCAGGCAGGCGCCGAGCATCACCGTGGCGGTCAGGCGCAGGGCCAGCGGGGTGACTTTGTCCATGCCTTCATCTTGTTGCAGCAAGCGTTTCATCAGCGGTGTGGTCACCGCTTCCGGGACGATCAAAAGGAGTTCGGCGGCGGCGCTGGCCATCGCGTAATGACCCAGCGCGGTGCTGCCGAGCAGGGCGCCGATAAACAGATAATCCGAGCGCAGAATCACTTGCTGGAACAGCAGATCAGGATGGCTGCGCGCGCTGTAGCGCAGCAGTTCGTTCTGACTGGCGCGATCCCATTGCAACTGCAACGGTTGCGCGCGTTTGAGCCAGACCCACCCGGCCAGCACCACCAGACTGATGCCGGCCAGCCAACTGATCAGCGCCGCTTCGAGGGCCGCGCTTTGCCACATCCAGAACAGGGCGAGAAACAGCAACAGCGGCGCCAGCGACTCGACCAAGCGCAAGGCATTGAACGCGACCACGCCGCCCGAGGCGTTGTGCAGGGTCAGCAAGCCGCTCTTCAATACCGTCAGCGGCACGGCCAGCAGCAATAGCCAGGCGAGCAGACCGAGTTGCATCGTCACATCGAGTTCGCTGCCAAATTCCCGCACCAGCGCCACTACCAGCAACGTCAGCAACGCCGCCAGCAAACAACCGAACACCAGAACCTGACTGAGCAACAACCCCATCGGCCGTTGCTTGGCCGCCTGATAACCGACCGCCGAATTCAAGCCGCCACTGGTGGCCGCGCTGATCAAATCCGGCAGGGTGCTGAGCAGCGCAAACAGCCCACGCTCACTCGGCCCTAGAATCCGCGCCAGCAGCACATTGCGCAGCAAACGCAGAGCGATCATCGCCAGTTTGGTGCCCATGCTCAGCGCCAAATGCTTGAGGTAGTTGCCTCGGCTCATGGCCGCGCCCCGCGAAAGATCCGCCACGACAGCAATTCCGGTTTATGCGCGGTGCGTTGGCTGACCCCGAAGCGCGGCAGGTTGAGCGGGTCGCCTTCGCCACGATAAATCCCGGTGCCGGTGCCCAGCGCGAACGGGTATTCATGGCTGGCGATCTGTTGGCGCACGCGCTCATCATTGTCACCGTTGGGGTAGCAATACACCGGCAGCGGCCGGTTGCAGCCGTTGTGCAGGGCATCGCGGCTGCGGCTGATTTCTTCGCTCAGGCGGACATCGTCAAGGCCAGTGAGAATCGCGTGACTGGCGCCATGCGGGCCGAAGCGCACCAACCCAGAGGCTTCGAGGGCGCGCACTTGGTGCCAGTCCAGCGCTTGCGGTTGCGACTCTTGCGGACACTCGTCGGTCAGACGTTCCAGCTCCTGTGGCTCCAGGGTTTTCAACCCTTGCAGATAATGCAGCATCGACAGGCTGCGCCGATCAACATCGATGTCATCCACCAGCACTGGCACTGGGTGGCCGCTGGCTTGCAGGCATTCGATCAGATGCATCCGCGCCTTCTCGCCGTGGCTGCCCCACAGGGTTTCGCCGAGGCTTTCCCACCAGAAGCGCTGACGGCTGCCGATGAAATCGGTGGAGAGAAAAATGCTCGCCGGCACCTGATGTTTTTGCAGCAGCGGGAAGGCGTTGACCGCGTTGTCGCGCCAGCCATCGTCGAAGGTCAGCGCCACCCGGGGGCGTTCGCTGCGCAGCGAATTGGGCTGGAGGATTTCCATCAACGGCACGCAATCGAAATGCTTGCGCAGCCACACCAGCAAATGCTCGAAGGCCTTCGGCCCGACGCACAGTTCGTTGCGGTGCGGCAGGTCCGCAGCCCGGTCATTCGACAGTACCCGGTGCAGCATCAGAATCACCCCTGCGCCGTGCAGCTGGTTGCGGCCCATGGACGAGTTCAGATACAGCCAGCCACTGGTACGTTTTATCAATTGTTTGATCGCCATGGCTTCAGTCCTTTTAACGGTTCTGTTCCGGATTCCACTGGGCATACCGCTGGCCGCGCAGGAACTGCCACAGGCCGAGACTCATCCCGGCAAGGGTGACCAGCAGAAACGCGGCGAGGCGGAAGGGTTTGGGCAAGCGGTGTTGCGAGTCCAGCAGTCCGGCAATCGCGATGGCGTAGCCGAACAATTGCGCGATCAGGGCGAGGCGATAGAAACCATGGTCGTCCCACAGCCAAAAGTTGCTCAGCAGCAACGGCAGCAACAGGATCGGCGCGAGACGGCGGATCAGTTTGTGGCTGATCAATGCGATCGAGTACAGGCCATATTTCAGCGGATTGAGCAGCTCGCGGCGCTGGGCCAGGCTCTGCAAGCCGCCCACGGTGACCCGTTGACGACGGCGAAATTGCTTGTCCGCCTCATCGACACCGTGGTCGATGACTTGCGCCTCCGGCACATAAACGATGCGCTTGTGCGCGACCGGCGCGCAGGTGCTGATAAAGAAATCGTCGTTGACCTCCGCCGGCACGTTCTGGAACAACTCACGGCGCAGGGCGAGCAGGGCGCCGTCGGCGGAAACCATGCAACCGGTGCGGTTCTCGACCCGGCGCAACCAGCCTTCGTAATGCCGATAGAGGCTGTCGCCAACGCTCAAGCCACCGCCGGTGACCGGAATCACCATGTGCCCGGCGCAGCCGCCAACCTGCGGATCATTCAGCGGCGCGAGCAGGTAGCCAAGGGTTTCCCGTGACCATTGGTTGTCGGCATCGGTGAACACCAGAATGTCGCCGGTGCTCAGAGCTACGCCGGCATTCAGGGTCGCCGCTTTGCCTTGGCGTGGCAGGTCGAGAATGGTGATGCGCGGGTCGACGACCTTGTGCGCGCAGGCCACGGTGTCGTCGGTCGAGCCGTCGCTGGCGAGGATGATCTGCAAGTTCGCGGGCTGATAATCCTGGGCCAGTAACGTGCGCAATTTGTGCTCGATATGCCGCGCTTCGTTGTGCGCGGCGATCACGATGCTGACGTTCAGCGGCGGTGCCGGGGTGTGGCGCCAGGCGGGGAACAGCGGCGCGATCAGGGTCAGCAGCAGCGGGTAGCCGATGTAGGCGTAGACCGGCAGCAACAGGCATGTCCAGAAAATGAATTCAGCCACGGGCAGGCCTCCTGGCGTTCCAATGACACAGACTCAAAATGAATGCAGCACCGGCCAGATGCAGGCGTACGTGATGCAGCCCCCACAGTTGCACGGTCAGGCAGAGGTTCCGGTGTTTGGCGCTCTGCCGCACACTCAGCGCCAGCCCCGGAACGAGTGTCAGCAGCACCATGACAGTCGCGTGATGGGGGAAACCGTCGAGCAGCGCCGAGATCGCCAGAAAGTCCAGCAGCCAGACCAATAGGGAGAACATCGGAAAACGCAGCAAACGCAGGCTCAAGCCGTGGCTGCGCAGCAGTTGCAGATGACTGCCCTGACGCCACAATTCCTTGCCCATCCATTCGCGCCAGTTCATTTCGTAACCCCAATGCAGCGCAACGCTTTCGTTGACCGACAGCAGCCGGGCGCCGTGTTCGCGCAGGCGCAGGGTGAATTCCTTGTCCTCGCCGGTGCGCAGGGTTTCGTTGAAACCGCCGATCTTGTCGAACCAGCGCCGCAACATCAGCAGATTGGAACTGGGCAGCCAGTCGACGACGTTGCTGGTGTGGGCGGACGGGCGCAGGGTGCGGCGCTGCCATGCGGTGGCGTACCACGGCGCTTCGGCGGGGGTGTGCAGATCGAGGCCGAAGACATCGGCCTGGCCGCTGGCTTCGATGTCGAACAATTGGCGCAACCAGTCTTCGGGCATTTCAATGTCGGCATCGATGAACGCCAGCCATTCACCGGTAGCGATGGCCGTGCCGCGATTGCGCAGGGCGCCGATCAGCAATCCTGGCAGCACCAGCACTTTCGCGCCGAACTGGCGGGCTATGTGCGGGCCCTGATCGGTTGAGCCGTTGTCGACCACGATCAGCTCGCATTCGACATTGGCCGCGTGCGCGGCTTTCTGCGCGGCGAGCAAGGTGCGGCCGATGTGCCGGGCCTCGTTGAACATCGGGATGACGATGCTGATCCGGCTCATGCGCGGGCCTCCGTGGTTAGCGGCGCTTGCTCGGCTTTCAGGCGCAGGACCCAGGTCAACGCGAGCATGATCCACACGTATTTCTGGTTCGGTGCGCTGAGGAACATCAGGAACAGCGTCAGCGACAGAAAGCTCACGCCGAGGTGCGTCATCAGATCCGCCTGATACGCATCGCGGCGCAGCATCCACGCCGCCCGCGCGCGAATCAGGTTGTACAGACCGAGGGCAAGCATGCCGACAAACAACAGCCCGGCAGGAATCCCGAGTTCACTGAAGATTTCCAGATAGGTGTTGTGCGCGCGGCGATAGAGGTCGCCGATCTTGCGGTTGGCCGAGAATGCCTTGGCGTAACCGGTGGTCGCGTAATGCAGCGGGAACGTGCCGGGGCCGGAGCCGAGCAGCGGGTTCTCGCGAATCATCTGGCTGCCGACCACGATGTACGAGGCGCGGCGGCCAAGGGATTCGTCCTGAGCCTTGGAGCCGGCGCTGAGAATGCTCAGGGACTGGATGCGCGCCATGTAACCGGCTGGCATCGCATAGATCGCCAACGGAATCACAATGGCCGCGCCGAGCATGGCGAAACCCAGATGCCGTGGCCGAATGTGCGTCAGTTGCGTGCGGTAATGCCAGCAGCCGATCATCAGGCTCAAGGCCAACACCACCAGGCCCGAGCGCGATTCGGTTTTGGTCATGCCGCCGAGCAACAGCAAGCAGCACCCGCCCCAGAACAACCGGTGCAGCAGGTTGGGGCTGCGGATCACCAGAAACAGGCCCATCGGCACCGCGAAAGCGATCAGCATGGCGAATGCGTTGGGGTCTTCGAGCAAGCCTGCCGCACGACCCTGATCCTGAAACCTGGCCGAAAACATCGCCATCGCACAGGTGGTGCTGACGGCGAGGGTGACGAGGCGGGCGAACAGATCGAGGTTCAACTCACGACCAATCAGCAGGGTGATCACAAACAGGATCAGGCCAACGCTTAGCTCGCGCAGGTGCCCCAGCGACATGCCCAGGTCATCGGTGTTGAGCAGGCTCAAAAAGTACAGAACCATGAACCACACCAGATAACGCCAGAGGTTGCTGCGCAGCCGATCCGAAGGAATCTGGTGCAGCGCCAGTTGCAGCATCAGGATCACCGCCAGCGAGGCGCCGATCAACTTGCTGCCGGAAAACGCTGTGTCCTTGAAGAAGCCTTCGAACGGCACCAGCGCGGCAATGCCGAGCAGGCCCCAGGTCGGCTTGCGGTACAGCACCGCGAAACCGACCAGACCCAGCACCGCTCCCGGCGCCAGATACGGATAAGGGCTGGCGAGCAAAGCGATGCAGGCCAATCCAAGAAAACTGACGATCGAGAGCGGGAAAATCATGCGCGTGCCTCCCGTGCCGTGCGGATGTACAGCTGCGACCAGCGTTCGGCCAGGGCCTTGAGGTCGTAGCGATCCTGTTGCGTGCGTTTTGCGTTGTCGCGCAGCTGACGGGCCAGTTTCGGCTCGCTCAGCAAGGTGTCGAGCTGGCGGGTGAGGTCGGCGCTCTCGGCGGGTGTGGCGAGTAAGCCGTTGTGCCGGTGTTCCAGCACATCGGGAATGCCGCCGACGCCGAACGCCACCACCGGCACCCCGGCCTGCATCGCTTCGAGCAAAATCATCGGCGTGCCTTCGGTGCGTGAGCTGATCACCAGCGCATCGAGTCGCTGCCACCACGGTTTCATGGCGATCTGGTAACCGGGCAAACGGATGCGTTGCTGCAAGCCGGCGTTGTCGATTCGCGCCTGCAACGCCTCGCGTTCCGGGCCGTCGCCGAGCATCACCGCATCCAGTTGCGGATGCTGATGACACAGCGGGATCAATGCATCGAGAAACAGATCCGGGCCTTTCTCACTGCTCAAACGACCAACGTAACCGGCCAGCCAGCGCTGCCGATCGGTGTCGGGCACCAGCGCAGCAGCGGCCGGCAAACCGTTGGGAATCACCTGCAGCTTCTCCGCGTTGACGCTGGCCTGACGGTGCAGCGCGGCGATGCTTTCCGCCACGCAGACCACCCGGTCCACTGACGCGGTGCGGCACAGTTGCAGGCTGAGCCAGGTGTAGAACTTCTGCTTGCGACTGCGCGGCGTGAAGCCGTGCTGGGTGATGACCAGAGGCAGGCGCAACAGCGTTGCGCCGACCCAACCGAACAGCAGGCCTTTGAAATTGTGCGTATTGATCAACGGCTTTTCAGCGCGACGCTGACGCAAGTGCCGGAGCAATTCCCCAAGCCCGGCACAACCCCGGCAATCCACCCCGGCCTCGCGAAAGCGCGCGATCAGGTCTGGCGGCGCATCAAGGAACAGCACCTGATGCTGTCCTGGCGTCGCCAGACAATGATCCAGCAACATCCGCTCGGCCCCATAGAAACCGCCGCTGCTGAGCAAATGCATGATCGGCAGCGCGGCGTTCGGGGTGGAAGCGATGTTCAATTGCGCACCCAGTGCATCAGGCTGGGTACGGTCCAGCTCTTGTGCGGATTACCTGGCAGCGCGTTCTGGTCGTTGATCACCAGCAGCACCGGCACGCCCAGCTCGTGGCTGATTTGCGCTGGGTGTTTGAAGCGGTGATCGAAGAACTCACGCACATAGACGAAGGCAATCGCCAGCAGCAAACCGGTGAGCATGCCGAACGGAATGATCAGGCCCGGTTTCGGGAACGCCGCTTCGGTCGGCTCGAACGGCGGGCTGAGCACCCGGGCGTTGGACAGATCGTCGCTGAGCGAACGGGTGGTGGTGCTTTCGGCGAACCGCTGGGCGTAGGTCGAGAACGCGGCGTGCAGTGCATCGATCTCGGTGTCCATCTGGCGCAGCTTGCTCTGGGTCTGCTGCAACTCGTGGATGCGGTTCTTGAACTCGGCGATGCGAGCGGTTTTCTGGTCGATCACCTGCTTGACCACCGTCAGATCGTTAGTGCGTTCCTGGATGCGGTTGCTCACCACTTTGAGGAACTGCTGACGGGTGCGGGCGATTTGCTCGCGGGTCAGCAGCATCGGTTCGCTGCCAGGCTGGAACACCGCCAGATCATTCATGTAGCGGCTGACCTGAGTGGTCAGTTGTTCGCCCATTTGCTTGATCTCCCGATCCTCGAACGCCACGTTGTCGACGGTGGTGGTGAAGGTGTAGGGGAAGGTGTAATCGTTGAGCTTGTTGGTGCTCGCGGCGGCCAGTGCGGTCTTCAGGTATTCGAGCCAGCGCTGGCTCTGCAGCAGGCGATCCTGATACAGGTTCAGCGCTTGCTCTTCGGTATTGATCGCGTTGAGGCGAAAGGTGATTTCTTCCTTCGGATCCGACGCGCCGACGCTTTCCAGCAAGGCTTGACGGTTACCTTCCAGGCCATCGAGACGCACTTGATACAAGTGCTTCTTGGTTTCGTAGAAGGATTGCGGCAGGTCGATCGATTGCAGGGCCTGACGGCTGACCAGATAGTTTTGCAGCAGGGCGCTGACAAACGTCGTGCCTTGGTGCGGATCCGGGAAGCTGTAGACGATCGAGATCACGTTGGAGCCCGGCAGGGTCTCGATTTTCAGTTTGTCGATGGCTTCTTGGGTCAATGCATCAAGTGCAGTGTCCCGCACCGGATCAGTTTCCAGCCCGAGCGTGTTTCGCACCGGGTTGATCACGTACTGACGCAGTGGCGAACTGACGTAGCGTTTGAACGGCTCGGCCACCAGTTTGCTGAAGATGCCCGGCGAAGGTGTGTATTCACCCTTGTCGCGCAGCTCACTGATGGTCTGCCGGATCAGCGCTGGCGAACGGAGGATGTTGGTTTCTGTTTCCATGTCCGCCAGCGACGGCGGAATGAAGGTGGCGTTGTCCACCGTGAGCGACGTGGTGGCGTCACCCTGGGAGAGTTTTTTCGACTGCACGATGACCTGCGCGGTGATATCGAAGCTCTGTTTGAGCAGCAGCGGCAGGAGCAGGGCGATCACTGCAAAGATCAGGAAGACCCGTTTCACCAATTGCTTGTTGGCGAAGAAGATCCTGAAGAACTCGTGCAGGTAGTTTTCCTTTGGGTTCATGTCGTTCACCTGAGAGTTAGTTGCTGTCACTGTCTTTGTTGTCGACGCGGTAGCCGAAGCTGAACCCGACGCCCTGGAACAGCACCACGTCGGCCAGTTGACGGGCGAGTTCGCCGGCGCTGGCCAATTTGGTTTTCGGTACGTAAAGCATGTCGTCCGGTTGCAGGTAGGCGATTTGCGGCGCCTCGCCCGACAGGGCCTTCTCGACGTCGTAACGCACCGCCTTCACCTGATTGCCGTTGCGGCGCATGATCACCACCGAATCGAGGCGCGCCTTGACGTTTGTGCCACGGGCCAGGGTCAGCGCTTCAAGCACCGAGACTGGCCGACGGATCGGGTAGGAACCCGGTTGGCCGACTTCGCCCAGTACATAGATTTCGTTGCCGGCGGTGGATTTCAGCAGCACGTCCACGGTCATGCGGCCCGGCAGTTGCGCGTACTTCTTGTTGAGGAAGCTTTCCAGTTGGTTGACGGTCATGCCTTGCAGCGGCACGGCGCCGATTTCCGGGAAGCTCGCGTAGCCGTCGGTGCCGACGGTGATCTCGCGGCTCATGCCGGTGGCCGGGTGATTCAGAGCGCTTTTCAGGTTGGCCTCATTGGTCAGCGGGCTGATGATCTGCACGGTCAGCTGATTGCGGTTGGGCTGGAACAGTTGTTTGCGCTGATAGGCACGCTGGATTTCTTCGCGGGCCTGATCACTGGTCAGCCCGGCGATTTTCACCGAGGTGTTGGCGCCCGGCAGTTCGATGGTGCCGTCGGGCAGCACCAGTTGATTGCCGTTGAGCTGACTGGCGGCGGTGAAGTTGAGGCCGATCTGGTCACCCGACTGCACGCGGTAGGCGTCCGAGCCGCTGGTGCTGATATGGAAGATCACGTCGAGCACATCCTGCGGACGCAGGGTCTGCTCGATCTTCGGCATATCGGTTGCCTGGGCGTTGGCCGGGGTGGCGGTGAGGATATTCACCGGCATGTTCTGGGTTTCGGAGGTGCTCGAGCAGCCTGCAAGCGGCAGCATCAGCAGCACAAGAATCTTGGCGTTCATGGCGTCTTCCTTCGCGTTCGCTTAGAGGTTTTTGTAAAGCCATTTGGGCATGTAGTACTTGCGCCGGTTGAACACGCTACCGACCACTTTTGCCCCGGCCTGCGTCAGGCGTTGCACGGCGGCTTGCGCGACTTCCCAGCGGGTGTCTTCGGCGCGGACGACAAACACCACGCCATCGACCTGAGTACTGATCACCAGGGTGTCGGCGGCGGAATACACCGCGTCGCCGTCGATCACCACGAAGCGGTACTGGCTGCCCAGTTGATCGAGCAATGGGCTCAGGCGCTCGGCGGTCAGGTGTTCCATGGTGCGGATCGGCCGGCCATTGGGCAGCACGTGGAAGGGCAGGCTGGAAACCTGCACCACGCAATCCTGCAACAGCGGCGGGTTGTCCGGGTTGAACAGCAGGTCGCGCAGGCCGCGCTCCTTGCTTAAATTCAACTGCTGCGTGAGGTTGCTGGCCGACTGGCTGGCGTCGACCAGCAGCACTTGGCCGCTGCTCATTTGCGCCAGTTGGCTGGCCAGCGCCAGTGCGCTGGTGGTGGTCCCCGCGCCAGGGTTGGCAGCGGTCAGGAACAGGATCCGCAGATCGAGATCCAGCACGGTCGAGGTCAGGTTCGATTCGCTGGGATTGGCGATGCTCAGGCTTTTGTTGGTTGAACCGTCCATTAGCTTGCTCCGTGGCCGCTGAATACTTTGAAGGGGGTTTTCAACAGAATCTTCAGATCAAGCAGAAGGCTCTGCTCGGCGATGTAGCTGAGGTCCAACTCAACGCGCTGGTCGAAGTCGATATTGCTGCGTCCGGAGATCTGCCACAGGCCGGTCATGCCGGGGTAGATCGCCAGACGCGCGAGGTGATTGTCCTTGTAGCGATAGGCGTTGAACGAGGTCGGACGCGGGCCGACCAGGCGCATGTCGCCGGTCACTACATTGATCAGGTTGGGCAGTTCATCGAGGCTGGTACGCCGCAGGAAACCGCCGATGCCGGTGATGCGTGGGTCCTGGTCAATCTTGAAATCGATGGCGTCGGCACCGTGCTTGTTGAGGTGGCGCAACGACTCTTTCAGTTCTTCGGCGTTGGCGACCATGGTGCGGAATTTGTACATGCCGAATTTGCGCCCGCGATAGCCGGTGCGTTTCTGCACGAACATCACCGGCCCCTGGCTGGTGAACTTGATGATCAGCGCCAGGCCGATCAACAGTGGCGAAATCAGCAGCAAAATCGTCAGTGCGCCGAGGCAGGCGACCACGCGGTTGGTGCGCGACAGCTGCCACGGACGACCGCCGTCGCGCCCGGTGAACCAGCCGCGACCTTGGCGATGGATCGCCGCGTCGAGGCGCATTCGGTGCTCGGGATCAACGCGCTTGTCGCGGCGCATTTCTAGGATCGGTACACCTTTCTCATGTCCAGTCATGGAATCCTCCGCATTACTTCAGCCGCGCGCGGCGCTTGGGCGATAGGCAGTGGGTAGTAGTCGCGAAACCACGCGACGAAGCGGCCGAGCCCTTCGTCCAGCTCGATGCACGGCTGGAATCCAGTGGCTTGGGCCAGATCACTGGCCTCGGCGCAGGTGTTGAGCACGTCGCCCGGTTGCAGCGGCAGCAGCTCGACAATGGCTTTCTGGCCGAGGTGTTTTTCCATCAGGGCCAGATAGGTTTTCAGTTCCACCGGGTGCTGCCCGCCGATGTTGAACAAGCGCCACGGCGCCATGCTGCTGGCCGGGTCGGGTTGCTCGCGATCCCACTGCGGATTGACCTGCGGGGGTTGCTCGATCAGGCGGGCGATGCTCTCGATGATGTCGTCGATGTAGGTGAAATCGCGCTGATGCTCGCCGTGGTTGAACAGCTTCAGCGGCGTGCCTTCGCTGATCGCCCGGGCGAACTGGATCGGCGACATGTCCGGCCGACCCCACGGCCCGTACACGGTGAAAAAGCGCAGACCGGTGCAAGGAATGCCGAACAAGTGGCTGTAACTGTGCGCCATCAGTTCATTGGCTTTCTTGGTCGCGGCGTACAGCGACAGCGGGTGGTTGACGCCGTCCTTCACCGAGTACGGCGTGTGCTGGTTGGCGCCATACACCGAACTCGACGAGGCATAGATCAAGTGCTCGACCGGGTGATGGCGGCAGCTCTCGAGAATGTTCAGGAAACCGTTGAGGTTGCTGTCCAGATACGCTCGTGGATTGTCCAGCGAGTAACGCACCCCGGCCTGCGCGGCGAGGTGAATCACTACTTGCGGGCGTTCGCGGGCAAACAGCGCGTCGATGGCCGAGGCGTCGGCCAGGTCAACCGTGGCGAGCTGGAAATCGCCAACCTGCTCACGCACCCACTGCACGCGATCATGCTTGAGTTGCGGGTCGTAGTAGGCGTTGAAATTGTCCAGGCCGACTACTGAATGCCCGTCGCGCAGCAGCCGCAACACGCAATGGGCACCAATGAAACCGGCGGCACCGGTGACCAGAATCTTCATGGCCGCACGCCTTCTGGGGCGATATGGCGCAAGCCGATGCCGCTGTAATGCAGGCCGGCGGCGGCGACGTGTTCCGGGTTGTACAGGTTGCGGCCGTCGACAATGACCCGCGAGCGCAGTTTGCTGGCGAGCAATTCGAAATCCACCACGCGAAAATTTTTCCACTCGGTGCAGATCACCAAGGCGTCGGCGTCTTCGAGGGTGTCGTCGCGGGTGGCGCACAAGTGCAGGTCGTTGCGATAGCCGTAGAGGCGCCGGCATTCGGACATGGCTTCCGGATCGTAAGCCTGCACGCTGGCGCCCTCGGCCCACAGCGCATCCATCAGATAGCGGCTAGGCGCTTCGCGCATGTCATCGGTATTCGGCTTGAACGCCAGGCCCCAGATCGCAATGGATTTGCCGGCCAGCCCTTGCGGGAATTGCGCTTTCAGTTTGCTGAACAGGATGTGCCGCTGCAGGTCGTTGACGTCGGTGACGCTGCGCAGCAGTTTCAGCGGCATGCCGTTGTGTTCGGCGGTGTGCAGCAGCGCGCGCAAGTCTTTGGGGAAGCACGAACCGCCAAAACCGCAGCCCGGATAGATGAAGTGGTAACCGATGCGCGGATCAGAGCCGATGCCTTTGCGCACCGCTTCGATATCGGCGCCCAGCAACTCGGTGAGGTTGGCCAGCTCGTTCATGAAGCTGATGCGCGTGGCGAGCATCGCGTTGGCGGCGTACTTGGTCAGTTCGGCGCTGCGGTTGTCCATGAACATGATTTTTTCGTGGTTACGACAGAACGGCGCGTACAGCTCAGCCATCTGCTCGCGGGCGTCGTCGTCGAGTGTGCCGACGATGATCCGGTCCGGGCGCATGCAGTCGGCGAGGGCGCTGCCTTCTTTGAGGAATTCGGGATTGGAGACCACGCGCACTTTCAAACCGCTTTTGCCGCGCTGCAGCAGTTCGCTGTTGGCCGCGGCCAGCACCTGATCCGCCGTGCCGACGGGCACCGTGGACTTGATGATCAGGGTGCGATCGGCCTCCATGTGCGAAGCGATTTGCCGGGCGACATTCAGGACGTGGCTGAGGTCGGCCGAACCGTCCTCATCGGCTGGCGTACCGACGGCGATGAAAATCAGCTCGGCGTGTTCGACCGCGTCGCTGGCCTGGGTGCTGAACAAAAGACGCCCGGCCTTGATGTTCTCTTCCAGTGTGCTGGACAAACCCGGTTCACTAATCGGCGGCACAGCTTGTTGTAGCTGTTTAATCTTGTTCGAATCAATATCAATACATAAAACCCGGTGCCCGACATCGGCAAGTGCGGCGGCTTGTATTAATCCAACATAGCCTGTGCCAAATACGCTCACGTCCATCTGCGCACCCTCGATAGAGCGAAAAGAAGAAGTTCAGAAGAAAACTGTAAAAGGGGTATAGCGCAGGGTTTGGAAAGCGTGTCAGCAAAATGACATGTTGCATCTGTATAACACTTGAGCGTTTTTTGGCGATTGGCCATCAAGTCATTGCTGCGATTGAATTTGTTCGAATTCTGCAGATTTGTTCAGATTTAAAATAAGCGATAAACGGTCGAAAGCCTTTGATTTAAAGGCTTGTGGCGTCTGCCGTGTGTCAGATTTGAGTCACCGGTTTTTTGACGCTTTGCAAAAAAAACAGTCAATTCTTGCGCTTTGATGGCCGGGTGCTAGTGTCAGGTTCTGACCGACAAACCTTTGACTCGCAGCCGTTTTGCGCGACCGGAATCGCCATGTTCAAATACGCTAAAGAAGTGCTTTTAATTGGTTATTTGCTTCTTTATTCCGAATATTACATTGATCGGTTAAATGCTATCGGTCTCGGTTTTGCTGTACTTCTTTTTGGCGCGATGTTTTTGGCGCTTACTTTAGCGTTATATCTAACCGCCTATATTCGCCAAGCGCTGATTCGGCATCTATTCGCATTGGCGATGTTTGCTTCGGCAGTTTTTTTCGACGTCTACACGCGCGTCACGGCGGATTACCTGAGCTACAGCAGTTTTGTCTCGCTGGTGTACTCGGGTGGCTTCATTCAGGAGGCGGCTTACCAGTACCGCGACGCGATCCTGCACGGGCTGTTCAGCGGATTGCTGCTGTTGTTCGCCATCGGCCTCAAACCCCGGCACGGATTGTTTGTGCCGAACGCTTTGCGCGTAGCGGCTCCCGTTTGTGGAGTGTTGTTGCTCAGCGCGGTGCTGTTTTTACGTGCGGGCGAGGGTGCCCGGGGTTTGCCGATCATGTACACGCCGCTGGCGTACCTGAATCTGTTTGCCTATGAGGCGCTGCACAACACCGTCGGCCCGCGTGAACCGGTGACGTTGGCGCGTGCTCCCCAAACCGTCGGGCATGACATCGTGCTGATCATCGACGAAAGCATTTCCGGCAATTACCTGGACATCAACGCACCGTTCGGCGTGCACAGCAACCTCAAGCAGGCGCCGGCGGGTGTCGACATATTCAACTACGGCTATGCCGCCTCCATCGCTAACTGCAGCGCCGACACCAACGTCACCCTGCGCTACGGCGGCACGCGCGCCGATTACATGCGCATCAACAGCACGTTGCCGTCGATCTGGCAGTACGCAAAAAAGGCCGGTCTGCGCACCGTGTACATCGACGCCCAGCGCACCGCTGGCAATCTGCAGAACCTGATGACCGACACCGAGAAAAAGGACATTGATGAGTTCGTGCAATTCGACCAGACCAGTGTGCGCGATCGCGACATGGCGGCAGCTGCCAAGCTGATCGAGTTGCTCAACGACGACAAGGCCGAATTGGTGGTGATCAACAAGGTTGGCGCGCATTTCCCGGTACACGACAAATACCCCGATGCGTTCATGGCCTACCGCCCGACCTTGCCGCGCGGGCAGTTCACCGAAGTCGCCGACACCGGCGAGCGCACCGGCTTCAATGGCCAGCCGGATGACTGGCTGCTGTACCGCAACGCCTACAAGAACACTGTGCTGTGGAACGTCGGCGAATTCTTTGCGCGGGTGTTCGCCCAGGCTCGTCTCAACAATGCGCTGCTGATCTACACCTCTGATCACGGCCAGGATCTGCATGAACGCGGCAACCCCGGTTTGAATACCCATTGCGGCGGCGACCCGGTGGAGGAAGAAGGGTTGGTGCCGCTGGTGGTGATCCAGGGCAGCCAGTTGCAGACGCTGGACTGGTCGGCGCAACTGGCAGCGAACAAGGATCGCTCCAGCCACTACAACATCTTCCCGACGCTGCTGCAGTTGATGGGCTACGACCTGACGGGGATCGAGGCGCTGTATGGCAAACCGTTGAGTGTGCCGACGGCGGATGAATTCACCTTCAACTATCGCTTCAATGCTCGGCTGGGGGCCAAGCCTGAGTGGAAACACATTGATCTGGGCAGCATTGTCACGCCGTCGCAGGCGCCAGCGAGTGTGGCTTCCGGGCAGTAAGGGTTTTGTGGGCTGGACTGGCATTATCGCTTGCCCTGCAAGCGATGAGGCCGGTTCAAACACCACCGGCCTCAGATCTCTTGGGTCACGGGCTCCGGCTCACACGCTGTAGAGGTGATTCGGCAGCTCGCGATAGAGGTGTGTCAGGCAGCGGGATATTCCTCAGGGTAGGTAACGCAAGACGTAACCGTAGTTAGTCGGTACGTCTTCATCAACAACATAAGCTGCGACGACAATGCGCTGATCGTCCATCACGGCACAGTCTCGGTAGAAGTCAATGCCGCCTGGATGGTTGAAGTCCGCCCAGCCTTTGCCTGCAAACGTCTGATCCAGAGAACCATCGGCGTTATAACGCGCTGTCAGCGACGAGCCGTGTTCATCGAGTCCTCCGCCGGGACCACCAACGATCAGCTTGCCATTTGCTTGCGACACACAACGTGTCCACCGGACGCCGTGCTCTGTGAAGTCAGCAAACAAAGGCTTGCCGTTGTTGAAAACCAAATTGAAACTTCCGGTCGGGTTCAGAGAAATGACGAGTCCTTCCTTTCTCTGATAGTCACTGGAAGTCGCGTTTCCCACGGCGATTACTCCGCCGTCGGGTTTCAGCGCCAAAGAATCAAAGACCAGCGAATCATCACTGCGCGTAACGGTTACAACCCCCGTATTGCTGCCGCCATAACTGCTGTCGACGCTGCCATTCTGGTTGTACCGAATGATGTAAGCGTCAACCCCTCCGTCACCTGGCTTGATGAAGTGTCCACAGACCAGCACTTTGCCGTCTTGCTGAATGGTGGCACCGAAGGCCTCAGTGACGTCGTGGGGTACGCCCGGTAGCTCAACCAGTACAAAACCACTGCCATTGAAGGTTTTGTCCAGCGAACCATCCACGTTCAGGCGGACCGCAATCCCTTTTTCATCGTTCGAATCAAAGATAACGGTAGAAATCAGAAGGATTTTGCCGTCCTGCTGGGCGACGATTCCAATACTGGCACTTCCTGTATCAGTCGACGCGTTGTTGCCCGGCGCTTGGCGCTTGAATTCGGCAAACCGAGCATCAGTTGTTTCACGCGAATCAATCAGGTCGTAGATATTGATAATGACTTTGCCGTCCTTGTCCGTGCCGAACGACGTATCCGGGCTACCATCCTCAAGTTGGCGAACGACTACCAGCTCACCACTATCCGTGGTCCCTGTGACCAACCAGCCGCTGGGCAGGGGGTGCAAGCGGCGAAAAGCGGGCGATGCCCCCCCTGGGAAAACCAGGTCAGCGAAACCGTTGTCAGCAAAAGACCGGTCAACCGAGCCGTCTTCATTCAATTTGGCAACGGCAGGAGGATTGCCTTGGTTGCTGGACAGCAGCACCAAAAGTTTTTTCGCGGGCAGCGACACTACCGACTGAGCAACCCGATTACCTCTGCCTTCCAGAGGTATATTCAGCACGCCGTTGTCGGCAAAGGTGGGATCAAGATAATCAGCGGATTTCTTTCCATTGTTCTGGGACATGATTGCGCTCCATCGAATCGTTGAATTTCCCCGGACGGGGGGAGTCAGTGGAGCATGAGGGGTAACGTCAAAACACCTGTCAGAAATGACAGTTGAACATGCTTTGTGGGCCATATAACTGGTGTTTCGAGCCAACTGCAACTTCCTGGTGCCGCTATTTTTCGGCCAGACTCATCGAACAGGTTCCGCCATGCTTGAGGTTTGCAACGTCTTCAAAAGCTACGCCACCCCCCAAGGCTCGCTGCCAGTGCTGCAAGGCGTCGACCTGACCCTGGAGTCCGGCAGCAGCCTGGCGCTGATGGGCGAATCCGGCAGTGGCAAAAGCACTTTGCTGCACTTGGTCGCCGGCCTGGACAAGGTTGATCGCGGCAGCATTCGCAGCGGTGAGCATCGACTGGAGGCGATGAACGAGGCGCAACTGGCGAACTGGCGGCGCACGGAAATCGGTCTGGTGTTTCAGCAATTCAACCTGATCGGCAGCTTGCGCGTCGAAGACAACCTGGCATTTCAGGCGCGTTTGGCCGGGCGTCACGAGCCGCGTTGGCAGGCGCATCTGGTGCAGCGTCTGGGGCTGGGGGATTTGCTCAGGCGCTATCCGGAACAGCTTTCCGGTGGTCAGCAGCAGCGGGTCGCGTTGGGCCGGGCCTTGGCCTCGCAGCCGAAATTGCTGTTGGCCGACGAACCTACCGGCAGCCTCGATGAAGCGACCAGCGACGAAGTGCTGCGGCTGTTGCTCGAATTGCTCGATGACACGCCGACGACGCTGCTGATGGTCACCCACAGTCCAAGAGTGGCGGCGCGGCTGGCGCAACGGGTGGTGCTGTCCAGCGGGCGTTTGACGTGAACGTATTTCGCCAGACTCTGCTTGCGTTGCTCAGCCATTGGCGACGGCATCCGGTGCAGTTTTTCAGTGTGCTGACCGGGTTGTGGCTGGCGACCAGTTTACTCACCGGTGTCGAAGCGCTGAACAGTCAGGCCCGCGACAGCTATGCCCGCGCCAGCCAGATGATCGGCGGCGAACCGCAGGCCAGTCTGAGCACGCCCAGCGGTGCCACGTTCACCCAGCAATGGTTTGTCGATTTGCGCCGCCATGGCTGGCCGGTGTCGCCGCTATTGCAAGGGCGTCTGCTGCTCAAGGAACACGACACTCAGCGGCTGCAGTTGATGGGCATCGAACCGGTGTCGCTGCCTGCCGACTCCGCGGTGGCCGGGCAAGCGATGCCGATCGAGCGCATTGTCGAATTCTTCACGCCGCCGGGCAGCACGTGGATTTCTCCGGACACCTTGCAGGCGCTCAACCTGCGCGAAGGCGACACGCCGCAGACGGTCAGTGGGCTGCTATTGCCGCCGTTGCTGGCGCAGAAGGACATGGCGCCGGGGGTTTTGCTGGTGGACATCGGCGTCGCGCAAACCCTGCTCGAACAACCGGGACAACTGTCGCGGCTGCTATTGCCGAAGGATTTTCACGGCGAACTGCCCCCGGCGCTCAAAGGCCAGTTGCAGCTCAAAAGCAGCGGCGAAGAAAACAACCTCGCGCGCCTGACCGAGAGCTTTCACCTCAATCTGGATGCCTTGGGCTTTCTCTCGTTTCTGGTCGGTTTGTTCATCGTCCACGCCGCCATCGGTCTCGCGCTGGAACAGCGTCGCGGCTTGCTGCGCACGTTGCGCGCGTGCGGTGTCAGTGCGCGGATGTTGATCTGTTGCCTGATCGTCGAACTAGGCGTTTTGGCGCTGATCGGCGGAATATTCGGGGTGATCAGCGGCTATTGGCTGGCCAGCGTGTTGCTGCCGGACGTCGCCGCCAGCCTGCGCGGTTTATACGGCGCGGAGGTGGCGGGGCAGTTGCGCCTGAGCCCTTGGTGGTGGTTCAGCGGTATCGGTTTGAGCCTGCTCGGCGCATTGCTCGCGGGCGGCAACAGCCTGCTGCGCGCGGCGCGTTTGCCGCTGTTGGCCGTGGCCGATCCGCAAGCCTGGCATCAGCAATACGCCCGATGGTTGCGGCGTCAGGGGTGGCTGGCAGCGATATTGGGATTGGTCGCGCTGACGGCGTTGATCTGGGGCGACAGTCTGGCCAGTGGATTTGTGTTGATGGCCGGGTTGTTGCTCGGCGCCGCGCTGGCGCTGCCGGTGTTGCTCAGCGCGATCTTGAATCAGTTGCTCGGGCGCAGTCGCTCAGTGCTCGGCCAGTGGTTTCTCGCCGATTGCCGGCAGCAATTGCCGGCGCTGAGTCTGGCACTGATGGCGTTGCTGCTGGCCCTCGCCGCGAATATCGGAGCCGGCAGCATGACCGCCGGTTTTCGCCAGACCTTCAACGATTGGCTTGAGCAGCGTCTGAGCGCCGAGTTGTATATCAACCCCACCAATCCGGCGCAGTCTCGGGAAATGTACGGTTGGCTCAGGCAACAACCGAACGTCGCGGCGGTGCTGCCCAACTGGCAGGTGTCCGTGACATTGCAGGGCTGGCCGGCGGATGTATTCGGAGTGATCGACCATCCTTACTATCGTCAACACTGGCCGTTACTCGATTCCAGCGGCGCTGATCCGTGGGGACATCTGGCGACGGATGATGCGGTGATGCTCAGCGAACAACTGGCGCGGCGACTGAAACTGCATGCCGGCGAACGCCTGATGATTCCCACGCCAAGCGGAGTCTGGTCGCCGCGCATCGTCGGCATTTACGCCGATTACGGCAACCCGAAGGGACACGTCATCGCCAACGTCAATCATCTGCTGCGCGGCTGGCCGCAATTGACGCCAAACCGCTTCAACCTGCGCATTGATCCACCCAATATTCCGCCATTATTGAGCGCGTTGCAGACGCGGTTTCAGCTCGATGACAGTCGCATCGTCGATCAGGCGCGGCTCAAGGGCTGGTCGGTTCAAGTGTTCGAACGCACCTTTGCGGCGACGGCCGCGCTGAACAGTCTGACCCTTGCAGTGGCGGGCGTGGCGCTGTTTATCAGCCTGCTGACCCAGAGCCAAAGTCGTCTCGGCCAACTCGCGCCACTGTGGGCATTGGGCGTGACGCGCAAACAATTGATGCTGCTCAACCTCGG
Organism: Pseudomonas sp. WC2; assembly: GCF_050586545.1. Lineage (NCBI taxonomy): Bacteria > Pseudomonadati > Pseudomonadota > Gammaproteobacteria > Pseudomonadales > Pseudomonadaceae > Pseudomonas > Pseudomonas sp. WC2. The sequence continues at coordinate 14,519 of NZ_JBOBDR010000024.1, read as the reverse complement.
CCAGACTTGGCTGCTCGCAGTGCTGACGTTGGTGCTGGCGCTGCCACTGGGAATTGCCTTGGCGTGGTGTCTGGATGCGGTGATCAATGTGCAGGCGTTCGGCTGGCGTCTGCCGTTGCGGGTATTCCCTTGGCAACTGCTGCAACTGATGGGATTGGCGCTGTTGGCGACCTTGTTGGCTTCGGCGTGGCCGCTGTATTCGCTGTACCGCACGCAACCGGCGGATTTGCTCAGGACCTTTGCCCATGAGGATTAACGCTGTTGTGGTGTGGCTGGCGCTGTTGCTGCTCGGCGGCTGCGATCAATCCGCGCCTGAGCAAAAAGGCTTTGCCGGCATGGGCGATCAAGCATTGGCCTACACGCCGGTGGTACCGGGGCGGGTGTTCAGTTTTCCCGCCGATCACGGCGCGCATGATGGTTTTCGCATTGAGTGGTGGTACGTCACCGCCAATCTGAAGGACGCGCAGGGCAACGAATTCGGTGTGCAGTGGACGTTGTTTCGCAGTGCGCTGAAACCTTCGGCAGAGCAGGCCGGTTGGGCCAGTCAGACGATCTGGCTCGGGCACGCTGCGGTGACTTCGGCTTCGGTGCACCACGCCGCTGAGCGTTATGCCCGCGGCGGAGTAGGGCAGGCCGGCGTGCGGCTGGCACCTTTCGACGCGTGGATCGACGATTGGCGGTTTGCCAGTCAGGCACAGGATCCGTTGCGCGACCTGCAACTCAGCGCCCGCGACAAAGATTTCGCCTATCAATTGCACCTGACTTCCAGTCGTCCGCTGGTGTTGCAGGGCGACAACGGGTTCAGCCAGAAATCTGAAACGGGTCAGGCGTCGTATTACTACAGTCAGCCGTTTTTTCAAGCCAGCGGCACTTTGCAGATAGACGGCCAAACGTACACCGTCAGCGGCCCGGCATGGCTTGATAGAGAATGGAGCAGCCAACCGCTGACCGCCAACCAGACGGGCTGGGACTGGTTTTCCCTGCACCTGGACAGCGGCGAACACGTGATGCTTTATCGCATGCGCCAGAAGGACGGCGCGCCGTACCTCACCGGCACCTGGATCGCGGCCGACGGCCAGACCGAGACCCTGAGCAGCTCGCAGATTCAACTCACGCCGCAAGACACCGCTCGCGTCGCTGGCCGAACGATGCGAGTGAAATGGGCAATCCGCATCCCCGACAAACACCTCGATATCAGCCTCGACGCGCTCAATCGCGATGCCTGGATGAACCTGCGGATTCCTTACTGGGAAGGGCCGGTTCACATCACGGGCAGCCATCCCGGCCAAGGCTATCTGGAAATGACTGGCTACTAACGGTTGCCGTGTGTCCTGTGGGAGCGAGCTGGCTCGCGAAGACGTCAGGCGCAGCACCACTGATCAAACTGCCCGGAACTCTATCTCTCCCACAACCCTCTACCCAGAAACCCGCCTATTTCTGGACTCCACCATGAGCGACGACCTGCAACCCCCAGACCTGAATGCCTGGCAGCGTCTGTTCGACGACGAAACCTACTGGCAGCAATCGCCCGACGCTCACTATTTCGACCTGCAACGCATCGCCGACGATCTGCTCGGCCAAGGCGCCATCGACCTGGAGCAATGGCAGATCCTGCGCGCCAAGGCCGACGACCTGCACAAGGATTCCCCCGCCGTGAACGTCGCACGTGAACTCGACGACCCTGAAGCCTGAGGACCACTGCCATGAAACCCATCACCCAAGGCGAACACCCCGACGAGCCCCGGCCTGCGGGGGAAACCGAACGCGACAACGATGCCCTGCGGCCCACCGACCCCAAACAGCGCGAAAGCACTGGCAAAGGTACGGCCAGCGGCGAGTCCACCGCGCAGGAAACCGCCAAGCCCCACACCACCTCGCAACCCGGCAAAGCCAAGCCCTGAATAGCGTCTATGCTCAGTGGCACGTCCGCCGCCGAAACCGCTTCGGGGCCGGGCGCTGCCATTCATCACAGGGAAAGTATTGCTTATGAAGCTCCACGCACTCGCCAAAGCCATAACTCTCGCAACCGTCCTGTCCGCCACCAGCTTCGGCGCTTTTGCCGCCGACATTCCGCTGTCCGCCACCATCGAAGCCGATCAGGTCACCACCAAAGTGCTCTCCGTTGATGCCGCCAAGCATCAGGTCGTGCTCGAGGGCGCCGAAGGCCGCCAGGTCCACGTTCAGCTCAGCGACAAGGCGAAAAACCTCGCCAATCTCAAGGTTGGCGATCAGGTCAACGTTGAAGTGCAGCGTTCCGTCGCCGCTTACCTCGACACCGATGTGGATAAAGGTCTGCCTGGCTCCACCGAGCGTACCGGCGAACTGCGCAACGCACCGGGCAGCGATAACCCCGGCGGCGAGGCGTTCCGTCAGGTTCAGGTGCAACTGAAAATCACCAAAATTGATTTGAAGAAAAACCAGGTGACCTTGCAAAACCCGGCGGGCGTATCGAAAACACTCGACGTGAAAAAGCCTGAAATTCAAGCCAAACTGAAAGACTTGAAAGAAGGGCAGAGCGTCATCGTCACTTACACCGATATCTTAAAAGTGACCAGTCAACACGAAAGTTGAGCATTAACTCTACAGAGTGATTGTTCTTGTACAGGTTTGTGTATGAGAACAATCATATAAAAGTGCAGTGTCGGAAGTTTCCCGGTAAATATCGGCGACACACACTTTTTAACTTTCCAGTACATAAATTTCATCATTATCAGTGACGACATAACTGACAACTTCTATTAAAATCCCCTCCGTTCGCCCAGTGTCAGGGCTCTTTACCGGTGCATGGATTGCCAGGCCATTACACTGGGCGAACACCTCTTCGGAGCGGATGTATACAAAATTTGCGAACAAAAAGGGCGACTCTAAAGTCGCCCTTTTTTGTTGCCCGGATTTCAACCAGCCCCGGCTACGCCTGCTGCCCCTGAAAGCGTTTGAGGGTCGCCTGATACATCTTCGTGCGCCGGTGGTCCTTGCCGTAAGTGCCTGCCGCCGCGACCGTGCCGGCCTGGATGTGATCCAGATAATGGAAAATCTTGCGCGGCGAAAGAAACTTGATGCCATAGCCCAGAGCCGTCATCCGGTCCTGCAGCGTATAACCCGGTACTCGATCATCCATACAGAAGTTCAGTCCCTGAGACTTCATCAGCCGCGCATTCCACAGCGTGCAGAAGCTCTTCAAATGGGTTTCTCTGTACGGTTTTGGCTCTTTGGTTTTCAGACCCAACTGAGTCTTTGCCCGACGAACATAGTGTTTGCAGAAGCGTGAAGTTAGACGCCAAGTATCACGCAGCGCACCGCGATTGATCTGCTCGACACAACCGACGGCGGCGATATCCGGCGTTTTCGTACACTCGCGCATCATCATCGCAAACACTTCCTTGTCGTAAACGAAAGTGTCGGTGTGCAGGAGAAACAGATAGTCAGTGTCAACTTGGTCCAACGCCAGATCCAGCGCTTTGCCGTGTGCAATATGACCGGCTTCTTTGCCCGGCGAAGGTCGCTCGATCAAGTTGATCCAGTTCAGGGAGCGCAAGTAATCGAGGCTGCCGTCGGCCGAATCGTTGTCTACTACCCAGACGGGAATGCGCTGTTCCTGGACATGTTCACGTAAAAGCTCCAGGCACATTTTGGTGATGTCCGGGGTTTTGTAATTTACCAAGACAATGCTGAAGTTCGACGCTGGCTGGGTTGGTAAATCTAACGTTTTCATGTCAGAAGGGCTCGTCTGCGATTCAAGGGCGACAGGGTTTCGTGGCCGCGATCGTAGCGAGGCAACCTTAGGCGAACCTTAATTTGGGGTTCGGGTAGCCGGCAGAATGTGTCGAATTGAGACCGCTGGTGTAATGAAATGCATGCGGTGCTGCCGGTCATTACCGGATAAAATGCGCGCCCCTCTCGCGGTTCAAGGAAGAAACGGCAATCGCCGTTGTGTCACGGATGAAACCACTCTCTCTCTACCACCCAGCCCTGTACTGGCTGCGCGTGTGGCAAAAAAGACTATTCCGCCAGATCGCCTGGCGCTGTTCCGGCAAATGCTACGCACGGCCCGTCGCGGCGGCCGAGCGGCTGCCCTTTCGCTACCTCAAACACACCTCGAAACTCATCCGCAAACTTGGCGACTCTGACCTCGCCTTGCAACACAACAAAGTCATCAACCTGAAACTCGCCGTCGCCGCCATCGACGGCGTCATCATCGCCCCCGGCGAACACTTCTCCTTCTGCCGCCTCGTCGGCCGCCCGACGTTGAAGCGCGGCTACGTTGAAGGCATGGAACTGTCTTTCGGCGAGGCACGACGCGGTGTAGGCGGCGGAATTTGCCAACTGAGCAACCTGATTCACTGGATGGCGATTCATTCACCGCTGGTGGTGGTCGAGCGCTCCAACCACAGCTTCGACCCGTTTCCGGATGAAGGGCGGGTACTGCCATTTGGCTCCGGAGCGGCGATCTTCTACAACTACGTTGATCTGGTACTGCACAACCCGACGGATCGGAACTTTCAGCTGAAGTTGAACGTCGGCGAGACACAACTCGAAGGGGAGTTGTTGTGTGATCGGGTGAGGGAATATCGCTACCACGTGTTCCAAGAGGCGCATCGGTTTGTGCGGGAGGGCGCGCGGGTGTATCGGGAGAATGAGATTTGGCGGGAGGTGCGGGAGAAAGGGCAGGTTGGGGAATTGGTGGAGAGGGTGAGGTTGTATCGGAATCGGGTGGTGGTTAAGTATGAGGTGGACGAGCAGATGTTCGAAGCGAGCTAGTATTTTGCGCAAGGTTTTCGTTGGATTTTTTAAGCCACAAGGAAGTAACAAATGATCAAGCGTTTCAAAACTGTCGGTACGGCGGGCACGGCACTTTTTTCAATGTTCATCGCCTGTAATACGTGGGCACAAGCGCCGCGTGATTATTACGACGGTATGAAGGCAGGGAAGTGCGCGCCAAATTCTGAGCGGCTGCATGAACAAGCGGTCGCAGGTGATCTTGACGCGCAGACGCAGTTTGGCAAAGCCATTCAGGAGAACCTCTGCGGGGTGGTTGAGCAGTGGTCTCCGGGCATGCCGGAAGTGTGGTTTCGCAAAGCTGCAGAGCACGGTAATGCCGAAGCGCAAGTCGGACTGGCTGAGGAACTGAGTTGGGATAGAAGCGTTGAGGGTGAAGAAGCGGGTGTTTACTGGGATCTGAAAGCTGCGGAGCAGGGGAACGCCAAGGCTCAGTTCAGTTTGGCGCAGATCTACCACAGAGGTGGTCGATCAATTAAGAATCTGAAGGATATGGACAAGGCAGTAGCGTATTACCATCAGTCCGCTGAGGGAGGATATTCCCTAGCCTACATGTTGCTCGCCAGCATCTATGAAGAAGGCGATGGGGTCGCGCAGGATGATGTTGCGGCGGCGAAGTGGTATCGAAAATATGCTGAGACTGGTGATAAGTCAGGGCAGTTTTACTTCGCGAAAATGCTGGCTGCAGGGCGTGGCATAAAACAAGACGAAGCCCAAGCGTTTAGCTGGTTCGGTAAATCGGCAGCTCAAGGCGATAAATATGCGCAGTATGAGATGGCGCAGATGCTGGAGCAGGGACGCGGTACAGCGCGAAACGAGCGTGAAGCGGTCATGCTTTACCGCAAGTCTGCTGATGCAGATTTCGGCAATGCGCAACTGGCACTTGGGAAATTGTACGCACAAGGACGCGGCGGGTTGCCAAAAAGCAAATCCAAGGCCGAGTACTGGATGCTCAAAGCAATTGATCGCGGTGCTCCGGGAGCTAAAGAAGAGCTGCAAAAGCTTTGATTTAAACGGGGAGAATATATTGATTTCAAAGAGGGCGATCATGGGGTCGCCCTCTTTTCATACGGATAAATCAGACTTCTTGCCGCCAGGCAGAGAAAGTGATCACGGTGCCTTCGTCTTCTCTGTTGCTGATTTCGATCTTGTAAGTCCCACCACCGAGATAGCCTTCCACCAGAGCCTTGCGCTGGTTGCCGCTGATTTCAGCGTCATTCGCATGCTGCTGATAGAAATGGATGACGTCCGCGTACTCTGTAAAAGTCCGGAGAATGACCTCGAACTCATGTTGTGGACGGCCGGCTATTTTGTCCCAATCACCATCAATTGGCGTGCCCTCCATCCCCGGCGTCGTGAAAACACCGTGGGCGCCAGCACCTATCAGGTGAGCCCGCTGCGCAAGCATCGCAAGCATGGCTTTGGGAAAGTCGGAAGGTAACTGTGCCGCTGTCCACGCTCCCTGTTCCGGTTTGGTTGCAGCGTATTCAACGCTGGCAATTTTCTGCGCGGCGGCTCGGCGTTCCGGATCATCACTTTCCGCCCATATCGCCATCATGGGAGGCAGTTGCTTGCTCCAGCCAATCAAAGCTTCGGCATCAGCTTGTTTAGCGCCTTGCGGTTGGAAAATGGTCAGCACGGTTTGCGGGGCATCATTACAGGTTAAAGCTTCCTCACGCGACTTGACCGTGCAGTGGCCATTGACCAGCCCGACAGCGACCAACTGGCCCTTGTCGTTAAGCAACAATGCGCCGCGCTCAAACCCATTGTTGCCATCATCCATGGCAGTAATCATTTTGCTGCCGGCAGGCCCACCGTCCGCAAAAGTCGACATTTCCGAATCAAGCGCTTCCAGAACTTGCTGCACAATCATTGTGTTGTCGTTGGTGTAGCTACCGGTCTGATAGCCAAAAAATCAACCAGTGCAGAGCGCACCGCAGGATCCTGATTGAGCTTTGGCGCGCGTTCTGCGGCGGGTTCATTTGAAAGTAACAGGGCAGTGGTGCCGTCGGGGCGTAGTTCGGAGCGAAGGGACAGTGCAGTCGCATTAAGGGAGAAGGTGAGGGCGAGGAAGATGGAAAATGGGCGATTCAGGCGTTTCAAGGCTACAGTCCTTTGATTGTTCAGTCCGGGGGAGTAAAGATTAAACAACGAGATTTCTCAGGGCTACCTGCGGTTCTCTCGTTTTTTCTAAAACAAATACCAGGCTTGTCGGGATTAAAGTTTTTAGTCCTCGTTGAGCCACTCGGCATTCTGCACCATGGCTTCTTCTAGCCACTTATCGAAGCTAGCGTAGGTGGCGTGAAGTTCCCAGCCCTCTGACGCATAAGCATGAATTATCAACACATGGGGCTGCCCAGAAAGTTCCTCTCCATCAAAAACACGCGATGTCATCATTCGCGTTGAATTTGGCGAATGGGATCAATGTGCGTTTTGGATAAAGCCGTTTGAGTGTTTTGTACCAGTTGCTGATTGTACCTTCGTTGAATACCAACAGCCACCAAGGCTCGATGTCTGTTTCTGGTTCAATGGATGCGAATTTTATGAAGTTCGCAGGGTATGGGTAGTCAGGCAGGTCATCGATGTTGAGATGGATTTTCATAAGTGATTAATCACGAGAAGACTGCGTTTAGAGCGCGGAAAGGTTCGGGTAAAACCACCTTTGGACAAAATAAAATTTGGCCTGCTCCTCAGTTGCGTCTTTGCTATTTAAGTTGGTAATTGAACTTATCATTCAGTCTAAAGCTTTTGTCGTGAATTTTCACTCGATCAAGAATGATTAATATTTTTTTGTATGAGTCGCCCATTAATTTTTCTGAATGTTTTGAATTTGTCCAAATTAATTCAATTGGGCGCTCTACGTCGGTGCTGAGCAGGTCCCAAAGAGCATTAAGGTTGTTTCCGTAGTATTGGGTGACCGAAAAAGAAGATGATATCTGTTTATGGAATTCTTCCTCGGTTGAGATGGATAATCCATCAAGCTGAATTATCATATTTATCTGCTTCCAGTTTCAGTAGGGGGGAGTCGTCGTAATGACCACTATTGATAAAGCGGTCTGTCATTTGGGCAGTATCCAGGAGGGAATCACGTTTGAAACGCGAAACCGTGACCTCTTCCCAGCTCTTTCGGATCACTACAGTTCGATGATAGAGCCATCCTGTGGTTGTGGTGTTTCTAGCCGGCAAGTTGACGAATTTAAAGCGGTGTCCGCACTTGTAGAGGCTTTTTACTCGTCTTAAAAACTCAGGCTTTCAGCTTTTTATTGGGGAACTTGGTGTTGTGATTTTTTAGTGGGTTTTTGAGTTCAGGGTGAGAATCAATTTCTTCATCGGACAGATTGTCTATGATTCGCTGAATTTTATTAGAGTATTTTTCCTCAATAACTGTTTCAGTCCAATAAAGTTCGGAGGCTGCGGCGATTGCCACCTCGGAGAACGTGGAGTCAAGAAGTTTTTTTAATAGCTCTATCGCTTCGGGCGATCGCAACTCTCCGAGAGCAGCAGCGCTCCTTTCTTGCCAGTATTCCTCTTTTAAAAGAATTGCTTCATTAAGCTGTTGCCAGTCCATGATGTTGAATTTTCTTAAAACTCCATATGCTACCTGTTCAGTAATGTACTCATTCCAATTTGAGTCTTCATTCGGTCCAAGCCAGTAGTTGTATTCTTCGAAAATCTTATTCATGTTGTTCAGGGATGGATCACGTTAAATAGCGAGAAAGAGGAGAGTTTTCAGGCGGCAGATTATAGATAAAAAACTGCGGTCTGCCCCTGTTTTATTCCTTTCGTTAACTAAAGTCGATTTGTTTTTATTGAGTGCTATCGCTGGTATGAACGCAATCATGATCATCCATGTAGATTAGTACTTTGAAGTTGTCGTCGACTATCCAGAATGGGAATCCAGTCGTTTCGGAGAATAGCGTTTTAAGATCTGCAGAGGTTGCTAGTTTCCAAGCGTGGATCTTACTGTCTTGAACTATTAGTAAGGGATTTTCAAAATTTTCGAGAATGTCTACTTTTTTCCAGAAGTCTGGATCGTGTTTTTTTTGGGGGGCCCTCAAGTAAAAAGGGTCGAGGCCCTTTGTTTCAGAAGAAAAAAATGATGCCATTAGCTTCATGATCAATTTAGATAGTTCATTCTCGCGTACTTTCTCATGCGCTAAGTTCTGCTCTGATAATGCCGAATCGATTTCTTTTTCTAGGTAGTTCATTGTGGATCTCCAATTCTCGCGCGTGATACAGGCACAGATTCTAACAATATGTGTCCTCTAACGGCCCCACCTGTACCACGCTTACCTGGCGTTTGGTAACCGACATGAGGATCTGCCGGACCATCACCAGAAGGAACGAGGCGAGGATCATCTATGTTTACTTCTGCACCCTTATTTCTGCCCTCTAATACGCGCCATTCTGTTGGGTAAGATTTTCCATATTGGTCTTTGCCCCACTTGGTAACTGAAAATTCGTTTTTCGGCACGCCTGTGCGAGTAAATGCCTCGTCCAATCCTTTGTGCATTTGCTGGTATGACGTCCCAGGTGTACTCCTCCAGTCTAAATCAACCTCAGAATTGAATTTCCATGTTCCGCCTGGGACAGGCTGCGGACAATTTGTCGGGCCGCTAGCTAGACCTAGAGGATCCACCCACCCCGTAGGGTTAGGCACGTACTGGTAGCTATTCAACCCACCCGCAAGCTTGATCGGATCCGGCGTCAAAAACCGTCCAGTTCCCGGATTGTAGTAGCGGTGACGGTTGTAATGTAACCCTGTCTCCGCGTCGAAATACTGACCCTGGAAGCGCAATGGGTTATCGATTTCGCTGACGTCCAGCGCAGCGAGGTTACCGTAGGCTCGGTACTTCGCCGACCACATGATTTCACCGCTGTAATCGGTGAGCTCCTGCGGTGTGCCGAGGTGGTCGAGTTGGTAATAGAACGGCGTGGCCTTACGTGGGCCTTCGCCGTCCAGCATTGCCAATGGGCGGAAGGTGCCCGGTTCGTAGAGGTAGCTGCGGTAACGGTTGTCGGCGCTTTCAGCGATCAAGCGCTCGCCTTGCCACAGAAATTCAGTGGTGTGGCCGTCGACAGTTTTTTCGATACGACGGCCGAAGGCGTCGTACTTATACGTTGCAATGCTGCCGCCCGGCAGGCTGACGCCGATCAGGCGGTGCTGGCAGTCGTAGCGATATTCGGTGACGAGTCTTTGTCCTGTGCCGCGGCGCTCGCGACTCAGGTTGCCATACGCGTCGTACTCATAATGACGATCACCCTGCATCAGCAGGCGGTTGCCTTTGACGTTGGCGAGGTTGGCGGTGCCTTCGTTGTTTTGGCCAAGCAAGTTGCCCGCCGGATCGTGGGCGAAGCTTTCTGGGGTGGCGCCGCGCACGCTGATCAGTCGGTCGAGCGGGTCGTAGTGGTAGCTGCGGTTGCCTTTGCGGCTGTCGTCGATGCCGGCGAGGTTGCCGTTGGCATCGTAGGTATAACGTCGTTGGAACAGGTTTTTGTCCCGTTGGCTGACGCTGTGTGCTTGCAGGCGACCTTGTTCGTCGTACTGGTATTGGCTAAGCAGCAGACCTTGCTGACGCTGTTGTTCGCGACCGGCGCTGAACTGGTGAGAGGTCAGACGTGAGCCGTTAAGGTCGATGCTACTGAGTTGCCCGCCAGGTTGGTGACGGTAGTCGAGTTTGCTTCCGTCAGGCAGGCGGCAGTGTTTGAGCTGGCCGACGCTGTCGTACTCGTAGCGCAGAGTGCCCCAACCTTGGTGTTCTTCGATGAGGCGGTCTTGCAGGTCGTATTTATAGGCGAGCGGCCAGTGGCCGTCGTCGACGTTTACGAGACGACCGAGGGCGTCGTAGCTGTAGTGGATTTCCTTGCCATCGGCCAGGGTTTTCACCAGCAGTCGGCCTGCTGCATCGCGCTGATACTCAGTGACCAGTTCGCTGCCATCGTCGCCGAATTCGGTTTTCTTCAGCAGTTGGCCGTTGAGGTCGTACTCATAGGCAGTACGACGACCGTCGAAGCCGGTTTCCTGCTGGATCAGGCCGTTGGCGTAGTAATCGAGGTGATATTGCTCGCCGCGCTCGTTTTCGATTTCGGTCAGCAGCAGGCGCGAGTTGTCGTAGCGATAGCGCAACTGGCTGCCGTCGGGGTTGATGCGGCGACTGACCAGATGCAGGTTGTCGGCGTACTCGTAGCGGGTGATGCGACCGAGTTCATCGCGTTCGGCGGTGACATTGCCGTAGGCGTTATAGGTGAACGCGCGAGTTACGCCGCCCGGTAGTGTGACCTGGGCAAGACGATTGGCGGCATCCCACTGGTATTGGGTAATGGCGCCGGACTCTTCCTGGCGGGTGATCTGCCGACCCAAAGCATCGTAGCGATACTTGCGTTGGCCACCATCGGGCAGGCGCTCTTCCAGCAACTGGCCGAGGTTGTTCCAGCCGAGTTGATGACGGCTGCCGTCCGGGTGGCGAATCTCCAGCAGACGCCCCTGACCGTCGTAGCTGTATAGCGTGGCGTTGCCGTCTGGGTCGATTTGCTGGGTGATATCGCCCTGACGGTTGCGTTGGTACTTCCAACTGGCTTTGCCGCGATGAACATCGCTGACGAAACCGTTGACGTATTCGTAGGTGGTGGCTTCGTCTTCCGGCGGGATGACGGCAGTCATCAAGCCGTTGTCGTCGTAGCGGTACTCGGTGACGGCGCCCAACGGGTCCTTTTCAGCGATCAATTGGCCTTTGTCGTTGTAGGCCTTGAGATGCTCGGCACCGTCCGGGTCGATCTTGCTGATCAGTCGCGCCTGATCATCGTGGGTGTACACCTCTTCGCTGCCGTCGGCGTTGGTGACGGTCACGCTGCCTTTATCATCCCAGGCGTAGTGCGCTTCCATCTGCGAGAAGTTGGCCCAGTGACGGATGCAGCGAGACAGTTTCCCCTCGTTCTCCCACTCCCAGTAGAACGCAGCGCCGCCCGCCAGCTGCCGCTCGAGAATGACGTGCTGTTCGTTGTAGCGATAACGTTCGGCTTCACCGGCGGCGTTCTTCGCTTCGATCAGGCGATGCTGGGCGTCGTAGCTGTAGGTGACCAGCGTCTGCACTGTATTCCAGGCATCTTCCAGATTGTCCGCGGGCAGGAACTGCTGATAGTCGACTGCGACGATGTGTTTGCGGTCGTAGCGCAGAAGCAGCGCGCGACCTGCACCGTTGTCGAGGCGTTTGATGCGACCGTGGATGTCGCGTGTAACGTGCAGTCGATTGCCATAGCTGTCGCTGATCGCGATCAGCGTTGCGCCTTTGCTGTTAAAACGGAAGTGGTAGAACGATGGACGCTTGCCTGCTTGGGCGAGAATCAGTTCCGATGGGTCGTCACCGAGGAAAATGGCAGCTTTTGAAAGGCTGTTAGTGATCGCTGGACGTTGTTCACTCGGGAGCGGGAACGGCGTTGCGCGGTTTTCGTGGTCGGTCCAGATGACTTCATCGCCATTGATGTCAATGCGATGAGCCAATGCATGGCTCCAGCCATAACCCAGACCGCAATCAATTTCCACGGCACTGGTTCTGTAGAGACGCGTCCACTCAAACGGCAGTAGCCCTTCGAGTTGACCGTCAGTCAGCGTCAACAGCTCTTCGCCGGTCACCATCGAAACCGGGCATCCGTTAGTGCAAGTCTCGGCGGCAGGTTCTGCACTTTTGTCGGCCGGCGTCTTCGCCTGCTTGGAAGCATCGTCAGCTATTTTTCCGTCCGCGAGTTTCGCGTTTTTCTTGCCATCAAACCGCAACTCGGAAATCCCGTTTCTCACCTTGGCCGTCACGCCCCGCGCCGCAACAGCGGTGTATTTCGCGACGTATTCCATAAAGCCATTGATGATCTTGAACAGCGACTTCACGAAACCGACGACGGCATTGAGGACAAGCTCACCGTACTTCTTCAAGCGGGCGATCAGGTAGATAACGCCGGTGCCTTCAGCCGCAATGGTGAGTACCACGCCAATCACGATGTCTATGGCGATACCGACCACCATTGCCGTGGTGGCTTTCGCGATGTCGCCCGCCATCTTCATCGGAGGCAAGCCTGCCAGCCAGATCACGGCGCTGCGTACCAGCAGGAACAGCGCGGCTTCGTCACTGGCCAGCAACATGGCCTTTTTCATGATGTCCGGCGAGCTTTTGGCAACTTTGATCAGTTCATCTGCACCCGCGCCAAGATCCTTCGCAAACTTGCCGGGGTCCTGCAGGATATCGAGCACCTGATTGATGCCATCCCACACACCTTTGATGGCCTCCCAGCCACCTTCAAGAATGCCGGTACCAATCGCCATTGCAGTGCCCGAGGTGGAAAGGTTCGACCATTGCGGTTTGAACCCGGCCCACTCTTTGCGAAGAAAGCCTTCCAGGTCTGCGGTCACGCCGCTGTAGGAGCTGAAGAGGGCATCGATCTGCGCCGGCGTCACTTCGTTATGAACGCGGATCTCGTAGAACTTGCCTGGAATACCACCGGTCCAGGCGGCTTTGCCTTGAGCGTCGAGTTTGACCTTGCTGACTGCACCACCCTCAACGGCGACGATCTCGACTTCGATTTCGCCAATAGGAATGTCGTAAACCGACTCGAATTTACTTTCGATCAGCAACGGCCCTTTGAGCGGGCACTGCGCCACGTTCGAAGTGAAATTGCCGTCGGTCATGCTCACCGCTTTGCTCGAGTCACCAACCTTGATTACTCGCTCCATGCCCAGCAGGGAAGGCATATCAGCGGCCCGACTGGCCTTGTCGGCGACGCGCGCGTACCAGGTTTTGGTTTGTTCCTGATACAGCTTCAGACTGTCCTTGAAGGTGTTCAGTTGGTTGTCAACAAAGGCAACGCGATCCATCAGCCTTGCTCCAGAATCAGGTGGTTTAACAGTGCTTCTTTAAGATTTTTCGGTGCGTCCGGACGGCGCACGAAACGGCTGACTTTCAGCTTCAGGTTGCTTTCGGGCCAAGCGGTGTAAATGTCCGGGCGGTCTTCTTCCAGCCACTGCATCAGGTTGCTGATCAGCGTCGTCGGATTTTCCTTGGCCAAGCCATCCAGCAACGGCTTCGGCACCTCCCACCACGGCCAATCTTTCACCTTCGGCACAACCCGCGTCCCGACCTCCAGCGACTGCCCATTAATCAAATACCGCTCAAACATCGGCAGCACTTCCCCAGCCTTTTCCCCTAATCCCTGCAGAATCGGGTAGATATGCCGCCCATCCCAAAACCGGAAAAACACCTCGGTCCCGTCCGGCATCTTCACCTGCGTCAGGCTGCGCAGATGTTCAAATACTTCATTGGGTTCTGAGCGCGATACCGCCAGCCAGCCCCAATCGAGGGCGTCGGTTTCGGCGATCCATGGCAGGAATGCCGAGTTGCCCTTGAGTTCGGTGACGTAGGGCATCACCGGTTGCCAGGTGGAGTAGGGCGTGCCGCCCCAGATCGGCAGGAGCTGGGCGGTGGGTTCGGTGAGGTAGAGGTTTTTCAGCGCGTCGGAATCGCTTGCTGCGCTGATGATCAGGTACAGGCGTTCGCCGGTTTGCAGCGGCTGTTGCGCCAGCCAATCCTTGGGTGTCAGTCGATCAGATGGCACAGGCACCTGCCTTGCATTTTTCGCATTCTTCGCAGAACGGCGCGTTGCGTTTGAGGGTGTTGATCTGGGCCGGGGTGAGGACTTGCCCGGCCTTGTCGGCGTCGGCCTGTTTCAATACACCGGGGATCAATGGCGCGGCGCCGGTT